>DATFWL010000343.1:0-36553 GCA_035259385.1 Vicinamibacterales bacterium | reverse complement strand
CGCGATCTGGTAGGTCGCGGCGTCGGTCTTCACCTTGAAGTGAACCGTCTGTCCGCGATTGACGCTGATGTCGGTGGCGAAGCCCTGGATGGTGGCATCGCCAGCGCCGTCGACGTCCCACTCGCTCGCCGGCGATCCGGTGTTCTGGTTCTCGCAGGCGATGGCGTTGGGTCCGCACTGAGCAGAGGCGCCGGGACCGGAAGATTGTGCGAGGCCGGCGAGCACGAGACACGCCGCGGCGCAGACACGTCGACTGAACGAGCACACCCGTCGCGATATGGCCATGGCGCGGCGTTTAGCAACGGACGCGCCATGACTCGAACGTCAACAGACACTGTCAACCGACAGTTTGTGACGCGCCCCCTCCGGCAACGTCGCGCTGGGCGAGAAAAAAGTCTGCCTGCAGGAAGACTGACCACCGCGACACGTCGCCATTTCCCGGATCAGCGTGTGTAAACCCGCCCAATTCCGGGCAGTTATCGGCCCCCGCGGCGCCGCCATGCGTCTGGACGCCCATTTGCTCAAACAGATGGCACGACGATGACTGTCCTGACCGAACTGATCGCCGAGCAGTGGGAGTACCGCGAGCTGCTCGTGCGCATGACTGCACGCGATCTTCTCCTTCGTTACAAGCAGACGGTGATGGGGTTCGGGTGGGCGATCTTCATGCCGCTCGTCAACACCGCGATCTTCTCCGTGATCTTCACCCGCGTCGCGGCGATCGACGTCGGCCAGCCGTATCCGGTCTACGCCTTCTGCGGCCTGCTCGCGTGGAACTTCTTCGCGTCCTCGCTCCGGTTCTCGATCGCGTCGCTGACCAGCAACCCGAGCCTGGTGACCAAGGTCTACTTCCCGCGCGAGATCTTTCCGTTCTCAGCGGTGCTGGTGTCGGTGGTCGACTTCGCGGTCGCCTCGCTGGTGCTGGTCGGGCTGATGCTGTACTACCGCACGCCGGTCGGCTGGTCGCTGGCGCTGCTGCCGCTGGTCGTCTTCGCGCTCCTGGTCTTCACGCTGGCCCTCGCGCTGCTGGTCGCGATGGGCAATCTGTTCTACCGCGACGTCAAGTACCTGTTCGAGATCGTCATCGCGGTCTGGATGTTCGCGACGTCGGTCGTCTATCCGATCGGTCGCGTCGGCGGACGGCTCGGCAGGGTGCTCGCGCTCAATCCGATGACGCACCTGATCGACGCCTTCCGCGCGGTAGTGCTCGACGGCCGCGCGCCCGACAGCGCTTTTGCCATCACCTTCGCCGCTTCGGTGGCGCTCTTCGGCATCGCGTGGGTCCTCTTCCACCGCGCCGAATTCGAGTTCGCGGAGAACCTCTGAGATGGGTCGCGTGGTCTTCGACGGCGTCTGGAAGAAGTTCCGCCGCGGCGAGCGGCACGACAGCCTCCGGGATCTCGTCCCGGCAATGGCGTCGCGGCTGCTGCGCCGCCAGCCGGCCGACGCGCTCTCGGATCAGGAGTTCTGGGCGGTTCGCGACGTCTCGTTCGAGGTCGGACCGGGGGAAGCGCTCGGCATCATCGGGCCGAACGGCGCCGGCAAGTCGACGATTCTGAAGCTGCTCACGAAGATCCTCCGGCCGACGCGCGGCCACATGTCGATCGAGGGGCGGGTCGGGGCGCTGATCGAAGTGGCCGCCGGGTTTCATCCCGATCTCACCGGCCGCGAGAACGTCTACCTGCAGGGCGCGATCATGGGCATGCCCCGCACCGAGATCGCGCGCAAGTTCGACGCGATCGTCGACTTCTCCGGCGTCGACGAGTTCATCGACACGCCGGTGAAGCGTTACTCGTCGGGCATGAACGCGCGGCTCGGCTTCGCCATTGCCGCGCACCTCGATCCCGACGTGCTGCTGATCGACGAAGTGCTGAGCGTCGGCGACGTCGGCTTCCAGGAGCGCTGCGTCACGCGGATGCGCGAGCTGCTCGAGCGCGGCGTGCCGCTGGTCTTCGTCTCGCACAACCTGGCGGCGGTGGTCGACCTGTGCACGCGGGCGATCTTCGTCGAGCGCGGCGCGGTCAAGTTCGACGGCCGTCCGGCCGAAGCGGTCGCCCAGTTCCGCCACCGCGGCAGCGCGCCCGACAGCGACGCGCCTGCGTCGGCCTCGCCGATCCGGATCACCGGCGTCGACCTGCTGCAGCCGGACGGCGAATCGTCGGCGCTGTTCCGCACCGATCACCCGATGACGATCCAGGTGCGCTATCGCGCCGACGTGCCGGTGGCGCAGCCGCTGGTGGCGATCGACATTCACGGCATCGACGGCGTCTACTGCGCCGGCATCAACACCCGCATGGACGACTGCCCGCTCGGCACGCTCGAGGGCGAGGGCCACGTCGATCTGGTGATTCCGAAACTGGCACTCCTGCCGGGCGCCTATTCGATCTCGGCCGGCATTCTCGACGCGCAGGGCCTCCGTCCGCTCGACCTGCAGTCGCGCGCCTATCCCTTCTCGGTCGTCTCCGATCGGCGGGACTTCGGCGTGGTGTCCCTCGAGCATCACTGGCAACACGAACGCGGCGTGGCCGCGGTGCCGTCCGGTTCGCGCCACCCGCGCCGCCGCGGCGCCACCGCGACGGCGGCCGCAGGAGACGACTGCAGATGATCGCCCCGAACGTCGAACTTGGTGAGAACGTCTCGATCCCGCAACCCACGCTGGTCAATCTCTACGGCTGCCGCATCGGCGCGCACACGCGCATCGGCGCGTTCGTGGAGGTGCAGCGCGGCGCCGTCATCGGATCGCACTGCAAGGTGTCGAGCCATTCCTTCGTCTGCGACGGGGTGACCATCGAGGACGGCGTCTTCATCGGCCACGGCGTGATGTTCACCAACGATCTCTATCCGCGCGCCGTGAACGCCGACGGTGGGCTGCAGACCGAAGCCGACTGGACGCTGGTGCGCACGCGCGTGTGCCGCCACGCCTCGATCGGCAGCAACGCGACGATTCTCGCAGGCGTGACCATCGGCGAAGGCGCGATGGTCGGCGCCGGCGCCGTCGTCACCAAAGACGTTCCGGCGCACGCGATCGTCGTCGGCGTGCCTGCCGCGGTAGTGGGAACGACGGCTTCCGAATTGACCGGCGCGGCGAGCCGCGTCTGAAAGGGCACATTTCCTGTGATTGGCATAGGCGTGATTGGGTACGGCTACTGGGGGCCGAATCTCGTCAGGAACTTCTTCGAGACCCCGGACTGCGAGGTCGTGGCGGTCAGCGACCTGCGCGAGAAACAGCTCGCCCGGGTGCGCTCGCGCTACCCGACGGTCAGGACCACCACTGACTTCCGCGATCTGCTGAACGACCCGCGGATCGATGCGGTGGTGGTCGCGACCCCGGTCTCCACCCACTTCGACCTCGCGATGCAGGCGCTGCGCGCCGGCAAGCACGTGCTGGTCGAGAAGCCGATGACGATGGACGTCGATCAGGCGCAGCGGCTGGTCGAGGAGGCGGACCGCCGCCGGCTGAAGCTGGCCGTCGATCACACGTTCGTCTTCACCAGCGCGGTCCGCAAGATCCGCGAGCTCGCCGCCGGCGGCGACCTCGGCGACCTCTACTACTACGACTCGGTGCGGGTGAATCTCGGCCTGTTCCAGCACGACGTCAACGTGATCTGGGATCTCGCGGTCCACGATCTCGCGATCATGGACTTCATCCTGGCGGCGCAGCCGGTGGCGGTGTCGGCGACCGGCATCTCACACGTGCCCGGCGAGCCCGAGAACATGGCCTACGTGACCATGTACTTCGATTCGCGCGTGATGGCGCACGTGCACGTCAACTGGCTGGCGCCGGTGAAGGTGCGGCGGACGCTGATCGGCGGCAGCCGCAAGATGATCGTCTACGACGATCTCGAGCCGAGCGAGAAGATCCGCGTCTACGACAAGGGCATCACCCTCAACACCGACCCCGCCGCGAACGGCAACGGCGAGCGCTACGCGATGATGGTGAACTACCGCACCGGCGACGTCTGGTCGCCGCAGCTGGACATCACCACCGAGGCGCTGTCCCTCGAGCTGCGCCACTTCACCGGATGTATTCGCGACAACACGACGCCCATCGTCGACGGCCACGCCGGCCTGCGCGTGGTCCGTCTTCTCGAAGCGGCAACCGAATCGATGCGCCTGTCCGGACGGCCGGTCGATCTTGCTGCCAGCAGGTGCACGGTATGATTCCGTTGGTCGATCTTCGCGCGCAGTATCTCGACATCAAAGCTGACATCGACGCGGCGGTGCTCCGCGTTCTCGATTCGACGCAGTTCGTTCTCGGCCCCGAAGTCGAGGCGCTGGAGCGCGAGTTCGCGGCGTACAGCGGTGTCACCGAAGGGATCGCCGTCAACACCGGTACCAGCGCCCTGCACCTGGCGCTGATCGCCGCGGGCGTGCGCGCCGGCGACGAGGTGATCACGGTGCCCTTCACCTTCGTCGCCACCGTCGCTGCGATCGGCTACATCGGCGCGAAGGCGGTGTTCGTCGACATCGATCCGGCGACCTTCACGATGAACGTCGCGCAGATCGAGCAGGCGATCACCAGCCGCACCAAGGCGATCGTCCCGGTCCATCTCTACGGCCAGCCGGCCGACATGGATCCGATCGTCGCGATCGCCCGCCGTCACGGGCTGGTGGTGATCGAGGACGCCTGCCAGGCGCACGGCGCTGCCTACAAGGGCCGCCCGGTCGGGTCGCTCGGCGATGCGGCGGCCTTCAGTTTCTATCCCGGCAAGAACCTCGGCGCCTACGGGGAAGGCGGCATGGTCGTCAGCAACAGCGCGTCGTTCGCGCGCGAGGTGCGGATGCTGCGCGACTGGGGCGCCGAGAAGAAGTACCACCACGTGCGCAAGGGCTTCAACTACCGGATGGACGGCATCCAGGGCGCCATCCTCCGCGTGAAGCTGCGCCATCTCGAGCGCTGGACCGAGGCGCGTCGATCGCACGCCCGTGACTACGCGCATTTGCTCGCCGACAGCGCCGTCGGGATTCCGGAGGAAGCGCCGTACGCACGCCACGTGTTCCATGTCTACGCCGTGCGCACCAGCGATCGCCAGGCGATGCAGCGCACGCTGCAGGCCAACGGCGTCGGCTCGGGCATCCACTATCCGATTCCGGTTCACCTGCAGCCGGCCTACAGCGATCTCGGCTACGCGGCGGGCGCGTTCCCGGAATCGGAGCGCGCCGCCGACCAGGTGCTGTCGCTGCCGATGTATCCCGAGCTGACGCACACCAAGCTCGAAATGGTCGCCGCGGCGATCCGTCAGGAGGCCTATGTCGGGTGAACCCGGACGCATCGTGGCGGCGGTGCACGGCCGCAAGCGCACGGTCGAGGACCTGCCGTTCGCCGAGCCGCTGGCGGCGTGGCTGAAGTCGCGTTACCAGCTCGAGGGCCTCGTCGATCTCTACGGCCGCTACATGCACGGCGACGACCCGCTGTCGGTCGCGATGCGGGCGGCGATCTGGCGCGCGGTGGCGCGCCGCGTCGGCCGCGGCCTGCAGATCGGCACCGGCGTCGGCGTCAAGCATCTCGAGACCTTTCACATCGGCGACGGCGTGTTCATCGGCGCGCAGAGCTTCCTCCAGGGCCGCTTCGACGGCACCTGCGTGATCGGCGACCACACCTGGATCGGCCCGCAGAGCTACTTCGACGCGCGCGATCTCGTGATCGAGCAGTACGTCGGATGGGGCCCCGGCGCGAAGGTGCTCGGATCGGCGCACACCGCCGAGCCGATCGGCGTGCCGATCATTCAGACCGATCTCGACATCCGGCCGGTGCGCATCGAAGCGTGGGCCGACGTCGGCACGAACGCGGTGATTCTGCCGGGCGTCACCGTCGGCCGCGGCGCCATCGTCGGCGCCGGCGCGGTGGTGACGCACGACGTGCCGCCGTTTTCAATCGTCGCGGGGGTGCCGGCGCGGGTGATTCGTTACCGGGCGCCGGTCGAGGCGCAGCCGAGTACAGAGGAAGCAGGGATTCTGAAATGGACACGGTGAATCTGCGTAAGGCGCGCGTGCTGGTCACGGGAGGCGCCGGCCTCATCGGATCGCACATCGTCGATCGGCTGCTGCTCGAGCCGGCGGGCGAGGTGATCGTAATCGACAACTTCTCGCGCGGCCGCCACAGCAACCTCGCGGCCGCGGTGAAGAGCAATCGGGTCACGATCGTCGAAGGCGACATCCGCGATCGCGCGCTGCTGGCGGAATGGATGAAAGGCGTCGACGTGGTCTTTCACCAGGCGGCGATCCGGATCACGCAGTGCGCAGAGGAGCCGGGGCTCGCAGTGGACGTGCTGATCAACGGCACGCAGGCGGTCCTCGACGCCGCGGTGGCGGCCGGCGTCCGCAAGGTGGTGGCGGCGTCGTCTGCCTCGGTGTACGGGCTGGCCGATCGGTTCCCGACCGACGAGCAGCATCACCCCTACAACAACCGGACGCTCTACGGCGCGGCGAAGCTGTTCAACGAGGGGCTGCTGCGCGCCTACAACGAGCACTACGGCCTCGAGTACATCGCGCTGCGCTACTTCAACGTCTACGGCGCGCGCATGGACATGCACGGCGCCTACACGGAAGTGTTCATCCGCTGGATGGAGAACATCACCGCGGGCAAGGGGCCGGTCATCTTCGGCGACGGCACGCAGACGATGGACTTCATCAACGTCGAGGACATCGCGCGGGCGAACATTCTCGCGGCGCGCGCGCCGATCACCGACGCCGTCTACAACATCGCGACCGGCACCGAAATCTCGCTGAGCGAATGCGCGCAGCTGCTGCTGCGCGTCATGGAGTCGTCGCAGCAGATCGAATACGCGCCGGCGCGCAAGGTGAACCCGGTGCCGCGCCGCCTCGCCAGCACCTGGCGGGCGGAGCAGGAGCTCGGCTTCCAGGCGGTGGTGCCGTTCGAGCAGGGGCTCGAACGCCTCGTCGCGTGGTGGCGGCAGCAGCGCGAGAGCGAGGTGGCGGCGTGATCCCGGCCGCGGCGCCGCCGCAGACCATTCCGGTCGCGCGCCCGTCGATCGGCGCGGAGGAACTCGAAGCCGTCCGCCGGCCGCTCGCCTCCGGGTGGCTCACCCAGGGACCTGAAGTGGCGGCATTCGAGCGCGAGTTCGCGGCCTTCGTCGAGGCGCCGCACGCGTGCGCGGTGTCGAACTGCACCACCGCGCTCCATCTCGCCCTGCGCGCCGCCGGGGTCCGCCCCGGCGACGAGGTGATCACGGTCAGCCACTCGTTCATCGCCACCGCCAACGCGATCCGCTACTGCGGCGCGATGCCGGTGTTCGTGGACGTCAACCCGGCGACCTACAACATCGATCCGTCGCGGATTGCGGCGGTGATGACCGCACGCACGCGCGCGATCCTCGCCGTCCACCAGCTCGGGATGCCGTGCGATCTCGCCACCGTGATCGAGATCGCGCGCCGCCATCACGTGCCGGTGATCGAGGACGCGGCCTGCGCGGCCGGCAGCGAAATCGAATTTCGCGGCCGCTGGGAGCGCATCGGCCGGCCGCACGGCGACATCGCCTGCTTTTCGTTTCACCCGCGCAAGGTGCTGACCACCGGCGACGGCGGGATGCTGACCACGGCGAATCCCGAGTGGGATCGCCAGTTCCGCCTGTGGCGGCAGCACGCGATGTCGGTGTCCGACCAGGCGCGGCACTCGTCGCGCGAGGTCGTGACCGAGCAGTACACCGAGCTCGGCTACAACTATCGCCTCACCGATCTTCAGGCAGCTATCGGCCGGGTCCAGCTCTCCAGGCTGCCCGCGACGGTCGCGCGGCGGCGCGAGATCGCCGCACGATATCACGCGCGTCTGCGCGGCATCCCCGGCCTCCATCTTCCCTTCGAGCCCGCGTGGGCGCGGAGCAACTGGCAGAGCTACTGCGTGCGGCTGCCCGACGGCGTCGACCAGTCGCGGGTCATGCAGTCGATGCTCGACGAAGGGATTTCCACGAGGCGCGGCGTGATGTGTGCGCACCTCGAGCCGGCCTACAGCCGGGAGCCGTGGCACGCCCAGTCCTCCGGCGCGCTGACCGTGAGCGAACGGATCAGCGCCGACGGCCTGATCCTCCCGCTGTACGTCGACATGACCGAAGCAGACGAATCGCGGGTCGTTTCGTCGCTCGAACGCGCCATCTCGAGAGAGGAACAGCAGCCATGACGCCGATGTCTCCGGACGCCACTCAATCCTCCGCCGTCACCGACGACGCGGTGCAGGAGGTCGTACTGCAGGCGATGCGCCTGGCCAACCTCGCGCGTGAAGACGCCGCTCAGCTCGAGGTCTCGCCGGAGGCGCCGATCTTCGGCCCCGACAGCGCGCTCGATTCGCTCGGGCTGGTCGCGCTGCTGCTCGACATCGAGGACGGCCTGCGCGGCATCGGCTGCGAGGTCGTGCTCAGCGACGAGCGCGCGATGTCCCAGAAGCGCAGCCCGTTCCGCAGCGTGCCGGCGCTGGTCGCCTACATCACGTCGGTCGCGCGCGCGTAGAGGACCGTCCGTGTCAGACCGTCACGTCCTCATCACCGGCGCGACGCGCGGGATCGGCGAAGCGCTCGCGGCGCACTGCCTCGACGCCGGCGATCTCGTCGTCGGCTGCGGGCGGTCGGCGCCGGCGATCAGCCACGATCGCTACGCGCACTTCGCGGTCGACGTGACCGATGCGAAGGCGGTCGACGGCCTGTTCCGCGAGCTGAAGCGCCGCTTCAAGCGGCTCGACGTGCTGATCAACAACGCCGGCATCGGCGGCATGAACGCGATCGCGCTGACCCCGGTCGAGGCGGCGCGCCGCATCGTCGAGACCAACTTCCTTGCCGCGTTCAACTTCACGCGCGAGGCGCTGCGGATGATGCGCGGCTCGACTGCCGGCCGGATCGTGAACATCAGCACCGTGGCCGTGCCGCTGCGCCTCGAGGGCGAGGCGGTCTACGCAGCGTCGAAAAGCGCGATCGAGACCTTCACGCGGATCGCGGCGCGCGAGGTCGCGCCCTTCGGCGTCACCTGCAACGCGGTCGGGCCGTGCCCGATCAAGACCAGGCTCACGGCGGCGGTGCCGGCGGACAAGATTCAATCGCTCATCGATCGCCAGGCGGTGCGCCGCTGGGGCGCCGCCGAGGACGTCGTCAACGTCGTCGAATTCTTCCTTCGGCCGGAAAGCGCGATGGTGACCGGACAGGTCATCTATCTCGGAGGTGCAGGCTGATGCTCGACTGGGTTCTCGATCGCATGACCGAGGCCGGCTCCCGGCCGGCGCTCGCCGCTGGCGACGACGTCTACACGTATCGCGAGCTGCTCGAGCGGGTCGCCGACTGGAGCCGCCAGCTCCGCGATCGCACGGTGTTCGGCCGCGTCGTCAGCATCGAAGGCGAATACGGCTTCGAAACCGTCGCGGCCCTGATCGCCGCGGCGCGATTCGGCAACACGCTGGTGCCGCTGTCGGAGGCGTGCGCCGCGCACCACGACAAGTTCCGCGAGATCGCGGAGGTCGAATATCGCATCCGGCCGGCGGACCGGGACAACCCGATTTCCTGGTCCGGCCGCGGCGCGAGCCACGACTTCTACTTCCGCCTGCGCCAGAAGGACGTGCCCGGGCTGGTCCTGTTCTCGTCGGGATCGACCGGCCGCCAGAAGGGCGCCGTCCACGATCTCGACGGGCTGCTGAAGAAATTCCAGGTGCGACGGCACTGCTATCGCACGCTGGTGTTCCTGCAGCTCGATCACATCGGCGGCATCAACACGCTCTTCTACACGATCGCCAACGGCGGCATGGTGATCGTCGCCGACGGCCGGATGCCGCGCGACGTCTGCCGGGCGATCTCGCGCCACGGCGTCGAGCTGCTGCCGACGTCGCCGACGTTCCTGAACCTGCTGCTGCTCTCGGAAGAGCACACGCGCTACGACCTGTCGTCTCTGAAGCTGATCACCTACGGCACCGAGCCGATGCCGGAGATCACGCTGAAGCGCGTCGGCGCAGCGTTTCCCGGCGTGAAGCTGCTCCAGACCTACGGGCTGAGCGAGCTCGGCATCCTGCGCTCACAGTCGCGGGACGATGGGTCGCTGTGGATGCGGGTCGGCGGCGAAGGCTTCGAGACCAAGATCGTCAACGGCCGCCTCTTCATCCGCGCGCAGTCGGCGATGCTCGGCTATCTCAACGCGCCGAGCCCGTTCGACGCCGAAGGCTTTTTCGACACCGGCGACCTCGCCGAAGTGGACGGCGAATGGATCCGCATCGTCGGTCGCCACACCGAGGTCATCAACGTCGGCGGCAACAAGGTGTTCCCGATGGAAGTCGAGAACACGCTCCTCGCGATGGACGGCGTCGACGACGTCGCGGTCCACGGCGAACCGAACCCGGTGACCGGCCAGGTGGTGGTGGCCTCGGTGACGCTCTCGAACGACGAGGATCTGGCGTCGTTCAAGACCCGGATGCGGATCTTCCTCCGCGACAAGCTGGCAGCCTACAAGATTCCGTCGAAGGTCCAGCTCGTCTCCACGCTGCACTCGACGCGGTTCAAGAAGATCCGGCGCGCGACGCCGGCGGCCGTCGCCGGAGCCACGCCGTGAGCTCCGGCCTCCGCGGACTGATCAAGTCCGCGATCGACGGCATCTGCCTGGTGCTGGTGGTGCCGCCGGCGGCGTTGTGCGCGATCGAAGAGAAGCTCGCGCCGCGCGGCGAGATGGTGTTCACCTTCTGGGCGCAGGCGTTCGCGCTCGTGCCGGGCATTGCCGGCGTGTTCGTCCGACGCGCGTTCTATCGACTGACGCTCGAGCACTGCGACCGCAGTTTCTGGATCGGGTTCGGCGCGATGTTCTCGCATCGACAGGCGACGATCGAGCAGGACGCCTACGTGGGACCGTACGCGATCGTCGGATCGTGCCGCCTCGGGCGCGGCTGCCTGATTGGCAGCCGCACCAGCATCCTGAGCGGCGGCGCGCTGCACACCTTCGACGCCAACGGCCAGTGGGCGGCGACCGACATGACGCGGCTGCACCGCGTGGACATCGGCAACCACGCATGGATCGGCGAATCGTCGGTGATCATCGCCGACATCGGGCGCGCCGCGATGGTGGCTGCCGGTTCGGTCGTGTCCAGCGCGGTGCCCGCGGAGACGATGGTCGGCGGCAATCCGGCGCGGTTCGTGCGCCGCCTGCGCCCTCACGAGTCGGAGAAGGAGGTGCCGTCTGTCGCGGCGGCTCTACCCGTTCGTTGACTGGATGAAGGCGCTCGGCATGACCGTGATCGTCTACGGTCACGTCACCCGCGCCGTCGCCGTGACGGCACCGATCTACCCGAAGCAGCTCGGCGTCGCCTTTTTCCTGTTCGCGAGCGGTTTCACGCTCGCACGCGAGCGTCGGCCCGTCGCTCAGGCGCTCTTCAAGCGGCTGTTCCAGACGTGGCTGTTCGCGTTCGTGCTCGCGGCCGGAATCGCGGTCGCCGGCGCCGCCCGCGGCACCGGGCTGGCGCTCAGCAATTTTCTGCCGCTCGTCGGCGCCAACGTCATCTTCGACAACTTCCCCGCGAACCCGACAACCTGGTATCTCGGCACCTACCTGCATCTGTTGATCATCTGGGCGATCTGGCTGCGGAAGATCCGTATCCGTCGCTGGATGGTGGTCGCGGCCCTCGCGCTCGAGATTCCGATTCGCGCGGCGCTGATGGCGACCGCCGGCCGCTTCGTCGCGTACATGCTGCTGACCAACTGGATGGCGGTCTTCCTCCTCGGCCTCGCCCAGGGCGCCGAGGCCGACGAGGACAGGTCGCGAAGTGCGTGGCCGTTCGTCGTCGGAGGCCTGGCTGCGATGGCCGTGTGGGCGCGTGCGGCGGCGCTCCTGCCGCTGGAGATGACGGTGCCGTTCATCACGCTCCGTGGATGGCCGCCGCTCGCGGGTGTGCTGGCCGTGTCGGCCGCCGTCTCGGCGCTCTACCTGCTGCCGACCCTCGTCACCTTCGAGGCGACACGACGGCTCGCCGCGCCGGCGCCCGTGCGCTTCATCGCGCGGAACACGCCGATCATTTTCCTCGCCCACATGCCGGTCTTCCTCGCGCTCCACCCGGTGCTCGTCGCGTGGCACGTCGGCTACGCGGCGCGGGTGATCGTTCAACTGCTGGTCTGCCTGATCGGGCTGGCCGCGCTCTCCGAGGCCATTCGCCGGGTCCTCGAGCGGTCGGCCGTCTGCATCGAACTCGTACGCGCGCGCGGTCGCAGCGACCGCGCGATCGCTTCACCTGCGGCGCTGATGGGAACTCCACGATGACCCGAGTCGACGTGATCGTGCCTTGCTACAACTACGGGGAGATGCTCGAGGGCTGCGTGCGCAGCATCCTCGCCCAGGAAGACGTCGCCGTTCGCGTCATCGTCATGGACGACGCGTCGAGCGATTCGACCGAGACGGTCGGCACCCGACTGGCCGCCGGCGATTCGCGCGTCGAATACCGCCGACATGCGGTGAACGCCGGTAACATCAGGACCTACAACGAAGCGCTCGGCTACGTCACCGGCGATTACTGCCTGATCCTGTCGGCCGACGATCTGCTGACGCCCGGGTCGCTCGCCCGCGCGACCCGCGTGATGAACGCGCATCCCGAGATCGGCCTGGCCTACGGCCGCGACATCACGTTCCGGCAGTCGCCGCCGGCCGATATGCCGGACCGCTCGACCGCCTGCGGCTACCGGATCTTCCGGTACGCCGAGTTTCTCGAGCGATCCTGCCGTCTCGGGCACACGCCGATCCAGGCGCCCACGGCAATCGTGCGGACGTCGCTGCACCGGCTGATTGGCGACTACATGGTGGAGCTGCCGCACGCCGGCGACACCGAGATCTGGCTGCGGATGGCGGCGCACGGCGCGGTCTGCGAGCTCGACGCGGCCCAGGCGTTCCGGCGGCTGCACGCGCACAACATGAGCCTGTCGTTCGCGCAGCTCGGGCGGTTCGAACAGCAGAAAAAGGCGTTCGACGCGCACTTCGACCAGTACCGCACGACTCGACCCGAGATCGCGCACCTCGAAGCCATCGTCAACCGCACGATCGCGGAGGCGGCGGTGTGGGCGGGCGCGCACGCGTTCGACGCCGGGCAGGGCGACGCCTGCGATCGTTTCCTGCGATTCGCCGCCGCGACGTGCCCCGGCATCGAGAACTGGGAGGTGTTACGCAGGCTGCAGTGGAAGCGCTTCATTCCGGCTGTCGTCTGGCGCAGGGTCGCGCCGCTAGTCTCGCGCCGGCGCGACGACAGAACCCCGAACGCCGAACCCCGAACCGCGAACCCCGCGAGCCGTCCGCTCCACGTGCTGGTCGAGATGAACAACGCCGACCTGCGCATCGGCGCGGTCAACGACGCGCTCGATCTCGCCGAGCTCGCCTCGCCGTCCGGCGTGCGGTTCACGATCGCCGGCCCGGTGACCGCCGACTTCGAGCGTGAGGCGGCGATTCGCGGCGCCGCGACGCTTCGCGCGTCGAGCCGCCCCTTCTCTCGCCGGGAGCTGCCGCTCTACGCCTTCGACGTGCTGCGGTGGATGGTGCGGCTGCGGCGGACCGGCGCCGACGTCCTGCACATCAACTACGCGAGCTTCGGTCCGTCGAGCGCGTGCGCGGCGCAGATCCTCGGGATTCCGGTGGTCGGCCGTCCCGGCCCGTTTCTCGAGGGCAACCCGTCGAACCGGTGGATCTCGGCGTACGCGGCCAATTGCCGCGCGCACGGGGACGCGTTGCTCGCCTCGCCGCTCGCCGATCGCGTCGTGGTGACCGGCGATCTGTTCCGCGCCGATCGGCTTCGCGCGACGCGCCAGCCGGTCCGGCCGCTGCCGGAGAAGCGCGGCGGCATCGTGCGCGTGCTGTTTCTCGGTCAGCTCGTCGAGCGCAAGGGCATCCACGTGCTGATCGAGGCTTTTGCCAAGGCCTGCTCCGGCGCCGAGCTGATGCTCGTCGGCGGCGACTGGAGCTCGCCGGGCTATCCGCAGCGGCTGCAGGCGATGGCGCGTCGGGCCGGGATCGAGCGGCACATCCATTTCGAGAACCACCGCAGCGACATCGGCGCCGTGCTCGCGGACACCGACATCTTCGTGATGCCGTCGCTCAGCGAAGCGCGCCCGCGGAGCGTGATCGAGGCGATGTCGGCCGGCGTCCCGGTGATCGCCAGCGCGACCGGCGGGTTGCCGTCGCTGATCGCGCACGAGCGGACCGGGCTGCTGGTGCCGCCAGGCGACGTCGATCATCTGGCCGTCGCGCTCAACCGGCTGATTCAGTCGGCGGCGGCGCGCAGGCGGCTCGGCGACGGCGGTCGCGACTCGGTCGATCAACAATGCCGTCCGGAGCGCACGGCGCGGGAGTACGTCGCGCTCTACCGGCGCACGCTCGAGGATCAGCTCGCCGCCGCGTCGCGCATGTCGATGGTCGCCAATGCACGACCCTGACAGCCGGGAAGCGGCGCTCGAATCGTTCCTGATCGGCCCGCGCCGCGCCGATAATGGTCCGCGGTGCGCGGTCGTGACGGCGACGCGGGTCCTGCCGTTCGATCTCGGCGGCCTGGCGAAGACCGCTGCCGGCGCTGGCTCCGGCGACATCGTCGCGTATGCGATCGCACTCGAAGGCGGTCTGATGGTGCGGCTGCTGATGCTGCTGACGCTCGGTATCCGGGTCGCGCGCGCCCGGCGGATCCTCCGCGGCGCCGGCGCCGCGCGCGTGCATCGCTTCGCGGTGCTGCCGACGCTCGACCGGCCGACAATCGCCTATGAAATCGGCACTGCGGCGGCGCAGTATGCCGATCGCCACCTCCGGCCGCGCGGCGCCGGCGGGCCGCTGCGGACGATCATCGCGAGCATTGCCGGCGTGGACCCGTCGATTGGCGCCGTGGTCGTGGCCGGGCTCATGTCATGATGCTCGACATCGTCTCGATCGTCCGCGAGCTGGTGCCCGACCTGCTGACCAGCGCGAGTCCGAGCGTCGCGTCGGTCTGCACGACGCGGCCGAAGTATCTCGTGTTCGACGGCGATCCGGCGCAGCCCGCGTGCGTCCTCGAATTCGGCGAGCCCGATCGCCTGCAACGAATCGATCGCATCCTGCGGGCGCTGCGCGGCCGGATGTCGTCCGGCACGCCGGCGTCGCTCTGCTGCGCCGAGTGGCGGCCGGGCACCTACGTGCACGTGCAGGAAGGGCTTCCCGGCGCGCCCTGGTTCCGTGTTTCCGAAGGCATCGTGTCCGAAGGGCAGTGGCGGCGGCTGCTCGATCGCAGCGTGGACGCGATGCGCCGGCTCCACGTCGCGACGCGCCGCCTCGACGCCTGGACCGGCCGCGTCGACGTCGCCGCAGAACTCGAGCGCCAGGTGGCGCTGTGCCGCAGCCGCGGCATCGCGCTGGCCGACGCCACGCTCGCCCGCGCCGGCGCGTGGGGACGCGAGGCAACTGCCAGCGGATCGATCGCGACCTGCTGGCAGCACGGCGACTTCTCACTCAACAACCTGCTGGTCGCGCCGGACTCCGTGGCGATCATCGATTTCGAAGAATTCGGAGGGACCTCGGTTCCACTACACGACGCGTTCGGACTGGCGTTGTCGGTCACGCTGTCGCAGGGCGAGGTGTGCACGCTGCCGCGTCAGGAGTGCATCCGCGCCTGTCTCAGCACCGCAACCGCCGATGAAGCCGTCGAGCCGGAATGCATTCCGGCGCTGCTGCTCCACCATCTGCTCTGGCGCGTGAACCAGTGCCACGGGCTGCCGCGCCGGGCCCCGCTCGCCCGGACGCTTTCGACCTGGATCGATCAGCTCGTCGCCGCACCGCAGTCGTTTCTCGGACAACTGGCGCAATGAACCCCGTCTGTTCACCCGTGACAACGATGTCTGTCAACCAGACCGTGATGACGATGCCCGTCCACCAGCCGCGAATTCCGTTCGCCCTGGCGCTGCTCGATCGCATCTTTCCACCGAACCCGGACGCATTCATGTCCGGCGATCAGCAGACGCAGCACGAGATCGCCAAGGCCAGCGACTCGATGGGTTCATACGTGGCCGAGCTCGGCGCCGAACGGATCGGCGGCCTCGACATCCTCGACTTCGGGTGCGGATGGGGAGGCGAGACGCTGTGGCTCGCGGCGCGCGCCCGATCGGTCTGCGGTGTAGACGTGGACGAGAGCGCGATCGCGCAGGCGCGGAGAGCGCTCGAGTCCTCGTCGCGGCGGAACTGCCGCTTCGAGTGGTCGGCGGACGGGCGCCTGCCGTTTGCCGACGCGTCGTTCGACGCGGTGCTGTCGACCGACACGTTCGAGCACGTGATGGATCTCGATCTGGCGTTCGCGGAGATCGCGCGCGTCCTGAAGCCGGGCGGCTCGCTGCTCTCGCGCTTCGGACCGCTGTTCTGCTCGCCGCACGGGTATCACCTCTATTGGGCGTGCCAGGTGCCGTGGGCGCACCTCATCTTCGGCCTCGACGCGATCGCGGCGATGCGCACGAGGCGCGGCGGATCGTCCACCCAGCCGACGTCGTGGCGCGACCTCGGGCTCAACGCGCGGCGCTTCCGCGACTACGTCGACAGCGTGGCGCGCGCGGGCTTCGACCTGGCGCGCTTCGAGGCGATTCCGGTCAAGGGCCTCAAAGCGCTCGCGGCGCTGCCGCTCGTGGGCGATCTGTTCATCTTCGGCGTTGACTGCCATATCCGGCGGCGCGCTTGAGGGACGACGGTGTGCAAGGCAGGAAGGTGGAAGGCAGGAAGGCAGGAATTCAAGGCTGGAAGGATGGAAGGCGGGAAGGTGGGAAGGCGGGAAGGTGGGAATTACAGCCCGCGTTCAGGCTACGGCTCGGCCTGAGCCTCAAAGCGAAACGCCACGGCCGCGACCACGCGCATCGCTGTCGGTCAAGCCTTTGATCGGAACAGGAGTCCGCCTGTAAGGCACGGCGAGGCTGCCGTCCAGCCTTGCCTTCAGGGCTTGCCTTCCCGCCTTGCCTTCCGGCCTTGCCTTCCAGCTTTCCGGCCTTGCCTTCCGGCCTTCTGGCCTTCGAGCCTTCCCTTCCCGCCTTTCCGCCTTCCCGCTTTCCTGCCTTGCGAGTATCAGCTACGCAGCCCTCGCCGCCGCCTGCTCCTGCGCGTACCAGCGCGCCAGCATCCAGACGCTCCATAGCGCCGCGGTGTGATTGGCGCCGCCGCGCACCTGTTCGTCGAAGAGCCGACGGACGTGCGCGACGTCGATGAGATCGCGCACCGACGATCCGCCGGCCAGGACGTCGGCACGGAAGCGGTCGGCGCACGGGCCAACGATCCACTCGCCGACTGGCGCCGAGAATCCCTTCTTCGGCAGCCGCGAGATCTCCTGCGGCAGGCGGCGCCGCGCGAGCTGGCGGAGGATGTGCTTGCCCTTGAGGCCGGGCATCTTGCGCCGCACGGGAATCCGGAACGCGAGCTCGATCAGCCGGTGGTCGAGCAGCGGACAGCGCACCTCGATGCTGTGCTGCATCGTCATCCGATCGACTTTCACGAGCACGTCGTTCGGCAGATAAATCGACAGATCGGCATACTGCGCCCGCTGAACCGGGTCGGACGATCCGCAGCGGAGGTACGGCGCGGTGACCGCGTCGTAGACCGCGCTCGCCGATGGATCGCGCAGCGGCGTCAACCCGAGCAGCCGCCGCGCGACGTGCGGCTTGACGATGCAGAGATCGGAGAAGTAGGCGGAGGCGGCGTCGCGCGAGATGTTTTCGAAGATCGTCCCGAGCCGCAGCGGTTTCGGCAGACGCGGCGACCGCGGCCAGTGCGCGCCGAGGAGTCCGGCGGCCGCGCGCCCGATCGAGCCCGGCAGCGCGCGCCTCGCCTTCGCCTCGAGCGCGTGCGGCACGTAGCGGAAATCGTAGCCGCCGAACGCCTCGTCGCCGCCGTCGCCGCTCAACACCACCGTGACATGCCGTCGCGCCATGCCGGCCACGTGATAGGTCGGGACCGCGGACGCGTCGGCGAACGGCTCGTCGAAGCCGGCGACCACCGCGTCGATCGTCGTCTCGATGGCCGGCTGCACGATCTCCACGTGATGGTCCGTCGCAAACCTCGCCGCGGTGAGGGCGGCGGCGTCGATCTCGTTGTGCGCGGCTTCGTCGAAGCCAACCGACGTCGTCGTCACGCGGCCGAGCTGTTCGGCCATGTACGACACCACCAGGCCGGAGTCGATGCCGCCGGAGAGAAACGCGCCGAGCGGCACCTCGCTCTCCAGGCGATCGGCGACCGCCGTGCGGAGCAGCGCGTCCACCTCGTCCTCGATTGCCGCGCCGCTGCCGGGGTGATCGTCGAAGCGCTCGACGTCCCAGTAGCGCCGCACTTCGACGCGACCGTTGCGCAGCCGCAGCCAGTGCGCGGGCGGCAGCTTGCTGACCCGTTGATACGCCGTGCCGGGCGCCAGGAAGTAGCCGAGCGCCAGGTAGCCTTCGAGCTGCGACCAGTCGATGGCCGGATCCCACGCCGGCGACTCGCGGAGCGCCTTGATCTCGCTGGCGAAGTGGAGCGCGCCGCCGAGCTCGGCGAAGAACAGCGGCTTCTTGCCCAGCCGATCGCGCGCGATGAACAGCTCGCGCCGGCGGCCGTCGTAGATCGCGAACGCGAACATCCCTTCGAGCATCGGCACACAGTCGGCGCCGAACTCTTCATAGGCGTGCAGAATCGCCTCGGTGTCCGAGTGGGTACGGAAGACGTGGCCGAGTCCGAGCAGGCGCTGGCGCAGCGCGCGATGATTGTAGATCTCGCCGTTGAAGACGATCCGGCATGAGCCGTCTTCGTTCGCGATCGGCTGCGCGCCGCCTTCGCGGTCGATGATCGCCAGCCGCCGATGGCCGAGCGCCGCGACGTCGTCGGCGAAGAGACCCTGGCCGTCGGGCCCGCGGTGGTGGAGTGCCGCGGTCATCGGTCCGATGGCGGCGCGCAGGGCCGGCGACAGGATGCCGTCGATGGCCACGAGTCCGGAGATGCCACACATGTTTTCAGCCCAGCAGCCGGCGATACGTCCGCATGTAGTCGCCGATCATTCGATCGATCGTGAACGCCGATTCGAGGCGGCGCCGCCCTGCCGCCGCGACGGCGGCGCGCGACGCAGCGTCGCGCTCCATTGAAGCAATCGCAGCCGCGAGCTGCGCCGCGTCGCGGCGCGGCACGAGGATCCCGCCGTCGGCAGCCGTCCGCAGCACTTCCGGGGTGCCGCCCACGGCGGTGGCGACGACCGCGACCTTCGCGGCCATCGCTTCGAGAATCGTGATCGAGATTCCTTCGCTGATCGAGCTGCTGACGTACAGGTCTGCCGCCGGCAGCAGCTGACGCACGCCGGACCGGAACCCGACGAGGTCGACCGATCCGGCGACATCCGCCCGGGCCGCGCATGCCTCGAGACGCGCGCGCTCCGGCCCGTCGCCGACGATCACGAGCCGCGCGCGCGGCAGCTGCGAGCGGACGATGGCAAACGCATCGATGAGCGTCGGGAAGTCCTTCACTGGATCGAGGCGCGCGACCGCCATCACGACGAACGCCGTGTCGTCGATGCCGAGCAACCTGCGGGCACGCATGCGGTCCGCGAACGACGGCGCCGCGCCCGGCTCGATGCCGTTGTGGATCACGCCGACGCGATCGGCGGCAAACCGCGACGCCAGCATGTAGTCGCGCAGCTCGTGCGACACGGCGACGATCTCGCCTCTGAAACGCGACAGCAGGGGGTTCACCAGCTGCCGCTTCCACGACGGCGGCGCATCCGAGAGACGTCCGTGTTCCGTATAGACCACCTTCAGGCGGCGGTTCAGCCGTGAGGCAATCCAGCCGTACACGAACGGTGAGTACTGGTGGCAATGCAGCAGCTCGATGTTGCGGTCTGCCGCCAGCGCGGCGATCTGCCGACCCACGCTCGGCCGGAATCCCGGTTGCCGCCGCAACGCGATCACCTCGATCCCATCGGCGCGGAGGTCGGCCGCCCACTCGCCCTCGTCGTCGAGGCAGCACACCGTGACGGCGAATTCGTGCCGGATCCGCCGGCAGATCTCGAGCACGAGATGCTCGGTGCCGCCAGGCGTCAGACGCAGAACCACCTGGAGCACGCGCCTGGTCGGCGACGACGCGGGACGCGGACGGGCGCGGAGCGAGGTGGTGACCGCCGTCACAGGTACTTGCCTCTGACCGCCCGGTTGAACCCGGACGCGACCGCTGGAGTCGAGTAACTGGGCACGACGCGAAATGCCAGCGGGACGACCGGCGCGGCGGCCAGACCCTGCTCCGCCGGCTCCGCAATCATGCGCGCGGACATGCGATCGAGCGCGGCCACCATGCCGAACGTCAGCCACGTCAGGTCGTTGAGCGAGAGGCTCAGGAACGTTCCGCCGATCAGGAATCCGGTCATCGATACCAGCAACCCGTTCGCGGTCGTGAACAGGAACGATGCGACTCTGGGATCGAGGTGTTCCGCTTTCGAGCGCGCGCGCACGCGCATGCAGGCGAAGAACGCGAACGCGAAGAGGCCAATCCAGAGTGCTTCACCCAGGTAGCCGAGCTCGGCGAGGACCTGCACGTGGCTGCTGTGCACGGCGCGTTTGTGTCCGAACCGGCCGTGCAGGAAGTCGTAGCGGTCGTATGCGAACTCGTACTGTTTCAGCCCGATGCCGAACGGATTGTCGGCTGCCATGCGAATGCCGACCTTCCAGAAGTGGGGACGGCTGAGCGCCGAGTCCTCGCCGACTTCCTCGTAGGTCTTGATCGTCTGAAGACGCGCGAGATAGGCCTCGGGGATCGGGACTACGGCCAGAAACACGGTGACGATGGCGACAATCGACGTGAGCGCCGCGAACCGCCGCTTCTGCAGCAGCACGTACGCGAGCCCGGCGCCCGACAGCGACAGGAACCCGCCACGCGAGTACGTGCCGATGACCGCGAACACGCAGAACACGACCGCGCCGTAAAGCCCGCGCCGGATCCACGGCAGGAACCTGCCGTCGTAGAGCAAATCGAGGTTCTGCGCCGTGACGACCAGCAGCGGCATGATCATCACGGTGCCGAGCGCGTAGCCGTTGTTGTCGACGAACGCGCCGGAGAGGCCGTCGGCGAACCGCGTCCCGCCGCCGAGCACGTAGGCCAGGCCGGCCTTCGCCGCGTGAAAACCAAGCGAGCCGCCGACGACCCCGATCACGCCGGCGAGGCGTTTCGAGTTGTTCGCCAGCGTCGTGATCATCATGCACGCGAGGATCAGGCGGACGAGGAAGTCGACCCACACCCATCCGAACTCGGGATTCACCGCGTGGATCTGCGCCACGAGCGCAGACAGGAGGAACATGATCATGCCGACGCTCAGCGGATGCGTCATGTTCGGCACAATCCCGCTGACGATCCCGGGAACCAGCAGCAGCACGCCGATCACGAGCGACAGCCGCAGCCTGTTGATGTCGATCCACAACCAGTCCTGCGGTCTGAACAGCGCGAACCACAGGTACAAGAGCAGCGCCGCGTAGCGGCTGCGGACCGCCGCCAGCAGGCCTGGCACCAGAATCGCGAGAATGAACAGGCTCCGGAGCATCGGCTCGATGCTCCTCTAGAGCAAAGCCGCAGCCATCAGCGCGAAAGACTTGCCCGCGAATAGCCGCGAAAGTGGCGCGATATCGTTCGTTCGAGTCGTAAGCGAACGACAATGTCTGCCGCACGGCAGACTTCAGTCTGCCGGACACGGCCTCGAGCCCGTCGGCGGTGCGGAATGGCGCTGAATCGGCGGCAGAATGCGCCACGCGAATTCGCAGTCGCGGCATCCTTCTTGCCCCTGTCCCCTTATCGTGGGGGAGTCGCGGATGTGGCGTTCGTGGGCAGCCCTGTGCAGGTGTGCGATAGCCGCCGTCTGCCTGGCGACAGCTGTCGCGCAGCCCGCACACGCTGACGAGCGGATACTCGCCGCGAATACGTTTACCAAGGGGTGGGCGACGTTCGGCCTCGCGCTGCCACAGGGCGCAGCGACGTCCGCGGTGAGGGTCGGTGCGCTGCCGACGCAGACCGACGTGAAGGTACGCTGGCCGGACGGATCGATCCGCTTCGCGGTCGTGACGACGAACGTGCCCCGTGCGGGTGCGCTGCCGATCGTCGCCGGAACACCGGCAGCGGGTCGCGTCGGGACCGACAGTCCGGCGGTAGCGGTCACGCTGACGATCGGCGGACGCCCGTACGTCGCGACACTGGGGCCGGCGGACGCGCAGGGCGATCTCTGGCTGAACGGGCCGCTCGTCACCGAAGGACGCGCGGTTATCGCGCCCGGCGCGCACCCGTTCCTCCGCGTCGTCTTCGACGTGCGCTCGTACGCCGGCGGCGGACAGCGCATCGACATCACCACCGAGAACTGCCTCGACGTCGCGTCGGCGGACGAGGTCATTTACGACGTCGCGATTGCGATCGGCGGGAAGCCGGTCTTCGAGCAGGCGAAGGTCGTTCACAAGTATCTGAGCCGGTGGCGCAAGGTGTTTACGACCGGCGGCCTCGAAGAGTCGGTCGTCGCGCCGAACCTGACGTCGTTCGCGCTGGCGAACGCGCTGCCCGCCTACCTGCCGTCGATTGAGCAGCCCCGGCGCGCGCTCACCGGTCCCGGTGTGAGCGGATCCGGATTCGGCATCCTGAGCTTCGGCGATCTCACGGTTCCGATGAACGGGCACTCCGGCCGTCCCGAGCTCGCGCCGTATCCCGACTGGACCGCGCAGTATCTGGTCGGCGGCCGTGCCGATCAGCGTGCCTATGTCCTGCGCCACGGCGAGCTCGCCGGCAGCTGGGGCGTCCACATCAAAGAGCCCGACGGCCAGTCGCTGGTATCGATCGACAAACATCCCTACTACTGGCTCGATCGGCGATGGGTGGACAACCGGCCGGCGTTCGAAGGGCCGAAGAACCTGATGAAAGGCGCCGCGGAGCCGGGCGATCTCGCGCACCAGCCGTCGCTCGCATTCGTCCCGTATCTCGTCACCGGCGATCGCTTTTTCGCCGACGAGGTGGCGTACTGGGCGAACTTCTGCCTGATCGGATCGTTCGCCTCCGACGACAACCGAAAGGGCGCGCAGGGTCTCCTGATCGGCAACGAGGTTCGCGGAATCGGCTGGGGATTGCGCGCGCTTGGCGACGCCGCTGCGTATCTCCCGGACGTGAGCCCGCTGAAGGCGTACTTCGCGTCGAAGGTCTGGAACAACCTCACGTCCCTCGACAAATATGCGACGGCGTACCAGTCCGGCCCGGTGCAGACGCTCTTTCCGAATCGCCGCCCGGAAGACTCGATGGCGCAATACCAGCCGTACATGTGGATCTCGCTGTGGGAGCAGGCGTACCTCGCCTGGGGCGTCGATCGCGTGATGCAGCACGGGCCAATCACCCCGAGCGTCAACTTCGCGAACGCGGGCGCGGCCATTCGTAATCGCATCGCCCGGCTCCAGCTCGCGCTCTTCACCGATCCCCAATGGCCGAAGGACCACGATCGCGCCGCGCCGTACCTGCTTGCCGTCGGCAGGTGGTCGGCCAATCGCCAGCTGACCTACTTCGAGAGCCTGGCTCAAGTAGCCACTGCGACCTTCTCCGTTCCGAAGCCGGGCGCGCCCGATTTCGTGCGGCCGTTTCAGGGCTACTACGGACCGGAGGCGCGCCTGCTGCTGACGATGTGTCAGTCGCTCGGCGACCGCGGCGCGAGCGAGAGCCTCGCGCGCCTCTTGAGCGATTCGACCGACGGCGTCAGCACGCTCGACGATCTCAACAAGCGATCGGGTTGGGCGATCGGCCGCCCCGACGTGAGTCTGCTCACGAAGGCGCTGACGACAAAGCAGCCAGCCGCGAAGCCGCCGGCCGTACGCAGGGCCACGCGCCAATGACGCCGTTCAAGTCGCGCCGGACCTCCGTCGTCGCCGTCACCAGCGAGCCGCCGTGGCCGCTCGATTCCGGCGGCCATCTGCGCTCGTACCATCTGCTTCGAACCCTCGCGTCGCGCTTCGACGTGCGGCTCGTCACACCGTCGCGCGGCACCGTGTCGCCGTCGGCTGAGGCGGCGCTCGCGGCGCAGGGTCTCCACCCGACGTTGGTTCCGACGGCGCCGCGGACCCCGGTCGGCGAAGGCGTGAAGATCGCGATGGCGGCGGCACGGCGCGAGCCGTACGTCATGTTCAACCGCCATCGCTCCATCGCCGTTGCGCGCACGATCCGCGAGGAACTGACCCGCTCGGCGCCCGACGTCGTCTATCTCGATCATCTCGATTCGCTCCTCTACGAGCGGGTGCGAGGCCGCGCCGCAGTCGTCGTCGACATGCACAACGTCTATTCGCGTCTGGCGGGACGCGCGGCAGCCGAAGCGCACGGCCGGCTCCGCCGCGGCTATCTGCGGCGGGAAACGACGCTGCTGGCGCGGATGGAGCGGCGCGCAGTGGAGATCGCCGACACCATCCTCGCCGTCTCCGCAGAGGACGCGCAGTATTTCTCGGACCTTGGCGCCCGGCGCGTGGTGCTCGTGCCGAACGGCGTCGACTGCGCCGCGTACGATCGCCCGCGCGCCGAGCGGTCCGATCGGCCGACGATCCTGTATGTCGGCGCGCTTGGATGGCCGCCGAACGCGAGCGCGGCGCGTTACCTCGCGACCGACGTGCTGCCGGTCGTCCGCCGCACGGTGGCGGACGCGAGAGTCGTGGTCGTCGGCCGCAATCCACCCGGGGAGCTGGTCGCGCTCGCGCGCGACAATCGCGACGTCGAGATCGCCGCAGACGTGCCCGACGTCGCGCCATACTTCCGCAGCGCGGACGTCCTCGCCGTGCCGCTCGAGACCGGCGGCGGCACGCGTCTCAAGATCCTCGAGGCCTTCGCCGCGGGATTGCCGGTGGTGAGCACCGCGATCGGCTGCGAAGGCATTGCCGCCGACGACGGGCGGCATCTCGTGGTCGCGGAGCGTCCGCGTTTTGCGAAGGCGGTCACCGAACTGCTGCTGGATCCGGCGCGCGGCCGCCTGCTGGCGGCTCGCGCCCGCGAACTGGCACAAGCGCGCTACGACTGGTCGGTCGTCGGCGCGAGTGCCTGTCATGCGGTCGCCGCCGCCGCGGCACGTGTTCCAGCGCCGGCGCCGGCGCGGCCGGCATTCACGATCGAGCGTGTGACGAATCGATGACCAGCGAATCTCTCCGCATCCTCGAACTGCGAAGTGTCCGCGGCACGGGAGGCGGACCTGAAAAAACCATCCTGCGCGGCGCGCAGCGCGCCGCGCGGCGCTTTCCGGTCACGGTCTGCTACATCCGCGACGCTCGCGACCGCACGTTCGGGATTGCCGAGCGCGCGTCGCGCCTCGGCATCGACTACGTGGAGATCACCGAACGCGGCTCCTTCGATCGCTCGATCTGGCCGGCGCTGCGGGCGCTCGTTCGCAATCGCGGCATCGACCTGGTCCACGCGCACGACTACAAGACCGATTTGCTCGCGCTGCTCCTCGCGCGCGCGGAAGGGACCATTCCGCTCGCGACGGCACACGGCTGGACCGGGCACAGCCGCAGGGAACGGCTGCTTTATTACTCGCTCGACAAGCTGCTGCTGCGCGCATTTCCGCGGACGATTGCCGTGTCGAGCGAGATCAGGACGGAACTGCTCCGGTATGGCGTGCGGCCCGAGCGTGTCCGCACGGTCCTGAACGGGATCGACTATCGTGCGTTTCACCGCGACCGATCAATCGAGCCTGCGGTCCGGCGTGAGCTCGACCTGTCGCCGGATGACGTCGTCATCGGATCGGTTGGACGGCTGGAGCCGCAGAAACGGTTCGATCTGCTGATTCGCGCGTGTGAAATGCTGCAACAGCGGTGGCCGCGACTGCGGCTCGTGATTGCCGGAGACGGCAGCGAGCGCGCCCGGCTCGAGGCGTGCGCGGCCGCCGCGCTGGCGCCCGGCACATGGCGATTCTGCGGCCATACCGCGGACGTCGCGCGGCTGCACCATGCGCTCGACGTGTTCGTGCAGTCGTCGGATTACGAAGGCACATCGAACGCCGTGCTCGAGGCGATGGCGCTCGAGACGCCGATCGTCGCCACCGCTGCCGGCGGAACCGCGGAGATGATCGAGAACGGGGTGCACGGACTCGTCGTCGGCTGCGGCGATCCGATGCCGCTCGCGACCGCGATCTCGCAGACGCTGCTCGATGCGCCGGCCACCGCCGGTCGAGTGGCGCAGGCGCGCGCGCGTGTCGAAACCGCGCTGTCCTTCGACGAGCGCGTGGCGACCGTCGAGCGCATTTACGCCGACCTCGCCGCCATCTGTCCGAGACCGGCCGGTCGAGGGCTCGCGGAGCGTTGCGCATGAGCGTGAAACGGCTGATGAAGGCGGCGGCGCGCGCCGCCGCGTACCTCGCGACCGCACCGCTGGTGCCGTCGTTCACCTGCCGGGCGGCGATGTTCGGCCGCGATCGGGCGCTCGAAGCGTCGATTCAGTGGCTGTCGCTCATCCCGGGGCTGTCGGGACAGTACATCCGGCGGGCATTTCTGAGCCGTGCGCTGAACGGTTGCCATGAGACCGCCGTCGTCGAATGCGGAACGACCCTGTCTCGCGCCGGCTCCCGCCTCGATGAGAACGCCTACGTCGGCCCGGGCTGCCGGCTCGGCCTGGTACACATCGAGCGCGACGTGCTCATCGCGGCCGGCGTTCACATTCCAAGCGGTCCCTCGACGCATCTCATCGACGATCTGTCGCGGCCAATCCGCGAGCAGGGACGAGCGGAGCGACTCGTCCGCATCGGCGCCGGCGCGTGGATCGGCGAGGCGGCGGTGATCATGGCGGACGTCGGCGCGAATGCGATCGTCGGCGCTGGCGCCGTCGTCACGCGTCCCGTGCCGCCGCGTGCGATTGTCGCCGGCGTTCCGGCGCGCGTCATCAGACTCCGCGGATCGGAGACGGCGCGCGCCGTATGAGAGTCCTCGTCCTCACGCACCGGCTCCCCTACGCGCCGAACCGCGGCGATCGGGTTCGCGCGCATCACATCGTCCGGCTCCTTGCAGCGCGCGCCGACGTGCGCGTGGTCTCTCTCGTCCACGACCAGGACGAAGCGCGCCAGGCGGACACGCTGCGGCAGCTCGGCGTCGGCGTCTATACGGCGCTGGTGTTGCGCGCCCGCAATCTCGCATCGGCGGCGCTCGCGCTGCCCACGGAAGTCCCGCTCACCCACGCGCTGCTGTACGCTCCCGACATGGCGGCAGCGGTGGAGCGCGCGACCGAGGGCTGGCTGCCCGACGCGGTGCTCGCCTACTGTACGGGCGTCGCGCCGCTCGCGCTCGTTCCACCGCTCGACCGCGTGCCGCTGGTGCTCGACGTCGTCGACGTCGATTCCGCGAAGTGGGCGGCGTTTGCGGAGGTGAGCCGGTTTCCGCGCGCGTGGGTCTACCGCCGCGAGGCGCGCTGCCTCGGCGCCTTCGAGCGCCGCGCCGTCCGCGTGGCGATCGCGACCACGGTGGTCAACGAGCGCGAACGGGACGCGCTGCTGAGCACGTGCACCGGCGCCAACGTGCACGTCGTCCCGAACGGTGTGGACGTCAGCGCGCTGACGCCGCACGATCCGCCGGCGCGCGAAGATCGGGTCATCTTCACGGCCGTGTTCGACTACGCGCCGAACACCGACGGCGCGATCTGGTTCGCGAAACATGTGTGGCCGCTGGTCCGTGCCGCTCGCCCGGCGGCCACGCTGACGCTCGCCGGCGCGTCGCCGACGCGTGCGATCCGGCAGCTCGCGAGCATCGATCCGTCAATCGAAGTCACAGGCGCCGTCCCGGACATGCGGCCATACCTCTGGCGATCGGCTGTCGCGGTCGCACCGATTCACCAGGCGCGCGGAGTGCAGAACAAGGTCCTCGAGGCGGCGGCAGCAGGGCTGCCGTCGGTGGTCACCTCGCCGGTGTGGAAAGGACTGCCGAAAGAAGTCCTCGCCGCCTGCCGTCGTGCCGACGATCCGGACCAGTTCGCGGCGCAGGTGATCGACCTGCTGCAGCTGACGCCGGATGCACGTCGCAGGCGCGCGGAACAGGCGCGCCTCGCCGATCTCGCGTGGCCGAAACGGCTCGCCCCGCTCGTCGACCTCGTCGAGAGCGCCGCGCACGGCGACCGTGAGGCACACGCCGCCGTCGTGTAGTGCAGCGCCGGTCTTGGAAGTGGTGAACCGCCGGCCGTATGTGCCGGCCCATGTCACCACGCGGCATCTGAAGGGTTGCCCCTGCGATCCAATCCCGACCACGCAGGGGCGCCCTTCAGAGCGTCCGACCGTCTCGAGAGTGGCTGCCTTACTCCAGGGCGGCGACCTTCGCCCTGAGCTCGATGATGTGCACCGCCTTCGCAACGGTCACGCCCGCGATCAGCGGCTGATCCGTGAAGGTTGGCGCCGGCAGGCGGGAGGCAGTGTAAGCCTCCGACAACGCACCTCGCATCTCGGAAATGTGCGCCGCCCGGATCGGCGTGACTCCCGCCACGAGCAAGGGATCGGTCCACGGATAGGCGTTCAGGCCTCTCGCGACCCTCGCCGCATCGATCCGGATCCGAAGCTCGACGATGTGGACGATACGAATCGAGACGACTCCGACGGCCAGGCTGTCGGTGAACGCGACGCTGACGGTGGCGGTCGCCGAATCGACAGTGCCAGAAGGATTCGAGGCGCGCACCCAGTATCGCTTCGTGCTCTCGAGCGCTCCAGTGGCAAACGTGCTGCCGTTGGCGCCAGCAATCGGATTCGTCGTCGTCGGGCTGGCGCCGAGATACCATTGGTAAGCCGTGGATCCGGTTGCCGTGACGCGCAAGGTCGCCGGTTGACCGAAAGAGACCGTCTGGTCCTGCGGTTGCGCCGTAATCAGTGGCAGTATCCCGTTCTGCGTGACCGTATACGTCGCTCCGGCGATCGTCAGGGTTCCGGTACGCGGCGTGTCTGACGTATTCGCGGCGACCAGGTAGCCCACTGATCCAGTTCCGCTGCCGCTGGCGCCACCGGTGATCGTGATCCAGGTCGTGTTGCTGACCGCGGTCCATGGGCAGGACGGCGCCGACGAGGTGACGTTCACCAACGCAGGGCCCGCGATCGATGGGAGAGTCGTCTCGGCGCTCGGTAGCCAGGACGCGCACGGCACCGGCGGCAGATCCGCCGCGACCGCAGGATAGGGATCCATCGCGAAGCCGGCGCGGCATGCCAGGTAAGGAACGTTGCTCGAGTTGTTGGTCGAGCAGAACTCCGCTCCGGTTCCGATGAACGGCCACAGATAGTCGTACGCCGCCTGCGCGCCGGCGCCGCCGCGCTCGCGCGCTTCCATGATCGCGATGCGCGCTTCGGGACCGTAGTACCCCGCGAAGTCGCGGTGGTTCCCCAGATCCACAACGCCCGGCACAAACTGCGCCATCGTCGTGAAATACGTCGTGGGGCCCTGAATCTGAGTACCGTCCGTCGTCCCGTACGGAATCGCGTACGGCGCCCCTTCGAAGCGCGGATAGGCCGGCTCGCTCGTGAAGAACTTCAGCTGCAGATCGTTGACGGCGTCGCGATACGCGTTGTCGGTCGCGAACCCGAGCTTGATCGCGCGGTCGATGGCGTAGGCCACATAATTGTTCTCCCAGTTTGCGAAGTACTGGGGACCTTCGGGCCGGTCGTACTTCGTCCACGCGTAGACGATCCAGAGCGGGTTCTCGGGCGTCTTGAAGCTGTTTGCGAGGTCGCGGAGCCAGTTCAGATTGTTGACGACCTTGGCGGCGAGATACGCCTTCACGGGAGACGCGTCAGGGTAATACGCCGCGGCCTCCGCGATGTTTCGCAGCACCCAGCCGATGCCGCGCACTTCGTTGCCTCCGAGGAGGCCGGCGGCGCCGTGGCCGTTCGTCGCGAGCATCCCGTGGTTCGCCCAGAACGCCATTTCCTCGGCGTAGTAGCGGTCGCCGGTGAGCAGGTACGGCACGAACGCGAGATCCGGCACGTGCGCGTTCGACGGTCCGAGCGGCGACTGTCCAGGATTGGGAATGCCCGACCCGTATTCAGGCATCGGCATCGGCGAGCCCTTGATCCCGGTGCCGCCGGCAAACAGCCACGCGTCCGGCTCCTCCTCTACCGACATCAGATGCTCGGTGCCGAGTCCGGAGGGAACCGCGTTGTCGGGCTCGCGGACGTGAATCGGCCACGAGCCCGCGAGATCGGCGTTGCCCATCACGAACGCGCCCTGCACCGGGTTCTTCGTCAGGAGATAGCGCGCCGTCCAGTCTGGAAGCGGACCGAGCTCGGCGCGCCCCCCGTGTGCGCCCATCACCCGATCGAGCGCTCCCGACTCGAGGATGCCGAAGTTGGCGCCGATCAGATCGACGCGCGTATCGGCGGCAACCACGGAATTGATCGGCGGAATGGCTCTCGACAGATTGAACGGGGTCAGGTCAGGCGTGACGATCGAGCGTGTACCGCCAATGTCGTACGATTTGCGCCAGCGCGTCAGGTAGTAGTGCTCGACGCCCGCCTGCGTGAACCGCGGTGTCCCGGCAGCGACGATCGACGCGTCGTAGGTCGTGGTCGTTGCGTCCGCCTGATTCAGCACGTTCTCGACCGTGACGCTGACGCGCGCCTGGCCGTCGTTGAACACGCGGGTGTCGAAGATCACGCGGAGGAACGAATGCCGCGCGCCGCTGGCGGCCGGCGCGACGACGGTGCGCCATTCACGGACCAGCGGACCATCGAGCCACACGTCGGGACTCGGGCTGCCGGGCAGCACCGCCGCGTACGGCGTGCCGCCGATGGTCAGCGTGACCGTCGCGCTCGGCACGGCTGGCGTGAACGTGGTGCCAGCGGGAGTGGCCGCCGTCACCTGATAGGTACCGGCGGTCGGGATCTTCGCAGTCACGATTGCGAACTTGATCGAGCCGTCCGGCCAGCGGTTCTTGACGTCCGTCTGCGTGGGAAGCGAGCCGACCTGGAGACCCGCCGTCGCCCTCCCTTGAGGAATCGCTTCACCGAAGGTAGCCCACCCCGCCGTCAGGCCAACCGTCGCAACGGGACCGGTGGATTGTGCCCCGAGGCGGGCATGCGGCCACGCGGCGAACACGAGCGCAGCGGCGACGACGCGGAGCCGGCGGAAGATGCGCCGGACAGGGTGCGGACCTGACGGCATTCGGAGCGCGTCGCGCAATTGCCAAGCCACGATGTTCGGGGCGATCACCGGCGGCGCGAACCGGCATCCGACCCGGCTTCGCGCGAAAAGCCGCGCAGAATCGCGAGCGGCACAGGCGCACCACGGCGCGATCTCTCTTCCAAGACTCTGACGGTTGTGCGCTGGTCGAGTCGGAGTGCGCGAACGCGGCGAACATTATCGCCCGTCCGGCAGACTTCGGCGTCGCGCCCTGCACAGTGCGTGAGACCGATAGGCCCCCAACCCACACCATGGGGCTATCGGTCCTACCCCACCCACCCTGCGGGCCTATCGGTCCTACCCACCCATCCTACGGGCCCATCGGTCTTACCCACCCAACTCGTTACGGCACGATCACCGCGACCTCATTGGAAGGTCCGCTGACGCCGCACGCGTTCCGCGCATGGAGTCTCACGTAATACGTCCCACGGCCAACCCCGTTGGCCACGAAGGTCGTGTAGCCGTTGCCCGTGTCGGCATGTGCCGCGTCGCTGGCGTGCGACGAGTAGCCGGCGACGAGCACGTAGGATGTCACCGCGCCAGACGCCGCATTCCACGTGAGCACCACCGTCGAACCGCTGACGGAGTAGGTCAACCCCGTCGGCGCGATCGGTGCGCTGCTGCATCCGCCGCCCACGACGACAGCGATCTCGTTCGACGCCCCGCTGACATGATCCGGATAGAGACTGCGGACCCGCACCATGTAGACGCCGCTGCCGACACCGTACGCCGTGAACGTGACGTCCCCAGTGACGACCTGCGCGAGATCGCTGGCACCTGGACGTGATCCCGCTTCGATCAGGTACTGCACCGGACTGCCCGACGCCGGGCTGTCCCAGCCGAGCGTCACCGTCGATCCGCTGACGAACGAGCGCAGATTCAGTGGCGCGCCCGGATCAGAGGGCGGGGCTGGCGACGGCGCGTCGCCACTCGGAGGACTCGCCGGGGCCGATACTGGATCCGGCGAGGGACTCGGCGCTGGCGACGGACTCGGCGAAGGCGCCGGCGTCGGTGGCGGCGGAGGCGGCGGCGGTGGCGGAGGCGCCGGCGGCGACGGCGGAGTGGCGGCAAGCGCATCCTGCGACACGAGGATCGTCTGGCCGCCGATGTTGACGGCGCCGGTGCGCGGCAGCCCGGTGTTGGCGGCGACGATCATCGTCACGCTCCCGGGTCCGGCTCCGCTGGCGGGCGAGAGAAACGTGATCCAGGAGCTCGTCGTCTGCGCGACCCATGAACAGCCCGACTTGTCGGTGACTGTGATTGTGGTCGCAGCACCAGTCGCTGAAAACGACGACTGCGCGGCCGAGGCTGCGTCGCAGCGCACGCGCGCGCGCCAGATGTTCGCCGTCGCCGAACCGTTCGGCCGATCGGACCAGAAGTACAACGTCTGCGTGTCGCCGCTCACGGCGGGATGACCCTCGACGCCGCCGGAATTGATCGCGGTGAAGTTCGCCGCTCCGCCGAACGGCGAGGACAGCGCGTCGCGGGTCGCGAACCAGATGTCGGCGCCACCAACACCGCCCGCGCGATCCGATTCGAAGTACAGCGAGAGCCCGTCGACGCTCAGCTCGGGGCTGCCGTCACGCGACGATGAATTGATGCCTGAAAGCGGTTGTGGAGCGGAGAACGGACTGGTGGGTGTCGCCCGCTCTGCCATCCAGACGTCGGCGCCACCCATGCCGCCGGCGCGATCCGATTCGAAGACGATCGTGCGTTCGTTGGAGGTCAGCGACGGCGCCGCCGCATGCGAGTTCGGAAGATTCAGTGCGGCAATCGCGACCGGCGGCTCGAACGCCGCGGCCGCGCTGCCGCGCGACGCCACGAAGATGTTCTGAAAGGAACCGCTCGCTCGAGTCGAGCTGAAGTAGATACGCAGCCGGTCCGATGAAAGCCACGGCCGCGCCTGCGATTCGCCAGGGATGCCGGTCGCGAGCGGCGTCATCAGGCCGACGCCGTTGTCGAGGAACACGCTGTACTGCCCGCGCCCGTCGAGATCCAGGAGCGACACCTGCCAGCCCGGCCACCACGTGCCTGTGACCGTCGAGAACCCGGAGCCGTTGTCGAGCGCCTTCGCCCACGCGCCGCTCGTCGCGTTGTAGCCGAACACGTCGGTCCGCCCGTTTCCGTCGAGATCGACCGGCTGGACCGTCAGGCCGGCCGGCCAGGAGCCGCCGCCGCCGAAGGCTCCGCCGCCGGTGATCGAGGCCGACCACACGCCGCTGTTCGCGTCGTAGAACAGGAGATCGGCGACGGCGTCGCCGTTGAAATCAAAGAATCCCGTCCCGAACTGGTTCAGCGGCACTGATTGCGACGCGACCGTGATCGATCCGCTTCGCGCCGTCGTGATGCTGTTCGCCTGCACCTGCAACGTGACAGCGCCGTTGCCGGTCACTGAACCCGTCGGGCTCGAGATGTTCGCCCACGACAGGACGCTCGAGGCAGTCCAGCTGCAACTGGCGCCGGTCGTGACCGTCACGGTCGCCGCTCCGCCGCCGGCGGCGACCGTTGGCGCGGGCGTCACGGTATACGTGCAGGAGCTGCCCTGGTTGATCGTGAACGTCTGGCCGGCGATCGTGATCGTCCCGGCCCGCGGCGCACCGGCGTTCGCGGCGAACGAATACCCGACGCTGCCGGTGCCGCTGCCGCTGGCGCCGCTCGTGACCGCGATCCACGCGTCGTTGCTCTTCGCCGTCCACGCGCACGTGCTGCCGCTGGCCGTCACGTTGACGCTGCCGGTGCCCGATGCCGACGACTTCGTCACGCTCGTCGGCGTCAGGGAATACGAGCACGCCGGTGGCGGCGGCGTCCCGCCGCCGGCCGACGGATAGGGATCGAGCGCGAAGCCCGCGCGGCAGGCGAGGAACGGCACGCTCGTCGTGCCGTTCGTCGCGCAGTACGACGCCCCGGTGCCGATGAACGGCCAGAGATAGTCGTACGCCGCCTGAGCTCCGGCGCCGCCGCGCTCGCGCGCTTCCATGAGGCTGATGCGCGCTTCCGGCCCGTAGTAGCCGGCGAAGTCGCGATGGTTGGCGACCGCGCCCGGCTTGAACTGCGCCATCGTCGTGAAGTACGCGGTGGGCCCCTGGACTTTCGTGGCGTCGGGTGCGCCGTACGGGATCGCGTACGGTGCGCCCTCGAGGCGCGGATAGTCAGGTTCGCTCGTGAAGAACTTCAGCTGCAGATCGTTGGCGGCGTCTCGGTACGCGTTGTCGTTGGCAAACCCGAGCTTGACCGCGCGATCGATGCCGTAGGCGAGGTAGTTGTTCTCCCAGTGCGTGAAATAGTTCGGCCCTTCGGGGCGGTCGTACGGCGTCCACGCGTACACGATCCAGAGCGGATTGTTCGGCGTCTTCAGGCTGTTGGCGTAGGCGTCCAGCCAGTTCAGGTTGTTGACGACCTTCTGCGCGAGGTGCGCCTTCACCGGCGACGCGTCTGGATAGTACGCGGCGGCCTCCGCCATGTTCCTCAATACCCAGCCGTACCCGCGGACCTCGTTGCCGACGAGAAGCCCCTGGCTGCCGTGACCGCTGGTGGCGAGCATGCCGTGGATCGCCCAGAACGCCATCTCCTCGGCGTAGTAGCGATCGCCGGTCAGCAAGTACGGGACGAAAGCGAGGTCGGGCACGTGCGCGTTCGACGGTCCGAGCGGCGACTGTCCGGGGCCCGGGACGCCGGAGCCGTACTCCTGCATCGGCATCGGCGTGCCCTTGATCCCGCTGCCGCCGAAGTACACGGTCGTGTTCGGTTCTTCGTCCACCGACATCAGATGCTCGGTGCCGAGGCCTGAGAGCGCCGCGCCGGCGGGCTCGCGGACGTGTATCGGCCACGAGCCGGCCAGATCGGCGTTCGCCATGACGAACTGGCCCTGCGTGACGTTCTTCTTGACGAGATACCGCGCCGTCCAGTCGGGGATCGGACCGAGCTCGGCGCGGCCGCCGTGCGCGCCCATGATCTGATCGAGCGCGCCGGACTGCAGGATGTCGAAGTTCGCGCCGATCGTATCCACGCGCGGATCGAGCGCGACGACCGCGTTGAGGGGCGGAATCGCCTTCGAGACGTTGAACGGCGTCACGTCGGGCGTCGCGATGGCGGCCGGCGCATGAAGATCGTAGGCCTTGCGCCAGCGCGTCAGGTAATAGTGCTGCACGTTCGCGTGCGTGAACAGCATCTGCCCGTTGGCGGCGATGCTCGCGTCGTAGGTCGTCGTCGTCGCGCCGGTCTGGTTGAGCACGTTCTCCACCGTGAAGCTGACGTGCGCCTTGCCGTCGCTGTAGACGCGCGTGTCGAAGATCACGCGCAGGAACGGGTGCGGAGCGGCGCCCGCGGCCGGCGCGACGACATGGCGCCACTCCTGCACCAGCGGGCCTCCGAGCCAGACGTCGCTGCTCGGACTCGAGGGCAGCGTCGCTACATATGAGGTCCCGCCGATGACCAGCGTGACCGATGCAGTGGGGACCACCGGCGTGAAGGATCCGCTGGACGCCGTCGCCGCGATGACGTTGTAGTTACCTGCAGTTGGAACGCTGGCGGAGATGATGGCGAATTTGATCGAGCCGTCGGGCCAGCGGTTCTTGACGTCGGTCTGCGTCGGAAGCGTGCCGATCTGTAGACCGCCCGTCGCCAGTCCCTGCGGCACCGCTTCTCCAAACGTTGCCCAACCCGGTGTCAGTCCAACGGTCGCAATGGTTCCCTGCCCATACGCGCGGGCGCCTGCGCACGCAACGAGGGCGAGGGCCACGAGGACTGTCCTGGTGCGCAGCGCACCCGCTGAACACCGGGGCAGTAAGAGAGTCGTCATGAGCGGTCAGTCGCGCAAGGGATGGGCCACGGCGCACGCGCGATGCACGGCCTTTCGCAAAAGCAGTGCGCGCGCAAGCACTTCGTGCACGGTCACACCGATACCGATTCAGGCGCAGCAGGATACAAAACCGACCCCTTTTTGTATCAGGCGTGACAATTATGGCGCGGAACGACGGCGCGGGAGGCGAGAGAAACGGGGCGGGTCGCAATGCAGCCCGCCCCGCGAATCGACGCGACGAGATCACCGCCTGCGGCGGCGGCCCTGCGCAACGGTGAACGTGTTGCCGGCGATCGTGATCGTGCCTGTACGCGATGCGTTCGTGGGGTTCGCCGCGACCGAGTATCCGACGGGGCCGGTGCCGGTCCCACTCGCACCGCTCGTCACCGTGATCCACGGCGCGTTGCTCGTGGCGGTCCATGCGCAGGCGCTGTCCGATGCGGTGACGTTCACGGTCGCTGTCGCTGCGACGAACGTGAAGCTCGCGGTCGCAGGTGACAACGAGAACGTGCACGACGGCGGCGGTGGCGGTGGAGGTGGTGACGGTGGCGGCGGCGGTGGTGGTGGCGGCGGCGGTGGTGGTGGCGGCGGAGGCGTCGGCGATCCGGTCGAAACCGGATACGGATCGAGCGCGAACCCGGCGCGGCACGCCAGGAACGGTTCACTGGTGGTTCCGTTGGTCGGGCAATAC
>DATFWL010000342.1:0-2760 GCA_035259385.1 Vicinamibacterales bacterium | reverse complement strand
TGGTCGACACGGCGAGACCTTCTGCTCGAAGTCCTCGCCCTGCGGCACCAGTTGGGTGTCCTCGCTCGTTCGAATCGGCGCTTTCGTCCGGCAGACCGTCTGGCCTGGCTGATCCTGCGACGCGTGTGGCCTCGGTGGCAGGACGCGCTGATGCTGGTCCGGCCCGCGACCGTCGACCGGTGGCATCGCGACGGGCTCTCTCGATGGTGGCCGCGTCGTACACGACGTCCTGGAAGACCACGCATCGACGCCGAATGCCGGCCCTCGGAGCGGACGGTCTCACGGTACATGCGAGAACGCCCAAGGGGATCGTCACAGACCTGGCGTACATTCCTCGCGAATCACTACGACCAGCTCACCTACTCTTCGCCGGAGTGGCCCGCGCCAGGCGCTGACGAGGTCGTCGACGACGCCTGTCGTGTCCGTCATACGCCCTTATCGCCCGACGCGCGGTACCGCTCTCATCAACCCGCGGTCGTAAAAATTGCGATGTCCCGCGTCAACGAAAGTCATCCGCTACGCCTCTCGTTCACGATCACCTTCACGACCGCTCAATTCGCATCAACAGCGGCCGGAGTCGACCGACTGGACCGTCGCCCGCCGATCCACAGCGAATGCGGAGTCGATTGATGATCCCGAACGGGATTGATCTGCGAATGACCGCGCCGTATCGCTCGTCAGCACTCAGCGGTGCGACCGTAGCCACGCGCTGACGAGAAGGACGGACCTTTGTTCCGACTGCCGTCTGCACCTCTGGCGTGACGATTCTCACACTGGACTGAATTTTAGCGAAGCACATCGCCAGGAATATCCACGTAGGACGAAGGTCGAATGCGGCAGGGGAATTCGCGAGTCCCTCTTCCCTCAGACCGTCGAGATGAAACGCGATCGCGTCCTCCATCTGTCGTTGAATCTCCTCCTTTGTACTGACCGTCGCCACGCACCCCGGCAGGTCGGGAGAGTACGCGGAATATCCGAGCTGTATTCACGGACATTATGGGTTTGGCGCGCGAGTTCTCGCCACCCGGAGGTGACTCGCGCTCTATTCGAAGGATCCAGAAGCGGCGCTTTCAGCAGATAGATCTGGCTCTGGGCAAAGGCTGATTTGCAGCACGGCTGATTGCCGTCGTAGTTGTTGTCGCCGGCCTGGCTGCAGCCGTCCTGTTCGGGGGGCTGGTGCATGCCGTGCTCGTGGCAGCGCCCGTTTCCGAACCGGCCGCCACTACGGTTTACGGCCTGACGCCCCGACGACTTTGGGCCACCGCAGTCGATGTGCTGGCGCTGGTCGGTCATCGGTTGTGTGGCTCTGTACCGTGCCGCGCGTCATATCGGGGACTACGGCCGACGTGGAGCGATCGTGGCTCTGGTGCTGGGCCCGATCGGCGCCATCAACGGCGGGCTGGTTTTGGCTATCGCGACCGGTGGTCCCGGCTCCGGCAACGGAGTGGTCGGTGGTGCCGCCGCCCTGGTGTTAGGACTCATCGGTACGGTTCTCGGCGGCGTGGTTGTGGCGAACTCCCGCCGCATCGCGGTGGCGGCAGGGCGTATCACGTGAGCTCCACGAGCGGGACACCGGATCCCACAGCCAGTTTCGAGCTGTACCGCCGGCGTCTGCTCGGTCTCGCATATCGCATGCTCGGATCGCTGGCTGATGCCGAGGACGCGGTGCAGGAGACGTACGTGCGCTGGCACGGGACCAAACGCGACAAGGTGGCTGACCCGAGAGCGTTCCTCATGACCACGACGACGCGGATTTGTCTCGACGCGCTGAAGTCGGCGCGCGCACCGCGTGAGGAGTACGTGGGTCCCTGGCTGCCGGAGCCGGTTCTCGACACAGCCGCGCTCGCGCCGGACAGCCGCACGGAGCTCGCCGAGGATCTGTCCATCGCGCTGCTCTTGACGCTCGATCGGCTGACACCGCTCGAGCGGGCGGCCTTCCTCCTGCACGATGTGTTCGATTTCTCATTCAACGAGGTGGCTGCGGCGCTCGATCGGAGCGAAGCCGCGTGCCGAAAGCTCGCTGTCCGCGCCCGCGAGCACGTGCGCGCCGTGCGGCCACGAGGCGCGACCGCGCCGCCAACGCGTCCGGGCGAGATCGACGCGAAACACGCGCGGCTCCTGTCCGTGTTCATGGCGGCCACTCAAGCGGATGTCACTGCGCTGACGCAGTTGCTCGCGAGCGACGTCCGAGTGGTGACGGACGGCGGCGGCAAGGTGCGGGCGGCGCTGAACGTTATCGAGGGCGCCGATCGTGTGGCGCAATTCGTGGTGAACGCTGCCCGCCCGCACGAAGGTCAGTGGTGGCGCGACGACTTCACGCCGCGCTTTGCGATCATCAACGGTCTGCCCGGTGTCATTGTGGAGGCACCCGAGGGAACGATGCAGACGGCGGCGTTCGAGATTACAGGCGACATCATTCGAGCGATGTACGTCGTGCGCAATCCCGAGAAGTTGCGGCATTTGGCGACGCGGGCCTGACATGGAGTTGATTGCCGCTCCCACTCGCATCGACGCCAAGCGCGCCGCGGTGCTGACCGCGCTGACGACGACTGACGGTGTCCGCAACTGGTGGACCGACGACGCCGACGTGGGCTGCGACATCGGCGCTCCTGCGATCTGTCGATGTGGCACGATCGAGGTGACCTTTCTGCGGCACGCCCCTCCTATGCCAGAATTTCGCTGCGCGTACACGCTGATCCTAACCATTTACTAATTGACATAGTCAACTAATTTAGTTGACAATGGCCTACATGGACTCCA
>DATFWL010000341.1:0-2754 GCA_035259385.1 Vicinamibacterales bacterium | reverse complement strand
TCGCGGACGGCCGTCCAGGGCACAGCCGGTAGCGGCTCGCGCCACCGGAGATCGCCGATTGGCGGGCGTGCATAGGGAATGCCTTTGAAGACGGCAATCGAGGCCGCGCCATCCTTATTAATAAGCGCGCCTCGCAGCTGGAACGGATCGCAACAACCGGTGGAGCAGAGACCGCAAGGGAAGCAGCAACAAGCAGCGGCAGCATGGACATCCCGTCAGCTACGACGAGCCATCGACCGCGCGTGATGGTAACGCGGCGATCCTCGCCGCGTCCAGTCAACGCGCACGCGCCCCAGGGTTGCAGCAGACCTCGTCGTGTGCGAAATCTCGGCCGAGGGCCTGATCACTCGACAGGCGGCGTATTCGAGGCAATCGTCGGAGGCTTGGATCGCGCCGGCTCCGCGGAAACGCTCAACGCGTTTCCCACCGAGCCTTGGACGCAGAGAACGCGTTACCCGCAACAGCTGGAGCTTAGACATCACGACGCTGGACGGCTACAAGCTGTATCGCCTGAAGCAGGCCTACGCGCAGCGTTTCGGTCAGCTGTTCGCGGTCAACAATCCGCGTTACATCCAGATCGGGCTGAAGATCTTTTTCTGATCGTTCGGGTGGGCTTTCAGGAGAAGAGCGGGACAGAGCGCGTTCGTCGGCGCCGCAGGAGGACGAAACCGCTGCGGCCGATCGATCGCGCCATGTTCGATCGCATCGTTGCCGCCGCGATCCCTGCGGAAAAAACGATGTGCGTGTCGACGCCCACCGACGACTTCGACACTCCGCTGTTCCTGAAGCGCCCGTAAGCGCCGGGCCCTCAACGCTCCGGTCTTCTCGCCGGTCCGGTGAGGTGCTTCACGTCCTGGTTGTTCTCCTGGCAGATGTATTCCATGAGCTCTTCGTTAGGACGGAGGCGCGCGGTGAAGGTCACCGTGAAGGATCTGGAATACGCGCCGGGATCGTCGATCGTGACCTTGTTCTCCAGGAGTCCGAGGCTGGTGCGCGTGTACCGCTCGACCGTGTGGAGCCTTTCCGTGTGCGGGTGACCGCGGAAGTCGAACCAGAACTTGTCGTTGAATCCGATCGTGTCGACGACCAGGGTGTCGCCTTCCCAGCGGCCAGTGGAATGTCCGTACCACGTCGGGTCCGGATCGTCGGGGTGGCGGCGGCCGTCCACGAAGATCTGGCGGTAGCTGTGGATATTTCCCTCGAACAGGAAAAAGATGTGCGTCGGCGTCTGAACGATCCGCCACGGATAGGGCGCGATGCGCGGGATGCCCGTCGGTAGACAATTCGCTTCAGGATCGTCCTTGGACTGTCGCGCGTCCATGATCTTCTTCGCCTCGGGGAGGAGCGGGATCGTTTCTCCCTTCGCCAGTCCGTCGGCGAGATCGCCCACGGGTCCGCCGCCGCTCCACACGCCCGACAAATCGGGTTTCCCATCGGGCAGCCTGGGCGTCGGGCCGGAAGGTGCCGGCGGACCCAGGCGCGCGGGCGAACCCGGTCTGGATGCCGATTGCGGGTTCGCCGGATCGGCCGGCGGCTGGGCGTGCACCGAGACCGCGAGCGCGATCAAGGCCGATGCAGTCGTGCCGAGCAAACACGTTCTCATCGCGAGCCTCCGCAGCACTACTGGCCTGCGCCCGTCGAGGCAGCATTGCTGAAGATCCTGCGGCCGTCTGGCAGGACCACGCTCCTCGCGTTGGCCATCTTCGAACCATCTTTGGCCATCGCGCCGTACACGGTCACCCGGTCGCCGATCTGAAGCGACGTCCGCCGCCAGCCCTGGCGGACGAGCACGTTCGGGCTGGCGAGCTCCAGATTCCAGTTCGTCACGTCCCCGTTCGCATCAGTGACATCAACGTAAAAGCGCGCGTGAGGATTCGTCCATTCGATCCTGGTGACGGTGCCTTTCAACTCGATCGGCTTGTCGGCGTCGTACTCCGACGCGAAGGAATGATGCGCGAGGATTGGTCCCGACCACATGAGAAGACCGACACCCGAAAGCAACAGCGCCGCCTTGACTTTCATCGGCCACCTCCAAAGACGTGTCGACCTTGAGAGGCCCTCTCCCGAGCGGTCTGCGATTATACCTCTGCGTCGCGGCTGTGCCTGTTGAAAACCTCGTCTGGCGATATCAAGTCGCACGCGTGAGCAAGGCGGGCTCGAATCATGACTGTGCTCGCGAGGAAACAGTTGTCTCACTTCGAGCAAGCCCGAAGCTCGAATGCACGGTTCGACGACCGCCGGACGTTCGTTGGCTCTTCCGCCAGGCCGCGGATGGTGAGAGGGACAGCAGAGACTACGCGGCGCGGCGTTTCGACGCGTCGACGAACTCTCCGTCCTTCTTCCACACCACGCCGTCCTTCACCACGTCCTGCACGCGCGACAGCGCGACGATATCGAACAGCGGGTTCCCGTCGACGACGATGATGTCGGCGAGCTTGCCGACTTCGATGGTGCCGAGCTCGTTCGGTTTGTTGTAGATCCGCGAGTTGATCCGCGTGAGCGCCGAAATCACTCGCTCGGGCGACATGCCGTGATCGACGAACGACTTGGCTTCTCGCCAGAGCGCCTCCAGGTGCGAGTTCATCGGCGTGCCTGAATCGGTGCCCATGCCGACGACCGCGCCGCTGGTGATCCACTGCTTCATGTCGGCGTCGGCGAAGAACATCTGCCGATCGGTCGTGTTGAAGTAGCGCAGCGAGCGATAGTCCTTCAGCGAGTCCTGGATCTCGGCCCAGATCTCCGGCGGCGTGTACT
>DATFWL010000340.1:0-2097 GCA_035259385.1 Vicinamibacterales bacterium | reverse complement strand
GAAGTAGCGGCGCAGGACGTCGCGGTCGCTGGTCTCGTCGACCCACCAGAGCGTGTTGAACTCGCCGCCGAGAATGCGTCGCAGGCCGAGCTCCTCGGCCATGTAGATCTGCGGGTCGAGCAGGCTCGTGGCCTCCACCTCCCCCTTGAGCAGCGCGTCGAGCCGCCGGCCGAAGCCGCCGACGGGCGCGATCTTGATGTCGCCGAGCGGCAAGTACTGCTCGAGGCGATAGGGCACGTTGTAGTGACTGCCCGCCATGAGGCCGACCGCGATGGGCACGCCGGCGAGATCCTCGGGGCGCCGGATGCAAGAATCCGGACGGACGTAGATCGCGTGGCGCGCGATACCGTACGCGTCGGGAACGAACTTCCCCATGCCGGCGCCGGCGTTGCACACGCTGCCCCACGCGCACGCGTTGCCGATGGCCTGCGTGCCTTCCAGAAACGGCTGGTCTTGCGGCCGGGCCTTGTAGCCGCCGGTCCACGCCTTCATCTGGCCGTGATAGACGTCCCACATGACTTCAGGATCGAGGCACTGCTCGCGGAAGCACCCCTCCTGGAACGCGATCCACTCGGAAAGCCGCATGCCGGTCGGGAAGATACGGATCTTCGTGAGGGTGTCCATCACAATTGGGCGACGGTAATACGCGGCGCCGAGGCCTGTCAATCCAGGTGATTCTGTGATCGCCCTTATCCCCAGATCCACAGAATCGTCAGCCGAGCGCCGAACCGGACCGTAGCCTCACTTGCCCAGGCGGGCAGGTTCGCCTAGCCTGTCTACGGTCGGCTCATAAAGGAAAGGGCTCACGCTCAAGGAGGGTAGAGTAGATGGAATTTCTTGAGCATCCACAGGATGCCTCACCGCTCCACGGTCCTGAGGAGGTCGAAAAGGCAGACGCGGGCGGGGGCGAGAGCCGTGTCGACACTCGGGTCAAGCATCTCGCGCGAGTTCCCCTGTTCAGCGGTTGCACGGACGAGGAGCTTGGTCGGATCGCACATATCTCCAAGATTGTGGAGTCAGCGGCGGGAACGATCCTGACGGAGATTGGAGCGCCGGGTGACTCATTCTTTTTCATCATCGATGGCCGGGTCTCGGTGCAAACTCAAATCGGATCCGGCGATCCCTTACGCCCGGGAGACTTCTTCGGCGAGATGAGCTTGCTCGATGGAGCGCCGCGGTCCGCCACCATCATCGCGACGACCGACGTGCGGTTGCTGGTCGTCGAGCAGTCGCACTTCTGGCGACTGCTGGATGAAGCCCCGGACCTCGTTCGACGCATTCTTATGATCCTGTCGCGTCGCGTGCGACGGCTCGAACAGGTGGTCAATACATTGATGCTGGGTCTGGGTCGGACCTGATGAACGCCGCGAAAACCGACACCCACTCGCCGCTCTGGGCTGACTATTCCCGCAGTCCATCCTCGTCCGTGCCGACGTCCGAGCCGACGAGATCATCCAATGATTGAAGGGTGAGGGCGCCAAGCCCGGTGATCTTCCGGTCGAGCAGCCGACCAAGTTCGAACTGGTGGTCAATCTGAAAACGGCGAAGGCCCTGGGCCTGACGATGCCGCCGTCCGTGCTGGGACGGGCAGATCAGGTGATCGAGTAACGCTGCGTAGGACTGCACGCCGCCGGTTGTGCCGGGGTTGCATCCGATGGTAATCTGCCGCGATCTGCAACATCCTGACCCGCATCGTGGCGCAGATCAGATCGTCCGCGCAATCCGGGTGATATCATCGCGCACAATGTTCGCCCAGCAGCTCGTCAACGGGCTGATGCTCGGCGGCGCGTACGCCCTGGTCGCGATCGGTTACACGCTCATCTTCGGCGTGCTGAACCTGCTCCACCTGGCCCACGGCGAGGTCTTCATGGTCGGCGCGTACGTGGGTCTTGTGCTGGCGCTCGCCGGGTTCTCGCCGTGGGTGGCCCTGGCCGGCGCGATGCTCGCCGCCGCCGCGCTCGGTGTGCTCGTCGAGCGCGTCGCCTTCCGGCCCGTGCGCAACCGCGGCAGCCACGTCACGCCGCTCATCACCACGATCGCGGTCGGGCTCGTCCTGCAGCACGTCGTGGTGAAGATCTTCGGCGCCGAGCCGGTGGC
>DATFWL010000339.1:0-2955 GCA_035259385.1 Vicinamibacterales bacterium | reverse complement strand
CGGCGCCGGCGCACCCTTCGTGAGCTGCTGCCGAACGATGTCGATCAGCCGGACGATCGCGTCGGGATCGGCGACCGACGTGCCGCCGAATTTCATGACGACGCTCACTGGGGGATCCTCCGGCCGGGTAGGCCGGGTAGGTCGGGTAGGTCGGGTAGGCCAGGTAGGTCGGGTAGGCCGGGTAGGTCAGGTGGGTCGAACGGCCACACGTTCCCGCTTGGCGGGTAAACCCGATCAGGTTGATCCACAAGGTGCACGTCACCCGATGTCCGACCTACCTGACCCACCCGACCGACCTGACCCACCCGACCGACCTGCCCCACCCGACCTACCTGCCACACCCGACCTACCTGACCCACCCGACCCACCTGACCCACCCGACCCGCCGTCACAGCAGCCCTTCCCGATGCATCAATTCCGCATTCAGAATCGCGGCGCCGGCGGCTCCTCGAATCGTGTTGTGGCCGAGTGCGACGAACTTGTAGTCGAGTACCGGGCAGGGACGCAGGCGTCCGATCGTGACCGTCATCCCGCCGCCGCGGTTCACATCGAGCGCCGGCTGCGGGCGATTCGGCTCGGTCAGGTATACGAGCGGCTGCGAGGGCGCGGACGGCAGGTCGAGTTCCTGCGGCCGGCCGCGAAACGAGTTCCACGCGTCGATGATCGCCCCGGCGTCCGGCTTCTGCTCGAGCGCCACCGCGATCGATCCGGTATGCCCGTTGTGCACCGGCACGCGCGTCACCGCCGCGCTGATCGTCAGCGGATGGCTCTCGACCGCGCCGTTCTTCAGCTCGCCGAGAATCTTGTTCGTCTCGGTCTCGATCTTCTGCTCTTCGCCGCCTCCGATGAACGGGATCACGTTCGCGAGGATGTCCCACGACGCGACGCCCGGATACCCGGCGCCCGAGATCGCCTGCAGCGTCGTGATGATCGACGCGCTCAAGCCGAACTGCCGCAGCGGCGCGAGCGCCATCGCGTACACGACGACGACGCAGTTCGGGTTGGTGACGATGCGCCCCTGCCACCCGCGCATTTTCTGGCACGGCAGCAGGCCGAGGTGAGTGGCGTTCACTTCCGGAATCAGCAGCGGGACGTCGCGCTCCATCCGGTAGTTGCGCGAGTTGCTCACGACGAGATGGCCGGCCCGGGCGAACGCCCCTTCGATCTCGCCGGCGACCGACGAATCGAGCCCGGAGAACACCAGCTGGGGCGCGCCGCCCGGCGCCGCGGCGTTCACGCTCAGGTTGGCGACCTCGTCGGGCAGCGGGCTCGGCAGTCGCCACGCAGTCGCGTCGCGGTACGCCTTGCCCGCCGATCGCTCGCTGGCGCCGAGCCACGTCACCTTGAACCAGGGATGATTCGCCAGCAGCGCGATGAACTGCTGTCCCACCTGCCCGGTCGCGCCGAGTATTCCCACTTCGATGGTCATGATGTTCCTCTGCGTCTGCGGTCTCCGCCTTGCCTGCGCCCTCTGCGAGCGCGGCGTGAGGATTCGGCGCCGCGCAAAAAAAAACCGACCGGTCTCGTGAAAGGCCGGTCGGCAGTTGGTCGCTCGCGTTTCTGTTACTGGACGTTCAGCGCTCGCGCACACAGACTCCGACACGGCCGGCCCGCTTTCGGCTGAGGCGCTTTCGAGTGTCGAAGGTGAAGCGCATGAGTGCGGCAGTATAGCATGGGTCCCGGATGCTGCAAGCGGTCTTCCACGCCTGGGAGCGGCGGCTCGCCGACGCGACGAAAGATCGCGTCGTGCGTCCGTTCGACTGGGGCCTCGACTGGATTCCCGGCAACGGCCATCGTCACGATGGCGCACCGGCCGAGGTGATCGGCGACTGGGTCGCGCACGTGATGGCGGACACCGACGCGTTCTTCACGCCGCCGCCGACAACCGACTACGTGCTCACGCCCGCGGCGGACGGAGACCTGCTCACGTTTCCGAGCGCGCTGACCACGCCGCACGTGGCCAACAACACGGCGTACGCGCGCTTCTTCCCGCCGCGGGTGCGGGACCGCCGGCGGGCTCCGCCGCGCGGACGCGCGGCCGTGCTCGTGCTGCCGCAGTGGAATTCCGATCCGGGAGGCCATGTCGGCCTGTCGCGGCTGCTCGCGTGGAACGGACTGGCGGCGCTGCGTCTGAGCCTGCCGTACCACGATCAGCGGATGCCGCCGGAACTGCACCGCGCAGACTTCATCGTCTCGGCGAACGTGGCGCGGACGGTGCAGGTGTGCCGTCAGGCGGTCCTCGACGCGCGCCGGGCGATCGCGTGGCTCGCGATGCAGGGCTACGATCGGATTGGCATCCTCGGCACGAGTCTCGGCTCGTGCCTCGCGCTGCTGACGACTGCGCACGAGCCGCTGATTCGCGCGCAGGCGCTCAACCACATCTCTCCCTACTTCGCCGACGTCGTCTGGCGCGGGATCTCGACGCGGCACGTGCGCGAGGGGATGGACGGCCACATCGAGCTCGATCTGCTGCGCAGGCTGTGGCGTCCGATCAGCCCGCGCTGGTATCTCGAGCGCGTTCGCAACCGCCGCACGCTGCTCGTCTACGCGCGCTACGACCTCAGCTTCCCCGTCGATCTGTCCGAGGATCTGGTCGCGGCCTTTCGCGAGCAGCAGCTGCCGCACGAGGTCGCGGTGCTGCGATGCGGCCATTACAGCACCGGCAAAACGCCGTTCAAATTCGTCGACGGGTGGATTCTGACGCGCTTCCTGAAAAGAACTCTGGGCGCGCACGGCAATTAAGAATTGAGAATTAGGAATTAAGAATTCGTGGTGTGGTTCCGAGCGCTTCGAACAGATGTACGAATTCTTAATTCTTAGTTCCTAATTCTTAATTACAGGTACTTCAGAATGCCGCCGAGCGCGGTGTAGAGCAGCTGGGCGAGCTGGCGGACGAGCGGCGACACTTCCCCCTCGTTGACGGCGTTGGCGACGGTGACAGGATTGGTGACGAAC
>DATFWL010000338.1:0-9236 GCA_035259385.1 Vicinamibacterales bacterium | reverse complement strand
GATGAACCCGCCGGTGCTGCGCCGTTTGTGGCAACGGCCGGCGTGCTTCGCCTCGCGGTCGTCGGCGCCATCGCGCTGAACGCGCTCTTCTCGCTGATCGAGCTGTGGAGGGCGGGGCTGTTCGCCGACACGCGTGTGGTTCGCTATGCGGCAATCGCTACGGCCGCGACGATCGCCTTGCACCTTCGCCACGTCGCGGCCGGCTTGAAAGGCGAGCGGCCACGCGCTGGCGCGTGGACGCTGGGCGTCCTCGTGATCGTCAACGCGGCTGCGGCGGTGCTCGTCGGCCGCTTCTGGGGTTTGCAGTTTGCGTCCCTCGCCGTGTCCGCGCTCATCGTCGTCCGCGGTCCCGCGGGACCGCTGGCGGTGGCGGCCATCGCCTTGTCGCCGCTCGTTCTCGGACCGGCGCTGGAGGCCTGGCGGATCGCCGGGCCGTTCGCCCTTGTCACGGATTGGTATTTGGTGTTGGCCATAGCCTGGCGAACGGTGACGCTGTACGTGCCTATCCAGCTCGTTGCGCGGATCCGGCAGCTGGAGGCCGCGCGCGCCGCGCTCGAATCGAGAGCGGTGATCGAGACGAGGTCTCGAATCGAAACGGACCTGCGCAGCGGCCTTGAAGTGACGCTCCAGCGAGTCATCGCCGACGGCGAATCCGCGCGCCTGGCCACGCGTGACGATTCTGCGCGCGCGTCGGCAAAGCTGCGCGCCCTGGTGGCGGACTCACGACGCGCGCTCGCGGACGCGCGCCGGATCGTTGGCGGCTACCGAACGGCCTCGCTGCGCGGCGAAGTCGACGCCGCCTTGTCACTCCTGCAGGCCGCAGGCTCGACCTGCCGTGTGGTCGTGGCCGAGAATGTCCCGATCGACGACGACGGGACCGTGTCGGGCGGCGCGATCCGCGCGGCCGTCGTACGTGCGCTCGAAGACGACGATCACACGGTCGACCGCGTGATCTCCGTGGCGCTCGACGCCGCCGGACAGCTGCGCGTGGAGATGACACCATGAACATCTTCAGGCGCGCTCTCCAGCCGCGTGGACTGCTCGTCGCCATGCACCTGCCGTTTGTCGTCTTCTCGGCGGCCAAGGGCGTCACCGGGTTGGGCTACGACAGTCTCGGCAATCGATGGGGTGCCCTGTTCCTGGTTCTGATTGCTGCTGCCATCCAGATTCATCACAGCCTGGCGGCCGCCGATGGCGTGTGGCCGCGGTACTGGAAGTTCGGCCTCGTCCTCCTGGTCCTCATCGCATTCGTTCCATTGCCGCTGTACAGGGATCGCTGGCCGACGTTGAATTGGTTCGTCATCGCGTCGGCGCTCATGTTCTTGCCGGGACGGGCAGCGCTTGCGCTGGCAGTGGCCGACGCGGTTGGCATGGCCATCTATATCACCGTCACGTTGGCAGTCGCGCGATCCCAGATCGCTCTGGCGATTCTGTACAACACGACGACGCTTCTCGGGGGTGGCGGAGGCCTGTATGTCGCCGCGCGCCTGGTGTGGCTGGCCGGCGAGCTTCGCGCGACGCGGGCACAGCTTGCGGACCTGGCCATCGAACGCGAACGCCTTCGGATCTCGCGCGATCTTCACGACCTGCTCGGGCACTCTCTGTCGGCAGTCGCGCTGAAAGGCGACCTCGCTCAGCGGTTGATCGAGCGCCAGGAGATGTCACGAGCCGATGAAGAAATCCAGAGCCTCGTGTCGGTCGCTCGTGCGGCCTATCGCGATTTGCGCGAGATCACGCATCGCGAGCCTGCCGTCTCGCTGGCCTCGGAGCTCGATCGATGTACGGATTTGCTCGCGGCGGTCGGAGTCGACACCCGGGTCACGCAGCGCGTCAAGGCCCTTCCGCCCAGGATCGATGAGCTCTTTGCCTGGGCGGTGCGGGAGGGCGTGACCAATGTGGTCCGGCACAGTTCCGCCCACACCTGTTCCATCTTCATCGGTCGCGCCGATGGTCAACTGCGCCTCGAGATCGAAAATGACGGGGCGGGCGTCGTAGACGTCGGCGGACACGGGTTGAGCGGGCTGGTCACACGGGCGGCAGAACTCTCCGGAAAGGCGCGAGGACGCTCGGTGGGCGGCGGGAGCTTTCTGCTGACGGTCGACGTCCCGGAGGAGGCACGGTGATCAAGGTGCTCATCGCCGAGGACATGCACATGATCCGCGGCGCCCTGGTCGCGCTGCTGCGTCTGGAAAAGGACATCGATGTGGTCGCCGAATTGGACCGCGGCGACACGATTGTCGCGACCGCGTTGAAGGCGCACCCGGACGTGGCCGTCATCGACATCGATCTTCCCGGCCTCGACGGGTTGAGCGCCGCCGCGTCTCTGCGTGAAAAGCTGCCGTCGTGCCAGACCCTGGTGCTGACCGGGCTCAGCCAGCCGGGCAACCTGCTTCGCGCGCTCAAGGTGCACGTCAAGGGCTTTTTGTTGAAGGATGCACCGGCTCCCGCGCTTGCAAACGCGATCCGATCGGTCGCCGCCGGCCGGCGGGTGCTGGACCCGGAGCTCGTGGCCGTGGCGGTCGAAACCGGCGCGAACCCGTTGACGGATCGCGAGACGGACGTCTTGCGCGCCGCCAGGTCCGGACAATCGACCGAGGAGATTGGGTCGGTCCTCAATCTCTCACCGGCCACCGTCCGCAATTATCTGTCGAACGCCATCAGCAAGCTCGGCGCCCGCAATCGGATGGACGCGGTACGGATCGCGGAGGAGGCCGGTTGGCTGTGACACGTGAGGACAGGTGCTGCTTACAATTCCTGAGAGCTTCGCGCACAAGTCATCATGAACTACTTGATTCCAACGAGCATCGAAACCAAGCGGCTATCCTTGAGAATGTTCAGGGAAAGCGACGCGAAAGATCTGCACGAATACTATGGCGATCCTCAGTGCGCAAAATACACCAGCGGCCGGCCTCTAAGAGATTATGAAACGTGGCAAAAGCTGGCTGCGTTGATTGGCCATTGGGAACTTCGTCGTTACGGTTCTTACGCTGCCGAGGAGAAATCATCGGGCACGGTGATCGGTGTCGTCGGGCTTGATTACCCCGGCGATTGGCCGGAGCCGGAAATCCAGTGGGGCTTGGCGCGCAAACACTGGGGCAAGGGATACGCCAGCGAAGCCGTGCGAGCGGTGAAGCGGATGGCCGCCGAGTCTCTGCCCGATTTGTCTCTCATCAGCCTCATTCATCCTGAGAACTCAAATTCGATTCACCTTGCTGAGGCCGTCGGTGCGCGCTTTGAAAAGGAGTACTTTTTCAGAGATGGCACCTGGCTCATTTTCAGGCACTGAACCTGCCGACCTCCAGGTGTGCGGAACTGAGAGCATTCAGAAAGTCGCCTGCGTCGAACGTGTCGCCCGCGGCGACAACGCCTGTCTTTCTCGCGAGTCCGTTGATGACGCGCTCGGCCGCTTCGACAACGATCGGGGCCGAACTGGCGTAGATATCCCGGCCCTGCGCAACGAGCCGCCGTGCAGCATCTCTTCTGCGAACGATCACGTCCATGACGAACCGCTGAGCTGAACGCCCGCTCTCATCCGCCGGCGTAGGCGGTGGGGTCTCAGGATTGTGGAGATCCGCCAGCGGCGCCTCGTTCAAGAACATCAGGATCTCCGGCGTTCGCAGGTGCCGCGAGATGGTGATGGTTTCGGCAAGCGGGAGCGGCACGACATCCAGCTCACCGAACGGCTTCGGAAACGCCCATCTGCGGCCGCGGCCTGGCGACAGATCGGCTCTCTCCAACGTGTCATGTGAAAAGACGAAGCGCCGGCCGCGATTGCGCTCGCCGGTCAGGCGCGTCCCGCGAGTCGGCCTCCAGCTGTCGAGCGCGACCGCAATCGCGATCTCGTCAGCATCCTCCCAGTCCGCCATCGCTGCCGTGGCCATGAGATCGCCCAGGCCGCCATAGAACGCCATCGCGGGAATGGCGGTCACACCAGCGTTGCGCGCCTGCGCATCAAAGCGCTCGAAGATCGTCAGCACGGCCAGCTGCTCGGCGGCGAGATCCAGGTAATGCACGCCTGCGCGCAGCGCGGCCTCCATGACGGGCACGACGGTATCGACGAAGGGCCCCGCGCAATTGATGACCGCCGCGCTCCCGGAGATCGCGGCATCGAGAAGGTGCGGCTCCGCCACGTCGGCAACACGCATTTCCAGGCCGGGATATGCGGTGCGCATGGCGTGCAGTCGTGCGGCATCGCGGCCGGCCAGGATCGGGATCCAGCCCCGCTTGGACAATTCCGCAACGACGAAGCGCCCGGTATGCCCGTAGGCGCCAAATACCGTCACCGTTCGATTCCGTGGCATCCGTCCAGTACACCACTCGTGCCGAGACGGCGGCTGTCGGAATGTTTAACGAAAAGCGACTCGCGAATCCGCCTTCGCAAATCACTAAAGAATTCGACAGCGGCGATTCGTGCACGGATGGCTTACTGAAGCTTGCGAGCCATGAGGACAGACATGCGTCGACGGCAGTTTCTTCAAATGGGTGTCGGAGCGATGGCTTTACGCGTGCTCGAAACGGCCGTTCGCGCACAGGTGGTGCGGGACTTGAGTGCGGCGGACTTTCGCTCCATGCGGCGGTTCGTGACGACGAGGCACGGCCGCATTGCGTATGTTGAACACGGACGAGAGCCCGACGCGGCGCTGCTGCTCCACGGGTTCCCGCTGAACAGCTTTCAGTGGCGAGGTGTCATTCCGCGGCTGTCGGCACATCGGCGCTGTCTCGCGCCCGATTTCCTGGGGCTGGGCTACACGGAGGTGGCAACAGGCCAGAGTGTTGCGCCCGCGGCGCAGGTCGCGATGATTGCCGAATTCCTCGATCGGTTGTCGATCCGGACGGTCGACGTGATCGCCAATGACAGCGGCGGCGCGATCGCGCAACGATTGGTCGCAGGGCATCCAGGGCGTGTGCGCTCGCTGCTCCTCACCAACTGCGATACCGAAATTGACAGCCCGCCCGCCGCCGTCCTGCCCGTCATCGAGCTGGCGCGCGCGGGGCGATATGCCGACGAGTGGCTGGCGCCCTGGCTCGCGGACAAGGCCCTCGCGCGTTCGGCCGAGGGTCTGGGTGGCATGTGCTACGCCGATCCGGCGCATCTGACGGATGACGCCATCGATATGTACCTGGGCCCGCTGGTCAGTTCTTCAGCGCGTAAGGCGCTGACGAATGCGTACGCGATCGGTCTCGCGCCAAACCCGCTGGCAGGCCTGGAATCCAGCCTGGTGTCGTGGACGCTTCCCGTACGACTCGTCTGGGGCGCGGCGGACACGATCTTTTCGCAGAAGAGTCCGGAGTATCTGCATACGCGGTTGCGAAACTCGCGAGGCATTCGGCGCGTCCCAGGGGCCAAGCTCTTCTTTCCGGAAGAGATGCCGGAGTTGATTGCCGAAGAAGCGACTCGCCTCTGGGGCGTGTGAGGTAGACGGCGTCCCTCGAACGTGGTGAAATCGAGACGTGGCGGAAATCGTTGCGGAGACGCTCTACCAGTCGCGGACGATCACGGTCCGCGACAGCCAATGCCGCGGAACCTGCACGCACGAAGGTCCTGAAGAGTGGACCACCAGCACGCAGCTCGTGTTCCCGTACCGTGGCGTCTACATCAGGCACGTCGGGCACGATCAGGCGGTGGCGGAAGCCAACCAGGTCCTGTTTTTCAACGCCTACCAGGGCTATCGCGTGAGCCACCCCGTTGCGGGTGGAGATGCCAGCCTGTCATTGGTGATCGGCGAACCGCTGTTAGACGAGCTCGCCCCGCGAGAGTGGCTGCGCGACGATCCCGGTGTGATCTTCCGTCCGCTGCGCCTGCGCATCGATGCGCGGACGCAGGGGCTCATGGCGCTCTTGCGCCACCGCCTTCGCCGGCGGATCGCGGAGCCGCTTGAAGTCGAGAGCCTGGCGCTGCGCCTGGCCCGGCGCGCGCTCGGGCGCCGAACCGCGCACCACCCGGGCGCCAGCGCGGGACGCCAGCGACTGGTGGATCGCGCGAAGCTGGCGCTCTCGAGCGATCTCGCGCGACGCTGGACCCTTGCGGACATTGCCGCCGACGTGCGCGTGTCTCCGGTGTATCTCACGCAGCTCTTCCAGCAGGTCGAAGGCGTGCCGCTCTATCGCTATCAGCTGCGCCTCCGACTCGCGCGTGCGTTGGATCTGCTGGCCGAATGCGACGATCTGACCGCGCTCAGCCTGGAACTGGGCTTCTCCAGCCACAGCCATTTCAGTGCGGCGTTCCGACAGATGTACGGACAGTCTCCTTCCAGCTTTCGGAGGGCGCTTCGTGCCGGCGGTGTCGACATCGCCAACAATCGGTGACGAGGCGCGATGAATCGCCGCGTCGCAATCGTCGGCGCTCCTTCCAGCATCGGCATACGGCCGTACGACAGCGGTGAAATGCGGCATCTGGATCGGGCGCCGGGCGTCTTCAGGCAACTCGGATTACCCGAGCGTCTGAACGCGGTCGAGTTTGGCGACGTCGTGCCTCCGGCGTATCGGGATTACGAGCGTTCGCCAGGCCGCGTGCGCAACGAAGCCGAAGTGGCGGCCTACAGCGCATCGCTCGCCGATCGTGTCGCTTCAGCCGGCGCAGACGACCGCTTCGTCGTCCTCATCGGTGGTGACTGCAGCATCGTGCTCGGCGGCTTGCTGGGTGCAAGCCGCGCCGCCGGAGGCGCGGTAGGGCTCGCGTATGTGGACGGTCACGCCGATTTCGCAACACCACAGGAATCTCGAACGGGGTCGGCCGCCAGCATGTGTCTCGCGATGGCCGTGGGCCGTGGAGATACGCCGTTGGCCCACCTGTGCGATCAGCCTTTGGTCCTGGAAGAACATGTCGCGTTGATCGGTCGACGCGACGCCGGGCAGTCGTATGGGCACGACGCGCTTGCCGCGTCCCGCATTCTCGACATCCCCGGCGCCGATTATCCACTCGCGGGTTCGGCGCCGCCGCCGCGGAGTGCTTGAGCCGCATTGCGTCGCCTGACGTCCGCGGATTCTGGATTCATCTCGACGCCGACGTGCTGAATCCCGTTGACATGCCGGCGGTCGATTCGCCGGAGCCGGGCGGCCCAATCGTAGCGGAGATTGCAGAATTACTTGAACCACTCGTCCAGCACCGCGCAGCGCTCGGGATCGAGATCACGATTTACGATCCGAAGCTCGACCCCGATAGGAGCGTCGCCTTGCGGCTGGTTGAGCTGCTTGAAACGGTGAGTCGTTGACGAGGCTGTTCGATCAAGCAGGCGACCGCCGCTGCCCTCCGTTTGGCTGGCATAGAATGACTGTCCGCCGTTGACTTCTCGCATGTGGGACGCATTACGCGTTGACGTCCGGCAGTCCGTCCGCAGTTTGCGGCGGGCTCCGACGTTCTCCTTGATCGTCATCGTCACGCTGGCGCTGGCGGTCGGCGCGACCACGGCAGTAGGCAGCCTGCTCAACGCGCTCGTCTTCCGCACGCTCGCGGTTCCCCATCCCGAACAGCTCGTAGCCCTGTCGGCCCTCGAGCCGCGGGCGAACCGGTCGGGCTACTTCTACGCCGACACGTTCAAGGCGTACCGCAGCGTCCAGCGATCCTTCGCGCAGATGTCGATGTACTCCGGCGGAGGACTCCGGCGCGTCGAATCGCCTGCCGGCGTGTTCGACGCATGGACAGACGGCGTCTCGCCGACCTACTTCGACATGGTCGGCGCGCGGCTGTCGGCGGGACGGTTCTTCACCGGCTCGGACGATGCCGTCGTCGTGATCAGCGAGGTGTTCCGCCGGCGCCTCTTCGGGAATGGTCCTGCCGTCGGCGAGACGATCAAGGTGGACGCGGTGCCGACGACCGTGATCGGCGTCACGGCGGAGGGATTCAACGGCCTTCAAATCGACGTGACGCCCGACATCATCGTGCCCTTAACGCCGGTGGCAGCGGTTGGCGGCGAACCGGCACGGCCGCCTCGATCGTTCAGCGTTGTCGGACGCCTCGCGCGCGGCGTGTCCATCGACGCGGCGCGCGCGGAACTGAGCGCGTTGTGGCCGTCCATCCAGTCGGCGACGCTGCCGGCAACGCTGTCCGAACCCGACCGCCAGGCGCTGCTCCGCCAGCGCGTGGACATCGCGCCGCTGGCGTCCGGCTTTTCGGGCCTCCGCGACCGGTACGCGACCACGATCGCGATGCTCCTAGGCATGACGGGGCTCCTCCTCGCGGTCGCCTGCGCCAACCTCGCGGGACTTACCCTCGCGCGCTCGCTGACCCGGCGGCATCAGGTTGCGATTCGTCTCGCGCTGGGCGGAAGCCCGAAGCGCGTGTTCTGGCAGCTGCTCGTCGACGGGATCCTGCTGTCGGCCGTGGCGTTAGCCTGTGCGGTCCCGGTGGCGTGGGGGATCGTCCAGGCCGTGCAGCCGGCCCTGACGGCCAACATGACTTCCTCGAAGTTCCCGGCGATGACGCCCGATGCTGGCGTGCTCGCCGTGACGGCGCTCCTGACGCTCTCGATCGGCCTCGCCATGGGCGTCGTCTCCGCGTGGCGGTCCGTCGCGGCTCGCCCGGTGAGGGTTGCCGAAAGCCTGCGTTCCGGCCGCGGGACCATCGGCACGTTCGGTCGGTTCGGGCGCGGCCTGCTCGTCGCACAGGTCGCGCTGTCGATGACGTGTCTCGTCGCCGCCGGGCTCTTCATCGCCACGCTGGCTCGCCTGCGCGCGAACGATGCGTCGCTCCAGTCGCAGCGCATCGTTTTCACCCGCGCGTTTCGAGAGCCCGGCGATCGTCAGGTGTTACCGCCCGAGTACTACCGGACGCTCGTCGACGAGCTGACGCACATGCCAGGGGCGGAAGCGGCGGCGCTGTCGGTGTATTACCCGACGTACTTCATGGTCACGGTGCCGCTCCCGACGGAGCACTACACGCGTGCCGGCGGCGCCGCCACAGGTGACTTCACCGCGCTGCCGGAGCTCGTGTCGCCAGGCTTCTTCGATCTGTTCCGGCTGCCGCGGCTGCAGGGCCGCGACGTCACGTGGGACGACGGACCGGCGAAGCCCGACGTTGCGCTGCTCTCCGCGTCCCTGGCCCGCGCGCTGTTTCCTGCCGGCGACGCCGTCGGCCAGCAGATTCGCCTCACCGGACCCGACCGCCGCGACCTCGAAGTGATCGGCGTCGTCGCCGATGCGCCGTACGGCAAGCTCGACGACCCGCATCCGTTCGTCGTCTTCCGGCCGATTCTGCAGGACATGGCGCGGTCGCAGTTTCCGATGGCGTACGTCCGCGC
>DATFWL010000337.1:0-5998 GCA_035259385.1 Vicinamibacterales bacterium | reverse complement strand
AAGCCACTCTGCTTGTAACCGCCGAACGGGGCCGCGGTGTCGTAGATGTTGTAGGTGTTGATCCACACCGTGCCCGCCTGGAGCCGGCGCGCGACATGGTGCGCCTTCTTGATGTCCTTCGTCCACACGGCCGCTGCGAGTCCGTAGCTCGTATCGTTGGCGCGCGCGATCGCTTCGTCGACGTCGGCGAACTCGATCGCCGCCAGCACCGGGCCGAAGATCTCCTCGCGCGCGATCGTCATCTCCGGCGTGACGCCGTCGAAGATCGTCGGTTGCAGGAAGTACCCCTTCCCGGTTCCGATGTCGGCGCGGCCGCCGCCGGCGACGAGCTGCGCGCCTTCCTGTTTCGCGACCTCGATGTAGCGCAGATCGTTCTCGAGCTGCTTCTTCGAGGAGATCGCTCCCAGGCGCGTCTTCGGATCCAGCGGATCGCCGGGCGCCATCTTCTTCGCGCGCGCGGCGACCTTGTCGATGAACTCGCCCCTGATCGACTTGTCGACGAGCAGGCGCGACCCTGCGGCGCAGACCTCGCCCTTGCCGTAGAAGATGCCGGTCGTCGCGCCGCGAATCGCGGCGTCGAGATCCGCGTCGGGGAAGACGATGTTGGGCGACTTCCCGCCGAGCTCGAGCGTGATCCGCTTCAGCGTGTCCGCCGCGCCCTTCATGATCCCCTTGCCGGTCGATGTGTCGCCGGTGAATGCGATCTTGTCGATGCCGGGATGCTCGACGATCATCTGGCCGACCGACGACCCTGGCCCGGTGATCACGTTGATCACGCCGGCGGGCACGCCGACTTCGGCGGCGATTTCTGCAAGCGCCAGCGCCGTCAACGGGGTCTGGCTGGCCGGCTTGATGATCACCGTGTTCCCGCACGCCAGCGCCGGCGCGACCTTCCACGCGGTGAGCAGCAGCGGAAAATTCCACGGCACGATCGCCGCGACCACACCGACCGGTTCGCGCAGCGTGTAGGTGAGGTAGTTGCCCTTCACGGGTACGGTCTCACCGTGGATCTTGTCGGCCCAGCCCGCGTAGTACTGAAAGCATTCGGCCGCCGCCGGCACTTCGATGTGCCGCGATTCGAAAATCGGCTTGCCGTTGTGCAAGGTCTCGAGCCGCGCGATCTCGTCGGCCTTCGCCAGCAGGTTCTCGCCGATCTTCCAGACCAGCCGTCCGCGCTCGCGCGCCGACAGCCGACCCCACGGACCGTCGAGTGCCGCGCGTGCCGCCGCCACTGCCGCGTCGATGTCCGCGCGTTCGGCCGACGGCACTTCCGCGATCACCTCTTCCGTCGCCGGGTTGACGACATCGATCGTCTTCCCGCCGGCGGCGTCGCGCCATTCGCCGTTGATGAACAGCTGCTTGCGGGTCACTGTTGTCATTGTCATGCCTGTGGCCTCGTGATCCGCCGGTGTCTTCGCGTTTTCGTGGGAGGCCGTTCGTCACGATGCGGTCTCTCCGGGTTTCAGTTCCAGTACCTGCACGCCTTTCGGCGTCACCAGCTCCCGCAGCTTCGCCGGCGTGCCGGTGAGCGCCGGGAAGGTGCCGTAGTGCATCGGCACGACCTGCTTCACGCCCAGCAGCTCGCATGCCTTGGCCGCCTGTTCGGGCCCCATCGTGTAGAGGTCGCCGATGCAGAGGAACGCAATCTGCGGCTGGTACATCTCGCCGATCAGCCGCATGTCGCCGAAGATCGACGTATCGCCCGAGTAGTAAATCACCAGCCCGTTCTCGAACGTGACGACGTATCCGGTCGGGTTGCCGAGGTAGACGACTTGCCCGTCTTCCTCGACCGAACTGCTGTGCATCGCCGGGACCATCGTGATCGACAGGCCGAGCATCCGCAGCGTGCCACCGGGGTTCATGCCGGTGACGTTCTGCAGCCCCTTCTTGCCGAGCCATACCGCCACCTCGAACGGCGCCACGACGTGCGCGCCGCTGGAGCGGCCGACCGACACCGCGTCGGCGGTGTGATCGTGGTGGCCGTGCGTGATCAGCATCAGGTCGAGCGCGCCGAGCTTTTTCGCCGACTCGGGACTCGTCGGGTTTCCCGTGATCCACGGGTCGAAGAGCATCTTCTTGCCGCCGGGCGACTGCAGGAGAAAGGTCGCGTGGCCGAGCCAGGTAATGGAGAGAGACATGGGGACTGAGGATAGCATCCGTGACGGTCGTGTGTGGACCGATCGGCCCATCGGTCCGACACTCGTCACTGCTCAGTGCGCACGTATTCGAAGTGGATCGGCAGCTGATTGATCCCGCGGCGCGGCGGCGCGATGTAGTTGGCGAACTTCCCCGGTTCGTAGACCGGCCGCGCCATGATGCTCAACAGGTACTCGCTGTCGGCCGGTGACGGCAGCCACTCGTGCCGGCGCCGCTCGAACTCTTCCTGCGACAGCGGCGCGCCGTCCGGATCGAAGTGGAATCCCGAATACATACCGATCTGCCGGTTGAACTTGCGATCCGGCAGCCGCAGGCGATCGGACATGCCGTGCCGCTCGAGGATCCGGTTCCAGCGGGTGACGCCCGCGGCGCAGTCGCCGACGTACCAGTCGCGCAGCACCTCGTTCATCGCGTTGCGCATCAGCACGTCCTTGGTCACCGGCCTGCCGTCCTCGAAGAACTCCATGTGGTAGTAGGCGTCCCTGACCACGTGATCGTCGAAGGTGTCTTCCTTCGCGCGCCCCTTGAGACCGTTCGCGAAGTACGAGGCGGCGTTGCTCGACACCTCGCCGCCGTGCAGGTCGAGGCTGAGGCTGAACCACTGGTTCAGATGCTTCTGGATGGTCGGGATGTCGATGCCGCCGATTTTGCGGACGTCCCCCGAGTAGCCGGCCTCCTTCATCAGCTCGCAGGTGCGCTCGAGGATGCGCGCGACGCCCGTCTCGCCGACGAACATATGGTGCGCTTCCTCGGTGAGCATGAACCGGGTCGTCCGCGACAACGGATCGAGCGAGCTCTCCGACAGCGACATCAGCTGCGACTTGCCGTCGCGGTCGGTGAACATCGTGAACATGAAGAAGTCGAGCCAGTTGTCGATCGGCTCGTTGAAGGCCTCGAGGATGCGCGGTTTGTCGCGGTTGCCGCTCTGCCGCTCGAGCAGCTCCTCCGCCTCGTCACGGCCGTCGCGGCCGAAGTAGGAGTGCAGCAGGTAGACCATCGCCCAGAGATGCCGGCCTTCCTCGACGTTCACCTGAAAAAGATTGCGCAGATCGTACAGGCTCGGGCAGCGCCGGCCGAGCCAGCGCTGCTGCTCGACGCTCGCCGGCTCGGTGTCCCCCTGCGTGACGATCAGCCGCCGCAGCTGATTGCGGAATTCGCCCGGCACTTCCTGCCAGACCGGCTGGCCGAAGAAGTCGCCGAAGCCGATGCGGCGATCCGGCGTCGGATCGGCGAGGAAGATCCCCCAGCGATACTCCGGCAGCTTGACGTATTCGAAGTGCGCCCACCCTTCCGGATCGACGCTGATCGCGGTGCGGACGTAGACGTGGTGGTAGTCCTGAAACCCCTGCGGCCCCATGTCGCGCCACCACTGGATGTACTTCGGCTGCCAGTGCTCGAGCGCGCGCTGCAGGCGCTTGTTGCTCGACAGACTCACGTTATTGGGGATCTTCTCAGCCGAAATCATGGGGGCCTCGCTCAGGTGCGCTGGATCACGTGCGCTTCCAATCGAATTCGGGACGCCCTTGCTGTCCGTAGACCTTCAGCGCGCCCTTGTCGCCGACCGCGTTCGGCCGCTGGAAGATCCAGTTCTGCCACGCCGTCAGGCGCCCGAAGATTTTCGTCTCCATCGTTTCAGGTCCGGCGAACCGCAGATTCGCTTCGAGACCGGTCATCGCGTCGGGCGAGAACGCCGCGCGCGCCTCGACGGCGAGCCGCACCTCGTCGGCCCAGTCGATCTCGTCCGGCGCGAAGGTGACGAGGCCGAGCTCCTCGGCGTCGCCGGCGTTGAACGGACCCTCGTGCGCCTCGAGCTCCGCGATCCGCGCGGCGTCGCCGAGAAAGCGCGTCTGCAGGCGAGTCAGGCCGTTGCTCATCGGCAGCGGCCCGAAGTTCATCGCCGACAGCGCGACGACGTTCTCCTCGGCGTCGTCGTGGAACATGTACGAGCGATCGGCGGCGAGCGCGAGCTCGAACAGCGATCCCGCGAACGCCGATCCGGGTTCGATGAACGCGAAGAAGGTGCGCGCGGTGAGGTCGACGCGCTTCAGCGTGCGCTTCATGAAATTGACGATTTCGCGCACCAGCCAGTGCCGCTGATGCTCGACCAGCGTCGCGTCGATGGCGAGGATGGCGTCGCGATCGCCCTCGGTGCGGACGACGACCGTGCCGATCTCCGGCTCGTTCACGCGCAGCCGCAGCAGCGCATCGTCGAGCTCGCGGAACGCACGGAGCGGCCAGAACTGATCGCCGGCCGCCACGATCTCCTCGGGCGTCGACGGCTGCGGACCGCTCGGCGCCTGAATCGTGAGGTCGGCGGTCCGCTTGTCGCGATGGAGCGTCAGCGTCACCGCCGAGTACTTGATCGCGTTGTCGGTGACCGTCGGATTGAGCGCGTTCAGCGCGATGCCGGGGCCGCTCGCCGGACGATCCGACGTTGCGGCGAGCTCGCGTGACCGCTTCTGCACCGCGTCCTTGAACTGGCTGGTGGGATAGACGCGATCGACCAGCTTCCACTCCACCGCGCGCCTGCCCTTCACGCCCTCGACGAGCGTGCTGAAGAAGTCGGCGAGATCGCGGCGGACGTGGCGCTTGTCGACGACGCGGGTCAGCCCGCCGGTGCCCGGCAGCACGGCGAGGAGCGGCGCTTCGGGCAGGCTCACCGCGGAGTTGCCGTCGTCCACGAGCAGGATCTCGTCGCAGGCCAGCGCCAGCTCGTAGCCGCCGCCGGCGCACACCCCGTTGAGCGCGGCGAGGAACCGGATGCCCGAGCTCGCGCTCGCGTCTTCGATCGCCAGCCGCGTCTCGTTGGTGTACTTGCAGAAGTTGACCTTCGCGCCATGCGACGATCCGCGCAGCATCATGATGTTCGCGCCGGCGCAGAAGATCCGCTCCTTCAGCGAGGTGATGACGACGGCGTGGACCTCGGGGTGTTCGAACCGGATGCGCTGAATGGCGTCGGCGAGCTCGATGTCGACGCCGAGGTCGTACGAGTTCAGCTTCAGCTTGTAGTCCGGCGACAGCCCCGCGTCCTCGCGGACGTCCATCGAGAGCGTGGCGACGGGGCCGTCGAAGGCGAGCTTCCAGTGCTGGTAGCGATCGGGATGGGTGTCGAAGGTGATCATTGAAATTGAACGCTCGTTCAAACTACTTTAGAGATCCGCGATGAGCGAGTCAACCACTTCCCCGCGGGCGGCACAGCCCGGCCGTGCCCGCCGGCGGCGTCGGCGGCCGCGCAACGCCGATCCGCAGGCGTCCACGCGCGTGGACATCCTGAAAAGCGCAGCTGCCGCGTTCCGGCGCCTCGGCTATCACGGCGCCACCGTCGAGGAGATCGCCGCCGCGCGGCACATGAAGAAGGGAAACCTCTACTACTACTTCAAGAACAAGGAGGAGATCCTCTTCGCCTGTCATCAGTACTCGCTCGACCAGCTGATGAAGATCCTCCATGAAGTGCAGCAGAGCGGGCTCGGCGCTGACGAGAAGCTGCGCAGGCTCGTGCACGCGTTCGTCCACACGATCCTGGATGAACTGCACGGCACGGCGCTGTTTCTCGAGCTCGAAGCGCTGACCCCGGCGCACTTGAAGGCGGTGATCGTGCGGCGCGACGAGTTCGATCACGGCGTGCGGGCGGTGCTCGAGGAAGGAATGGCGAGCGGCGATTTCGCGCGCGGCGATCAGAAGCTGCTCGCGTTCGCGCTGCTCGGCGCCGTGAACTGGATCCCGCGATGGTTCAATCCGGGCGGCGCCGCCTCGTCGCATCAGATTGCGGATCTGTTCACGGATTTTTTCATTGGCGGGTTGCGACGCGGAGGACGGTCTGGCTGAGGGGTGGATCGGGGCT
>DATFWL010000336.1:0-59148 GCA_035259385.1 Vicinamibacterales bacterium | reverse complement strand
GTACGATCCGGCGGCCGGCACGGTGATCAATGCCGCCGGGAACAACACGGCACCCTGGACCGACAAGAACGGCGACGACATCGCGCAGGGCTCGTCCCGCTGCAACTTCGCGAGCGATCCGAACTGCGAGATCAACTTCGCCAACATCCCGGCGAACTTCGGCGTGATCTCGCTGGCGCAGCCGGATCCCCACCTCACCCGCCCGTACGTCGATCAATTCAATGTCGGGACCACGCAAGAGGTGATGCGCGGCGTGTCCGTGTCGGTGGAGTGGTTCCACAACGACTCGAAGAACCCATGGGAGCGCAACAACGTGCTGCGCCCGGGCACCTACGCGAACGGCGCGGTCACCAACGCGGCGTATCGTCCGGTGACGATCTTCAGCCCGATCGACGGCGCACCGGTCACGATGTACGACGTGCTGCCGGCGTTCGCAACGGCCGTGCAGAACGTCGACACCAACGACTCGGCGGTGACGCAGGCCTACAACGCGATCGAGTTCAACTTCAACGCACGGCTGCCGCACGGCGGACGGCTGTTCGGCGGCGCGGCGACCGATCGCACCGTGGCCAACACCTGCGCCGGCGCGGCGACGAACCCGAACTTCCTCGTCACGATCGGCGGCGTCAACTATTGCGATCAGAGCAACAGCAGCATGCCGTGGCGCACGCAGTTCAAGATTGCCGGCAGCGTGCCGCTGCCGTGGTGGGGCCTGCAGGCGGCGGCCTCGTTCCAGGCGCTCCCCGGCTACCTGCTGGGCACGCAGGCGCTGACCGCCGGCGGCGCGGGCGCACCGAACTTCACGTCGTACAGCGGCGTCGGCTCGTCGTTCACCGTCACGCCGACGACGCGCTACACCGTCTGCCCGGGGAATTCAGCGTCTCAAGGCTGCACCGTCGGCGCGCTCGTCGTCCCCGGCCAGATCACCGGATCGTTCGCGGTCCCGCTGCTTCCGCCGGGAACCGAGATGACGCCCCGCGTGACTCAGCTCGACCTGTCCGTGAGCAAGCGGCTGACGTTCGGCTCCGTGAAGATTGATCCGAAGATCGACATCTTCAACGCGCTGAACTCCGACGACTACTTCAGCGTGCGCTCCACCACCTACACGCCGGTCTCGAACCCGGCGAATGCGGTTGCGTTGAACGGATCGGGCGGGACGTATCTGCTGCCGGCCAGCGTCCTGCAGGGGCGAATCATCCGCATCGCCGCGGTGATCAACTGGTAGGCTGATTTCCGCAAGGCAGGAGGGCGGGAAGGCAGGAAGGCAGGGCGGGAAGGCAGGAAGGTCCTGCCTCCGCCCTCCCGCCCCGTTCTTCACAGTATTTGTTATCGTTACCGAATGGGTCGGGTGCTCGCTCTCGTCGCGGCGGTCGCGCTTTCGCAGGCGCCGCCGGCCGTGCGCGTGCAGTTTCTTGACGGCGCGACCTCAGCCGATCCGTTCGTGGCACCAGCCGGCGTGAAGGCGATCGTCTTTCTCTTCACGAGCACCGAATGTCCCATCTCGAATCGCTACGCGCCCGAGCTGCGGCGCCTGGCCGGGACGTTCGTCCCTCAGGGCGTGCTGTTCCGGCTCGTCTATCCGAATCCTGCTGAAGACGCTGCGGCGATCCGCGAACACATGGCGGCGTTCGCGTACGCCGGCGCGACGCAGGCGCTGCGCGATCCCAGGCACGCGCTGGTGAAGTATGTCGGGGCGACGATCACCCCCGAAGCCGCAGTGTACGCGGACGGCCGCGTGCAGTACCGCGGGCGCATCGACAACCGCTTCGTCGACTTCGGCGTCGATCGTCCCGCGGCCACCGAGCACGATCTGCACGACGCGATCGCCGCGATCCTCGCCGGCAAACCGGTCCCGCATCCGGAAACGCAGGCCGTCGGCTGCTACATTGCCGACTTCGCGCGATGAGGGTCGTCGCGTCGGCCGTCGTCGCATTCCTGATCGCGTCCCAGCTGCCGGGGAAAGCAACGGGGTTCTCCGCGGTTGCTTTTCCCACCTACTCCAAGGACGTCGCGCCGCTGCTGACCGATCGCTGCGCGATGTGCCATCACGAAGGCGGGTCGGCGCCGTTCAGCCTGACGACCTTCAGCGAGACGAAACGCCACGCGGCGCAGATCGCCGTCGTCACTGGCAAGCGGTTGATGCCGCCGTGGAAGGCGGATCCGTCGGACGGCCCGTTCGTCGGCCAGCATCCGCTCAGCGATGCCGAGATCCAATTGCTGCAGCAGTGGGCGGACGGCGGGACGCCCGAGGGCGATCCGCGCGATTTGCCGCCCGAGCGCGTCTGGACCGAGGGATGGCAGCTCGGCAAGCCGGATCTCGTGGTCACGCTGCCGCAGCCGTACACGCTGCCGCCGGACGGAACCGACATCTTCCGCATTTTTGCGATTCCGATTCCAACCGATCGCGTGCGCTTCGTGCGCGGGCTCGAGTTCCGCCCGGGCAACGCCCGGGTGGTGCACCACGCAAACATCCGCGTCGACCCGACTCCGGCGTCGAGACGGCTCGACGAAGCGGACCCGGCGCCAGGCTACGACGGCGTGATCGCGCGATCGGCGAACTACCCCGACGGTCATTTCCTCGGGTGGACGCCCGGTCAGGTGTCGCCGCTGCTGCCGGACGGTCTGTCCTGGCGTCTCGAGCAGAACACCGACCTCGTCGTCGAACTGCACATGCAGCCGAGCGGCAAACCGGAACCGGTCGCGCCGGCCGTCGGACTCTACTTCAGCGAGACGCCGCCGTCGCGCACGCCGGCGATGTTGCGACTCGGCCGGCAGAGCATCGACATCCCCGCAGGGGACGCGCACTACACGATCAGCGACGCGTTCACGCTGCCGGTCGACGCCGAGATCGAGGCGGTGCAGCCGCATGCGCACTATCGGGCCCGCGACGTCCGCGGGTTCGCCACGCTGCCGGACGGATCGACGAAGCGGTTGATCGACATCGCCGACTGGGACTTCCGGTGGCAGCACGTCTATCGGTTCGTCACGCCGGTGAAGCTGCCGAAAGGCACGACGCTGTCGATGCGGTACGTCTACGACAACTCACCGTCGAACGTGCGGAATCCGCAGCAGCCGCCCGCGCGCGCGCGCTGGGGACAGCGTTCGTCCGACGAGATGGGCGACTTGTGGATGCAGGTGCTGACTCGCAGCGACCAGGACCTCGAGACGCTCAGCCGCGCCTTCCGGCCGAAGGTCGCGGCGGAAGACGTGCTCGGCTACGAAGCCGAGATCGAAAAGCATCCCGATGAAGCCGACCTGCATGACAGCGTGGCGATGCTCTATCTCGAGCTCGGACGTTACGACCAGGCCATCGCGCACTTCACGCGCACGATCGCGTTGAAACCGCAGTCGGCGCAGGCGCACTACAACCTCGGCACCGGACTGACCATGGCCCGCCGTCTCGACGAGGCCGGCGCGGCGTTCCGGGAATCGCTTCGTCTCGATCCGTCGTACGCGAACGCTCACAACAATCTCGGGAACGTGCTGCTCGCGCAAGGAAGGAACGACGCCGCGATCCGGGAATTCCGCGAGGTGGTCAGGCTGCAGCCGCAATCGGCGGCGGCGCTCAGGAACCTCGCTGCCGCGTACGCCATGGACGGTCAGTTTCCGCAGGCGATCGACACCATCGACCGCGCGCTGCAGCTGGCGCCGTCCGATCCGATCGCTCCAGAGCTCAGGCGCCAGCGGGCGATGTACCTGCAGCGCAGGGCCGACCCGCCGCGGCCGTAGCGTCCGTCCCTGATTTCGTGATGACAAAACGATACGTGCGGCTCGCGCTGGTACTGGCCGGCGCGATCGTGCTCTACACCGTCGACCTCGGGCGGGCGCCGATCTATCTGCACGAAGCGGAGGTGCTGTTCGCCCTCCACGCGCAGAGCATCGCGACGACGCTGCACGACACGAACGGCCGGCTGCTGCCGCTGTACTTCCAGATGCCGCAGATCGGAGCGAACGTCTGGTTTCATCCGATGATCGTCTACGCGATGGTGCCGTTTCTCGCGGTGCTGCCGCTGTCGGAGTTCGCGATCCGGCTGCCGTCGGTCTTCGTCGGCCTGGTCGACATCACGCTGGTGTATTTCATCGCCGCGCGGCTGTTCCGGTCGGAGCGATGGGCGCTGCTCGCGGCCGCGTTGCTCGTCCTGACGCCCAGCCACTTCATTCACAGCCGGGTCGCGATGGATTACCTGTATCCGGTGCCGTTCGTGCTCGGGTGGCTGCTCGGCCTCCAGCTGTTCCTCGCGCGGCGCGACCGCCGGCTGCTGTTCGTCGCGACCAGCTGTCTCGGCGTCGGCTTCTACAGCTACATCGCCTCGGTCGGGATGATGCCGTTGTACTTGCTGATGACCCTCGCCGTGGTCTGGCTCGAGGGCGACACGTCGTTCCGATCGTCCGCCGTGGCGATCGCCGGCTTCACCTGGCCGCTCGTCCTGCTGATCTGGATTGTCTTTCATCCGGCGTTCGTCGCTCAGACGGCTGCGCGCTATCAGGTGGGACAGAGCGCGCCGCCCGGACATGCGGCTGGTGCGCCGCTGTCGGTCGTGCTCGAGGATCTGCGCAACGTCGCGCGCTTCTCGCCGGTCACCGGACGCATTTCGCTGTACTGGTACTTCTTCGATCCGTCGTACCTGTTCGTGACCGGCGGCTACGCCAACGCCGTGAATTCCGTGCGGCACGTCGGCGTCTTTCCGGCGCCGTTCGCCGTGCTGTTGCCGGTGGGGCTCGTGGCGCTTCTCGCCGTTCCGGGCGCGATCGTCGACAGACTCGTCGTCGCCGGCTTCGCGACGGCGCCGCTGGTTGCGTGCCTCGTGGTGCCGGAACCGTACGCGATCGATCGCGAGCTCGCCTTGCTCCCGTTCGGGGTCCTGGCCGCCGTAGCCGGAGCGCGCTTTCTGCAGGGGACGCGTCGCCGCGTATGGCGCGCGGCGGCAGTCGTGCTGCTGGCGGCCGTGCCGGCGCATTTCGCGTTCTTCCTGTACGACTACTATCGAGACTACCCGCCCCACGCGGCGTTCTGGTTCAACTGGAACCGGCGTGGCGCGATGGAGACGCTGCTGGCCCTCGACGATCGCCAGCGCGCGCCGGCGATCTACATCAGCACGCACCACGTCACCTACATCGACGCGTATTGGCGGCTGTACCTGATCAAGCACAAGCGCGAGGAGCTGTTGCGCCGCACGATCTACTTCGACTCGGACGGGTTCGACGTCTCGGCCGTGCCACCGGGCGCGCTCCTCCTCACCGGCATCGACGACACGTCGCTGAATCCGGCGATCGAGACAGGCAGGCTGCGGCGCGTGACGGCGATCGCCGAACCGGGCAATCCGCCGTCCTTCTTCATCCTCGAAGCCGCCGGCGCTAGAGCGGGTAGCGCAGCGTCAGTCCCAGCATCGTGACGAGAACGAGAACGACCGGCGTCATCGCGAAGAAGACGACCATCGTATAGCCCATCACGTCCCTCGCGCTGAGCCGGAACAACCCGAGCACCGGCAACATCCAGAACGGCTGGACGAGATTGGCGAGCGCCTCGCCGAGGTCGTACGCGGACACGACCCATCCGAGGTGGACCTTCAGCGTGTGCGCCGCCTGCATCACGTACGGCGCCTCGATCACCCATTTCGATCCGCCGGACGGCACGAAGACACCGAGCACCGCCGAATAGATGGCGACGAGCGGAGGGAACGTCGCCGGCGTGGAGACGCGCACGAAGAGATCGGCAACCTGCCGGCTGAGATGCGTGCCGGTGATCACCCCGGCGATGCCGGCGTAGAACGGGAACTGGAGAATCACGCCCCACACTGCTGGCGTGGCCGCCTGGACCGCGCGCATGAGGCGGGCAGGCGTCCCATGCAGGAGGAACCCCACCATGAGAAACGCGAGGTTCAGGACGTTCAGGGTCAGGGCGCCGAGCGGGTCGCCAGCCTGCCAGAAATAGCGGCCCAGGTATGTGAAGCCGAGCGCGACCGCCAGCCATGTCATCACGCGCGAGTGTTCGAGACGCTGGCCAGGAGGCAGACGGGGTTCGGGGTTCGGGGTTCGCGGTTGCTTTCCCGGCTGCTCGTTGCCCAGATCGATCCCGAGGTCGCGCGCCGTGCGGGCGCGGGAGGGGGGTGGCGTGGCGAGCCACATCACGGCGGTGACGACGATCGTCTCGACTATGACCGACGCGATGCTCTGCCAGAGAAAGATCGTGTGGCGGAACGAGATGATCCCGCCGGGGACGATCCCGCCGGCGGCGACGATGTCGCGGATCTGCGGCTGCAGTGCTCCGGGCGTGGCCATCTGCAGCGCGGCAGATCCGCTGAGGCCCTGCGCCCAGATGCTGCCCAGGCCGAGCACGCTGGCCGAGGCCAGCGCACGATAATCGACGTCCTCGACGCGGCGCGCCACCTCGACGGCGAGAACCGCGCCGAACACGAGGCTGAAGCCCCAGTTCAGCCAGGACGCCGCGAGCGTGAACGCGGTGACGAGCGCCACCGCGCCGCGCGGCGTGCGCGGCCAGGACGCGATCGCGCGGATCATCCGCCCCATCGGCGGCGACGTGGCGAGCACGTGGCCGGTGATGATGATGAGCGACATCTGGAGCGTGAAGGGAATCAGCTCCCAGAACCCGCTGCCCCAGGCATCGACGACCTGCGGCAGCGTCGACGGCGTCGCGGTGATCGCGGCGATCAGGACGAGAAACGTGGCGAGCAGCGCGAAGATGAAGGCGTCGGGAATCCAGCGCTCGGCCCAGTCGGTGAGCGCGAGTGCGGCCCGCGCCACGAGGCCGGGTTCTGCTGTCATCAGCGGCGGCGCGTACCTTAACATAGCCACACCGCATGGCCCTGCTCAGTGACAGCCGAGAGATTCTCCCGATCCATCGCAAGATTCTGGCGTTCACGTTCGTCGGCTGGATCTTCGATTTCTACGACCTGCTGCTGCTCACGTTCGTCGTCTCGTCGACCGCGCTGGTCAGGGACCTGGCGCTGTCGGGCCGCGAGACCGGCGTGCTGCTCGGCACGGCGCTCGGGTTCACCGCCGTCGGCGGATTGATCGGCGGGGCGCTCGCGGACCGCTACGGACGCAAGCCGCTGCTGATGATCACCATCCTCGTCTACAGCATCGGCACGCTCGCATCCGGCACCGCGATCGGCTTCTGGTCGCTGCTCGTCGCGCGCGCCGTGACCGGTATCGGCGTCGGCGGCGAGTGGGCGGTCGCGCACGCGCTGGTCGGCGAAACGGTGCCGCCGCACGTACGCGGGCGCTACGGCTCGTACCTGCAGAGCGGATCGGCGTTCGCCCGTTTCTTCGCGACGATGGTCGGCAACCTGCTGGCGCCGATCATCGGCTGGCGCCTGGCGTTCATGCTGTCGGCAGCACCCGCTCTGATGGTCGTCCTGATCCGCCGCCAGATGCCGGAGTCCGACGTCTGGCTGGCGAGCGTCCGTTCCGGCATCAGCAGTCGCCTCGGCTACGCCGCGGCGCTCGGCCGCATGATCGCGCCGGCGCTCCGCCGGACGACCGCCGCGGCGTTCACCGTGACGACGATGAACATGGCGGCGTACTGGTTCAAGACCATCTGGCTCCCGACTTACCTGCACGAGACGCGCGGACTGACGCTCGGCGACGTCACCTGGCTCCTGCTGATGGATCAGATCGGCTCGATCGCCGGCTACGTGGCGTTCGGGTATTCGAGCGACTACGTCGGGCGGCGCCCCAGCTTCACCGCCTTCTCGATCCTCAAGGCGGTCGGCCTGGCGATGATCACTCTGGGATGGAATCTGGCGGGGGGTTACACGCCGACGCTGTTCGCGTTCATGTTCCTGGTGGGCGTCGGCGAAGGCAACTGGGGCTGCATCGGGCCGCTGATCAACGAGGTCTTCCCGACCGAAGTGCGCGCGGCCGCGCTCGGGATCATCTACAACGTCGCACGCGGCGTGCAGTTCCTGGCGCCGGTGATCATCAGCATGGTTGCGGCGCGCACGACCTTCGGCGCCGGCATCGCGCTCGCCGTGCCGTTCGCGCTGCTTGCGGCCGCGACGGTGTGGCTGCTGCCGGAAACCAAGGGTGTGCGGCTGATGGGAACGGAGACAGCCGTGCGCGCGGCGGCGTCATGACGTCCGCCCCGAAAGGGCGGATCTACGCGTTTCACGGAGGCGACATGTTCCGACGTGTTCTCTTCATGCTCGCGATTGCGACCTCCGCCTCGGCGCAACCGGCGATCGTGTCCGATGCCGAGATCCGCACGATCATCGCCGACCGCATCGACACGCAGCGTCAGAGCGTCGGCATCGTCGTCGGCGTCATCGAACCGTCCGGACGTCGCGTCGTGTCGTACGGCGTGCTGGCGAAGGGCGACGCGCGTCCGTTGAACGGCGACACGGTGTACGAGATCGGCTCGATCACCAAGGTCTTCACGTCGCTGCTGCTCGCTGAGGCGGTGGAGCGGCACGAGGTCGCGCTCACCGATCCGGTATCGAAGTACCTGCCGGCTACGGTGAGGATGGCGGAGCGCGGCGGCCGCGCCATCACGCTGCAGGATCTGGCGACGCACACCTCGGGACTGCCGCGCATGCCCGACAACTTCAAGCCGGCCGATCCGGCGAACCCGTACGCGGACTACTCGGTCGAACAGCTGTATCAGTTCCTCTCCGCCTATCAGCTGACGCGCGACATCGGGTCGCAGTACGAGTACTCGAACCTCGGCGGTGGCCTGCTCGGCCACGTGCTCGCGCTGCGCGCGCACACCGACTACGCGTCGCTGGTGCGCGATCGCGTCACGGCGCCGATCGGGATGACGAGCACGGCGATCACCCTGTCACCGGAGTTGAAAGCGCGGCTCGCCGTCGGCCACAGTCCGACGCTGCAGCCGGTGGCGAACTGGGATCTGCCGACGCTGGCCGGCGCCGGCGCGCTGCGCTCGACCACGAACGATCTGCTGATCTTTCTCGCCGCGAATCTCGGCTACACCGGGTCGCCGCTCGCGCCCGCGATGGCGGCGATGCTGGCGGTGCGGCGGCCGACCGGATCCGCCAACCTGGACATCGCGCTCGGTTGGCACATCCTGAAGACGCACGGCAAGGAGATCGTGTGGCACAACGGCGGCACGGCCGGCTATCGCACGTTCATCGGCTTCGATCGGGCGGCACGCACCGGCGTCGTCGTGCTGTCGAACGCCGGCACCGTCGCAGGGCCGGACGACATCGGCCGGCACCTGCTCGATCCGCAGCAGCCGCTGCTGGCGCAGACTGCCCCGGCGCAGCACACCGAGGTGAAGGTCGATCCGAAGATCTACGACCAGTATGTCGGCCGCTATCAGCTCGCGCCGGCGATGGTGATGGCCGTCACCCACGAGGACGATCACCTGTTCGCGCAACTGACTGGTCAGCCCAGGTTCGAGATCTTCCCGGAGGGCGAGAAGCAGTTCTTCTTCAAGATCGTGGATGCCCAGCTGACGTTCGAGACCGACGCGCAGGGAAGAGCGACAGCCGCGGTGCTGCACCAGAACGGCGTCAATCAGCGGGCGCCGCGAATCGAAGGCGAGCCGGTGGTTCCGAAGGAGATCACGGTCGATCCCGCGACGCTGGATCGGTACGCCGGACGATACCAGCTCACGCCGGCGGCGACGCTGACGCTGTCGCGGGACGGCGCCAGGTTCTACGTCCAGCTGACCGGCCAGCCGAAGTTCGAGCTCTTCGCGTCGGGCGAGCGCGAGTTCTTTCTGAAGGTCGTCGACGCGCAGCTCACGATGGACGTCGATCAGTCGGGGCGGGCGGTGGCGGTCACGCTCCACCAGTTCGGCCGCGACCAGCGCGCGCCGCGGATCGAGTGACGATCCGCATCATCTGATTGCCGCCGCGCTGAAACTCGTACGGAACGGCGTCGATTGCAACGTCGAAGCCGTCACGGCGCAGCGCGGCGGTGACCGCCGGCAGGTGTGCCGACGGCGTGGCGCCGAGCGCCTGCAGCGGAAAGATCCGAACGTCGTCCGCGACCCGGCACAACTCCCGGACCGACGCGATGTGGAAGTCTTCTCCGAGCTGCGCCGTGTACAGGAACAGAAAGTGCGAGCACAGCGCCAGCGAGAATTCGCCGTCGCGAAACGGCAGCGACGGCAGGCTGGCGTCGACGTAGCGTCCGTGCTGGCGGCCGTCGTCGAAGTCGTCGAGAAACGCGTTCATCGCGGCCGCGCGAATCGCGGCCAGCGCGTCGATCGACGTGATCGGCGGCTTCCAGACGAATTCACCGGCGTTGCGCCGAGTCTGATCGATCATCTCGTCGAAAATCGCCGCGATGCGCGCGCGGATGTCGGCTGACGACCAGCGATAGAGCGGATCGACCGACGTCACGCGCCAGCCGCGCGCCGTCGCCTCGGCGTTGAAGCTCGCCGGGCCGTCCGCGCACCCGAGCATCGATCGCGCGCCGTCGTCCTCGGCCAGCGCGAACATCCTGCGGTATTCGTCGAAGGAACGTCCCCAGGGAACGATGTGCGCGAGGGTGAACATCGTGATCAGGCTGGTGGTGCCGTCGCGCGGCTACTGTGGCGGATACAATGCCATGCCGCCTGCGTGAGCGCGAGCAGGAAAGAGGCGATGACTTTCATGGCGCGGAATTATAATCGCGGCGGCAATGGGGTTCGGGGTTCGGCGTTCGCGGTTCGGGGTTCTGGGTTCTGTGGTTCTGGTTCTCGTTCTGTCCGGATTTCGTGGCGCGAAGGATTTCGCCGAGCGATCGGTTCTCGCCGACGGGCAGAACGTGGACTGGGCGCTGCACAACCTCGATCTCGCCGGGACGCGCTTTTCGCCGCTCGATCAGATCAACACGACCAACGTGAAGTCGCTCGTGCCGCGGTGGCTGTTCCAGCACGGCGTGATCGACGGCGTCAGCAATCAGACGACGCCGGTGGTCGTGAACGGCGTGATGTACGTGACCGACCCGCGCGGCAGCGTCTACGCGCTCGACGCGGCGACCGGGCATCTCGTCTGGACCTACGACGTCACCGAGAAGATCGGCGGCGGCGCCAAGGCCGGCTACATCTTCCGCAACCGCGGCGTCTGCTATGGCGACGGCGTGATCTATGCCGGCGCCGGATCGTTCCTGTTCGCCCTCGACGCGAAGAGCGGCAGGCCGATCCCGACCTTCGGGAAGGACGGCCAGGCGAGCGTCATCCTCGACGTGATTCAGCAGCGCTTTCCCGACGTCACTGCAGCGATCGCGCTCGGATACTGGTTCACGACGGCGCCGCAGTTCTACGACGGCGTGATCTACATCGGCAGCACGCGCAGCGAGAGCCACATTCCGGGTGGACACGTGCTCGCCGTCGACGCGAAGACCGGCAGAGTGCGCTGGCACTTCAACACGATTCCGCAGGACGAGAAGGATCGGGGCTGGGCGATCGCCGGACCGACGTGGGTCGGCGGCGAGCGCAACGGCGGCGGCATCTGGGAGACGCCGGCGATCGATCCGGAGCTGGGACGCATCTATGTCGCCGTCGGCAATCCGTTCGGCGACAGCACGAAGCGAATCGGCACGAACCTGTTCACCGACTCGATCGTCTCGCTGTCGCTCGCCGACGGTCATCTCGAGTGGTACTACCAGCAGACACACCACGACGTGTGGGACTACGACTCCGGCAACCAGCCGGTGCTGTTCGACATGCAGGTGCGCGGCCGGCGGGTGCGCGCGCTCGCCGAGGCGAGCAAGAACGGCTATCTCTACATCCTGGACCGCGAGACCGGGCAGCCGGTGCACCCGATCAAGGAGATGCCCGTGCCGACGGCGTCGACGCGGCCGGGCGAGCAGGCGTGGCCGACGCAGCCGATTCCGTTCACCGCGCGCGGCGAGCCGATGAAGCCGGTGTCGCCAGTGATCGCGACCGGCATTCCCCCGGAGCGCCTGGCGACGAGAACGATCGTGCCGCAGTTCACGCCGCCGGGGCCGAACCAGATCAGCACGCCGGGCACCGAAGGCGGCGCCAACTACGGGCCGATCGCCTACGGCAGGCGGACCGGCTGGCTGTATGTGACCGGCGTCGACAGCCCGCTGGGCGGCGGACGCCCGGCGCGGGGCTACGTGTCCGCGTTCGATCCGACGACCGGCGAGCTCATGTGGCAGAACAGCTTCGACGGCCACGCGCAGGCAGGAACCGTCGTCACGGCGGGCGGACTCGTGTTCGCCGGCAGCGGCAGCAACACCGCCGGCTATTTCTACGCGTACGACGCGAAGACCGGCGATCTGCTCTGGAAGTTCAATACTGGCGCCGGCGTCTTCGGATCGCCGTCGGTGTACATGGTGAACGGCGAGGAATTCGTCACCGTGGCGTCCGGCGGCGGCGAGCGCGGCCGCCGCGGCGGCGATCTGATCCTCAGCTTCGCGCTGCCCGCGGCGCGCTGAAACGCACGCGCCGCAGTTGGGGCTGGGGGCGCGGCGATCGCTCGGCTAATGCCTTCGCGCTGCAACCTCAGCTAGCCCCCCAGCCCCTAGCCCCTAGCCCCGAGTCCCGTCCGCGGTATAAAGTCCGCTGCCTGGAGGCGCTATGCGACGCGCGTGTATCACGGTAGCGGGTTCGGCGGTGCTGTTGTTCTGCGCGCATGGGCTTCACGCGCAGGGCGACGGCGGCTACAAGCTCGTGCCGAACTGGCCGAAGCTGCCGTCGGGGATGTACTTCGGTTTGAAAGACGCGCCGCCGCCGCCGGCGGAGCGCGAGGCGCAGGCCGCGGCGCGGCGTGCCCGTGGCGGTGGCGGTGGCGGCCAGAACGCGCAGAACGGCGGCCCGACGAATCAGCCCGGCATCTCCGGGCTCGCGATCGATCAGAACGATCACATCTACGTGTTCAACCGCGGCGTGAAGCCGGTGATGGTGTTCGATCGCGACGGCAACCTGATCCTGGCGGGCGCGGATCAGGAGATCAACGGCAAGACGATCAACCCGTCGTGGCAGCACTCCGGCGGCGTCGACTGGGAAGGCAACGTGTACGTCATCGAACGCGACGCGCACCGGATCGTGAAGCTGTCGCCGAAGCTCGACAAGTTCCTGATGCAGCTCGGGACGACGAACGTGAAGGGCAACGACGCGACGCATTTCAACCTGCCGTCAGGGATCGCGATTTTGCACAACGGCAACATCATCGTCACCGACGGCTACGGCAACAACCGCGTCGTGATGTTCGACAAGAACGGCAAGTTCATCAAGCAGGTCGGCAAGGGCGCCGGCGGTCCCGAGGACAAGGGGACCGGCCCGGGCGAGTGGAACCTGCCGCACAAGCTCGCCGTGGATGCCGACGAGAATCTCTACATCATCGATCGCGAAGGACACCGGCTCGAGGTATTCGACAGGAACCTGAACTTCATCCGCGAGATTCGCAACGACTGGAATCCGTGGGACGTCAATATCTCGCGGAAAGGCACCGACGGCATCGGCTGGATCGCCGATCACAAGGACGAGCGCGTGCTCAAGTTCTCGCTGAAGGACGGGAAGATCCTTGCGGTCTGGGGGAAGCAGGGCTGGGGGCCTGGCGAATTCGACTGGGTTCACGGCATCGTCGTCGACTCGAAGGGCGCCGTCTACGCGGCCGACACCTACGGGCAGCGCATCCAGAAGTTCGTGCAGGGTGGCACGAGCTCGACGCAGCAGTAGACCGCTGGTAGTCGTCAGTCGTCAGTCGTCAGTCGTCAGTCATCGGTCACTCAGCAGTCATCAGTCGACTGACGATTGACGACTGACTTGAGGACTGTCGACTTGCGACTGACGACTACCGTGCGTCGGCGTCGCGTCGCAAGCCGGATCGCGAGCGGGACGAGAAACAGCGTCGCGATTGCCCCCGCAGCTGCGCCAGGCCCGACGCTCCAGGCGGTGAACTGGCCAGAGAGATCGACCGGGCGGCTCCACGCGTCTCCGGCGATCTCTTCGTTGAGGATCCGCCCGTCGGCGCGGCGGATCGTCAGCGGGTAGGGATCGATCGGCAGGCCATAGTACCAGCGCAGAGACTGCGCGGTCGGCGGCACGCGCCCGCGTAGCCGATAGATCGTCAGCGGCGGCTGGCCGCTGATCCGCTCGACCACTGTCGGGCGCACTTCGCGGCCGTCCACGAACAGCACGACCCGATCGGCGAACGGTTGGCTGCCGCCGCCTTCGGCGTCCCGAAACGGAATCAGCCGGTGCTCGAGCCAGGCGGAGTCGTTGGCGACGTCGAGCACGAACGACCCGTCGCGCGCGAACGTCAGCGTCACCTGCGTGCGCTCGAAGTCATGCGCTTGTGTGGCCTGGCCGCACAGCACAGCTGCAATCACGAACAGGCAACGCGGCCTTTGCGTTCGCTGGGCTGGCACTTTCGCTATCATACGCATCCGATGACCACCTCAGTCCTGCTGCTTGCGGCCTTCGTCGCGCAGGCAGCGCCGTCCACGAAGGTCGACATCGTCAGCGTGACCGGCTGTCTGAAAGAACAGACGCCGAACAACTGGGTCGTCACGAACGCCACCGATCCGGTGCCGAGCAACGCGAACGCGCCCCCGGCAACGGACATCCCCTCCACACCGCCGGCCGGCCGGAACGAGTTCAAGCTGATCGGCGTGTCTGAATTCAACCTGCCGGCGCACAAGGATCACACGGTGATCCTGAAGGGCTTGTTCATCAAGGCGACACCGGTGAGCCGGCTGAACATCACCTCGGTGACGATGGTCGCGCCGACCTGTGTGGCCCTCGGAAAATAAGCTAAAATCTGCGGCTCAGGGCCTTTTACCAGTGGCCACAGCCATGAGCCATCAGCCCTCAGCCATCCCGTGTGGAGGCCGCATGAAGCGCGCGTTCGTCCTGCTCCTCGGCTCCGTCGCCGCCATCGCCAGCGTTCAGGCCGCTCCGGCGCCCGCGGCGATCACGCCGACCTTCACCAAAGACGTGGCGCCCATCGTCTTCGACAAGTGCGTCGGCTGCCATCGGAAGGGCGAAGTCGCCCCGATGACGCTGACGTCGTACGAGGAGGTGCGGCCCTGGGCGAAGGTGATCAAGACCAAGGTGATGTCGCGCGAGATGCCGCCGTGGTTCGCCGATCCGGCGCACACGCTGAAGATGCGCAACGATCGCAGCCTGTCGCAGGCGCAGATCGACACGATCGCGGCATGGGTGGACGGCGGCGCGCTCAAGGGCAACGACGCCGATCTTCCGAAGCTGCCGACGTTCACCGAGGGCTGGACCGCCGGCCGCGAGCCCGACGCGATCCTCGAGATGCCGGTCGAGTTCTCGATTCCCGCCGAAGGCGAGCTCGGCGTGCAGATGTTCTATTCGAAGGTGCCGTGGAACGAGGATCGCTTCGCGGAGACGCTCGAGATTCGTCCCGGCAACCGCGCGGTCGTTCATCACGCCGGCGTCTTCGTCGTCGACATTCCTGAAGGTGCGTCGATCGTCGACGGACGGCTGGTGCTGCCGAACGGCAAGGCGGCGACCGATCGTGCGGGCGACGGCGCTGCCGTTGCCGCGGCGGGTCGCGTCAACACGAACGACACGGCGCTGCCCGGCGCCAACAAGCTGCTGTCATGGGTGCCCGGACGTGGCGTCGATTCGCACCGCGCCGACATCGGCAAGCGCATTCCGGCGGGCAAGTACATCAACTGGCAGCTCCACTACAACCCGACGGGCAAGCCCGAAAAGGATCGCACGCGCCTCGGCATCTGGTTCAACAAGGTGCCGGTCACTCACGAGCTGCTGATCCGTCAGGCCGGCGATCCGCTCGCGACGACCAAGGGCGGCCTGTCGCTCTACCGCGCAGAAGGAAAGGAAGTCGAGTACACCGCGGACGAGGGCAGCACGCGGCGCCGTGGCAAGACACCGAACATCCCGCCCTACGCCGAGGCGTGGTCGCTCACCGGGATCACTCCCGTCACGGAGGACATCACCCTCTACGCGATGTCGCCGCACATGCACCTGCGCGGCAAGAGCCTCAGGTGGGTGATCGTGTATCCCGACGGCCGCGAGCAGACGATCCTCGACGTGCCGAAGTTCGACTTCAACTGGCAGATTCAGTACGAGCTGGCAGAGCCGCTCCACATTCCGGCCGGCAGCAAGATCCTCGGCATCGGCTTCTACGACAACTCGCCGAAGAACAAATGGAATCCGGCGCCGGAGAAGGAAGTGTACTGGTCGGAGCAGAGCTGGGACGAGATGTACCAGCCGTTCACCGAATACTCCGTCGACAGCCAGCTGCTGAGCGAGATGACGGTGACGAAGTCACCGCAGCAGTGAAGGCCGTCAATGGCTGATGGCTAATGGCTGATGGCTATGGCTCAGGGCAATCGCCATTAAGCCATAGACGATCCAATGCCATCAGCCATCAGCCGTCAGCCATGACGGGCGAAGCGCACGCATCAGCCATGACGCGCGCGGCACTCTTCGCCTTCGCGCTCGCGCTTGCCGCTGCGAGCGTGATGCCGGCGTCCGGCCAGCCGCGCGAGGACTGGCACGGTGTTCTCGACCAGCATCCCTCCATCGAGTACGCAACGCGCGCCACAACCGATCGCATCGCGAAGCTGAATCAGGCGGTCGCCAGCGGTTCACGCACGCTGCAGCGCGACAGCCGCACCGGCTATCTGCGCGCGCTGCTCGATGCGCTCGGCGTTCCGGACGAGTCGCAGCTTCTCGTATTCTCGAAGACCGGTGTGCAGCGCGCGTACACGAGCCCGAGTAACCCGCGCGCGCTGTTCTTCGACGCGTCCGTCGTCATCGGCTACATCCCAGGCGCGCCGCTGATCGAGATTGCAGCGCACGACCCGCAGCAGGGCGTCGTGTTCTACACGCTCGACCAGCACGCGAACTCGCCGTCGTTCACGCGTGCGACGATGTGCGTGACGTGCCACGTCTCAGCGACCACGCTGGAGGTGCCGGGCCTGATCGCGCGCAGCAATGCCGTCAGCGAGGACGGCATGGTGATGCCGCAACTGGGCAGCAACGACGTCAGCCATCAGACGCCGCACCCCGATCGCTGGGGCGGATGGTTCGTGACCTTCGAGACGCTGGTCGGCTACAACCAGCGCGCCCACGCCGGCAACATCACCTTCACCGGCACGGGCACGACGTCGAACCAGGTGTTCGTCGACTGGATGAACAGCGAACCCGAGTCGCGCGGCTATCTGTCGCCGTTGAGCGACGTCGTCTCGCTGATGGTGTTCGACCATCAGGCCCGCGCGATCAACCTGCTGACGCGGCTGAACTGGGAGTCACGCGTCGTGTCTGCGGGCGGACGCGCCGGAACTGTTGACGGCACGCTCCGCCCGCTCATCAACGAGCTCGCCGGTTACCTGCTCTTCGCCGGCGAGGCGCCGCCGTCAATCGAGCTGACGCCGCGGCAAGGCTTTGCCGAGCGCCTGCGGGCGAGCGTCCCGAAGGATCGGCGCGGACGCTCGCTCGCCGATCTGGATCTCGTCGATCGGCTGATGAAGTATCCGTGCAGCTACATGGTGTACTCGGCTGCGTTCGACGGCCTCCCGACGGAGGTCAGGCAGGCGGTCTACCAGCGGATGATCGACACCCTGTCGCACAACGACCCGCGCGCCTCACGCGCGCGTCAGACCGCCGAGAACCGGCGCGCGGTGCTCGAAATCCTCCGCGAGACCAAGAGCGATTTTCCGTTCGATCGGAGCACGGACGTGCCGCGCGGGCAATGACCGGAGGAGGCAGCGACGTTGACGGCGTCGGACAATCTCGAGATCGCCAGGCGGTACCTGTCGCAACTCTCCGGCGGCGCCGGCCCCGAGGAGCTCGACACGTTCTTCGCGCCTGACGTCGTGCAGGAAGAGTTTCCAAACCGGCTGCTGCCGAACGGCGCGACGCGCGACCTGCAGGCGATGAAAGAAGGCCGCGCACGTGGCAAGGCGCTGTTGAAGGCGGAGCGTTTCGAGCTGATCAACGCGGTCGCGAGCGGCGATCAGGTGGCCCTCGAAGTAGTGTGGACCGGCACGGTTCGCGAGAACGCCGGCCCGTTCGCCGCCAATCAGACGCTGCGGGCGCGGTTCGCCGTGTTCATCGAATTCCGTGACGGCCGGATCGTCCGCCAGCGCAACTACGACTGCTTCGATCCCTGGTAGCATCGGCGCCCTCCGGCCAGCGTCCGTGGCTGACCGTCTAATCGACGGAGGTGAATCTCATGGCGCGTCGCGGTCAAATCCTGTTCGTAGTCCTGTGGATCGCATCGGTGGTCCTGGTGGGCGCGTATGCGTCGGCCCAGTCGCGTCAGAATCGCCCGGACACCGCACCGGTCATCTCCGGCTCCGACATCGGCTTCCGCCCCGAGGGCTGGCAGGGCAAGGCGCGCACCGGCACGTTCGTCGTGCGCATCAACGGCGAGTGGGTGGAGGCGATTCCAGGCACCACTGTGCGGCCGGCTGCCACGCGATGACACTCTGCAATTAGGAATTTGGAATTTGGAATTTGGAATTCGCGATCACGGCTGCGAAGCTGCCGGGACCATGAAGGCACGAAGGCTCGAAATTCGCACGAAGAAGACCAAGATTAGCGGCAGCGTGAAAGCGTGACACGCATTCCAAATTCCAAATTCCTAATTCCAAATTCCTCAGCGCGGCGTGAGGCTCAGGACGCTGACGATGTTCGAAAAATCGTCGGTCCAGAGTGGCGTGCCGGGCGGAATCGGCGGGATGTTCCATCGCGGATCTCCGATCACCGAGCCGAGATCCTGAGGTCTCCTCGCCATCACGATCCATTCCGATGAAAACTCGCCCGGCCTCAGCACCGGATCGGCGCGGTGCTGCTGCCAGCGCGCGCTCAGCCCCATGCTGTCGGCGAGACGGGCGATCACGGGCTCCAGCATCAGGTGACGGTTGGTGATGTGAAAGGCGAGCGCGCCTCCAGGCGACAGTTTGCCCAGGTACAGTGCCAGCGCTTCGCGCGTCACCAGGTGCAGCGGAATGGCGTCGGAGCTGAAGGCGTCGAGCACGATCAGCCCGTAGGCGTGATCGGGCGCGCGGGCCATCGACAGTCGCGCATCGCCGAGCACCACGCGGCAGCCCTCGCCGCACGTACGAAGGTAGCTGAAGTAATCGTTCGTGCGCGCGATGCGCTCCACCTCGGGGTCGATTTCGTAGAAGGTCCACTGCTGGCCGGGCAGCCGATAACTGGCGAGCGTTCCGACGCCAAGACCGACGACCGCGACATCCCGACGCGAGGCAGCGGCCGGCAGGCTCGCGAACGCCTGGCCGACCGGGCCGGCCGCGCCGTAGTAGGTCAGCGGTTCACCGGTGCGTGAGGTGTCGAGCCACTGCATGCCGTGAACCGTGCTGCCGTGATACAGCGAGCGGAAGCGCGCGTCGCTCGTGACGCGATAGACGCCGAAAAACGTCCGGCTGGTGTAGAGGGCCCCGCCGTATGCGCTGGCCGCGGTTGATCCGGCGACCAGCATCGTCGCGACGCAGGCGGCAAACCGCCGCGGCGCACGCGACTGCGTGAAGGCGACGAATGCCGGCAGGCCCAGGCCGGCGACGAACAATTGTGCGCCATCGGCGCCGCCCGGATGCAGCCACACGATGAACGCGGCGCTGATCGCGCCGACGCCGATTGGCATCGCCAGATCGTTCATCGACCACGGGGCCGCGGCCGTGGCGACCCGGCCGCGCCGCGCCGCCAGCGCAAGGACGAGAACCAGCGGGTATTCGATGACCCGGCTGAACAGGACGGGTGCGGCGAGCGTGTTGAAGACGCCGCCCAGCATGCCGCCGAATGCGATCCAGAAGTAATACTCCGTCAGGTGCGCCGCCGCAGGTCTGCCGGCGGCGAGCCGGCCGTGGCAGACGAGCGCGGCCATCGTGAACGCTGCAAGGTGCAGCGGAATGGCACCCCACAGCGAGAAGCCGGCGCCGGCGACCATCAGGATCACCAGCGGCAGGACGAGCAGCGGGATGAACCGGTCCGAGAACGACCGCGCGGCCGCCGAGCGCGTGCTGAACGCAACCACGAAGGTCAGGAGGTAGAGCGCGAGCGGCGCGATCCAGAACAGCGGAACCGGTGCGATGTCGGTCGAGAAGTAAGTGGTCACCGCGAGCATCAGGCTCGACGGAACGAACGCGAGCGCCGTCCAGGTCGCGCGTTGTTCCCACGTGATCCGCGAGTCGTCTTGCGCCCGGTCGCCTTCTGCGGGCGCGGCCACTGTGTCCGCCGCGCCTGTCCGGCAGCGCCTGGCCGCAATCAGCGAGAACGCCGCCGTCGTGACGAAGATGCCGTACGCCATCGTCCAGTACGCGTTCTGCTCGCGCAGCGGCAGCGCCGGCTCGATCAGGGTGGGATACGCGATCAGCGCGAGCAGGCTCCCGACGTTGCTGGCGGCATAGAGGAAGTAGGGATCGCGCGCCGACGGATGATCGGTATCCGCGAACCACCGCTGCAGCATCGGCGCGGTCGCGGCGAGCGCGAAGAACGGCAGACCGATCGACCGCAGCAGCACCAGCAGCAGCCAGCCGACCGGACTTCCGCCGGCCGGCGGCTGTGCGCCGGCGCCGATGCCGAACGGCAGGACCGCGAGCGGCAGCGCCAGCAGCAGCGCGTACGAGATCCGGCACGCGCGGCGCGAGAGCCACCTCGTCGTGGCATGGGCGTACGCATAGCCCCCGAGCAGCAGGATCTGAAAGAAGAGCACGCACGTGTTCCAGACCATCGGCGTGCCGCCGAGAATCGGCAGGACGGTCTTCGCGACGATCGGCTCGACCGCGAACATCTGCAGCGAGCTGAAGAACAGCGTCGCCGCGAACAGCGGCACGAGCGCGCGCGACGGCGCGGAATCGAGCGATTTTGTCGATGCGATCACAGATTCGTCGCGCGGTTGTCCCGTTCGCCGCCCGGCGCCGCGCCCGCCGGCTGGAGTCGCAAAACTCGCTCCGATCGGCGGTTTTGCTATAGTCCGCGCCAGCATGACGGCGGGCTTTCCCGACTGGGTCGAGCCGATGGCGGCCACGCTCACGCAGGAGCGGTTCAGCGGACCCGAATGGATCTTCGAGCGGAAGCTCGATGGCATCCGTCTGCTCGCGTTCAAGCAGGGCGCCGACGTCAGGCTGTTTTCCAGGAACCGGCTGCCGCAGACCCTGCCGCACGTGGCCGAAGCGATTCGCGCCCTGCCCGTGGTCGACGCGATCCTCGACGGCGAGGTGATGTGGGACGGCGGCACCTATCACCTGTTCGACGTCATGTGGCTGGACGGACGCGAGGTCATGTCGCTGCCGCTCGACGAGCGTCGCGCGCTGTTGAGCGCGCTGCCGCTGCGGCCGCCGTTACAGCGCGTCGCGGCGCTCAGCGAAGACAGGCCGTGGGAGCGCGCGTGCCAGGAAGGATGGGAAGGCGTCATCGCCAAGCGGCGCGATTCGGTGTACGAGCATCGGCGCTCGCCGCACTGGCTGAAGATGAAGTGCGAGGCCTCGCAGGAGCTCGTCGTCGGCGGCTTCACCGATCCGCAAGGCGCGCGCGTCGGCCTCGGCGCGCTGCTCGTCGGCTACTACGAGGCTGCCGACTTCGTGTTTGCCGGCAAGATTGGAACGGGATTCGACACCAAGCTGCTGCTGGATCTGCGGGCACGCCTCGATCGGCTCGAGGTTGCGGCGTCGCCGTTCACCAGGGCGAAGGGGCTGCCGCGATTGCGCGCGCACTGGGTCCGGCCGGCGATCGTCGTCCAGGTGGCGTTCATCGAATGGACGGTGCACGGCAAGTTGCGCCACCCGCGGCTGCTCGGCGTGCGGTTCGACAAATCCGCGCGCGAGGTCGTGCGCGAGGCGCCGTGATCACCCATCCGGACAAAGTGCTCTTCCCGGACGACGGCATCACGAAAGGCGACCTCGCCGGCTATTACGAAGCGATCGCGCCGGCGCTCGTGCCGCACATCCGCAACCGGCCGGTCACCATGGAGCGCTATCCGTCGGGCATCCGCGCGAAAGGCTTCTGGCAGAAGGACGTGTCGAGAGGATTCCCCGACTGGCTGGAGCGCGTCGCGGTTCCGAAGAAAGACGGCACGGTGCATCATCCGCTCGTCACCGACGTGCGATCGCTGCTCTGGGTGGTCAACCAGAACACGATTACACCGCACGTCTGGGTGACGCGCGCGCCGAAGTTGTACTATCCGGACCTGTGCGTGTTCGATCTCGATCCGTCGCGCGACGACGAACCGGAAGTGCTGCGGCGCACCGCGCTGTCGCTGCGCGACCTGCTCGCGGAGCTCGGCCTGCCGAGTCTGGTGAAGACCTCCGGCTCGAAGGGCTTTCACATCGTCGTGCCGCTCGACGGCGAAGCGCGGACCGACGACGTCGAGCGTTTCGCGCACGGCGTTGGTAGACTCATGATCGCGCGCGACCCGCAGCACCTGACGCAGGAGTTCAGCAAGGTCGATCGCAACGGCCGCATTTTCGTCGACACGGGGCGCAATGGCTGGAGCGCGACGTTCGCGGCCGCATATGCGGTTCGCGCCAGGCCGGGCGCGCCGGTGTCAGCGCCGTGCACGTGGGATGAGGTCGAGCAGGGCGAGGTGGGACCGCGCACCTTCACGCTCCGGACGATGCCCGGGCGATTCGCAATCGTCGGCGATCTGTGGTCGCAGATGGCGAGCAGCGGACGGTCGCTCAGCCGCGCCCAGGCGCGGTTGCACACGATGATGTCGGAGAACCGATGAAACGGACGAAACGGCTGGTGTGCGCCGCATGCGTGGCGCTTGGCGCGACGACGCTCATTGCGCAACAGGTGCGGCCCGCTCCGCGGCCGCCGGCGCAGGCACCGGGACCGCCGCGGCCGGAAGACGGCAGCGCCGCGCCGGACGGATACGCGCCGATTCCCGAGTGGCCCGGGCAGACGCGAGCGCCGAAAGCGTCGAAAATCGCCGAGTACAACGTCGAGACCGTCGCGGAAGGCTTGAACGGCGCCTTCTGCTTCGACTTTCTGCCGGACGGCCGGATGATCGTCGGCGAGCGCGCCGGACGGATCAAGATCGTCGCCAGGGACGGCAAGGTTTCGGATCCGGTCGCAGGCCTGCCGGAGAACCTGTGGACGCGGAACCAGGGCCTGTTCGAGGTCAGGCCCGATCGCGCGTTCGCGACGAATCGGACCATCTATCTCACCTACACCGTATTGCCCGACGGCAGCAACCAATCGGCGCTGCCGCGCAGTCCCGGCGTCCTGCTCGTCGCCAGCACGACGCTGTCCGCCGACGACAAGCGACTCGAGAACCTGAAGGTGTTGTTGAATGCCGAAGGCACCGGAGGCCGGCTCATTCAGGCACGCGACGGGACACTGTTCATCACGTCGACGGTGCCGGCGGGTGTCGGCATCAATTCGGTGGACTGGCCGCAGCCGCAACAGCTCGACAGCAACATGGGGAAGGTCCTGCGCATCAACGCCGACGGATCGATTCCGAAGGACAATCCGTTCGTCGCCCGCGCCGGTGCGCACCCGGAGATCTACGCGCTGGGATTTCGAGACATCCAGGGCGTTGCGATCCATCCACGCAGCGGCACGTTGTGGACCAGCGAGCACGGACCGCGCGGCGGCGACGAGATCAACCACGTCGAGAAGGGAAAGAACTACGGGTTTCCCGCGATCGGCTACGGCCGCGAGTACACGGGCAAGCCGATCAACGGCGACAAGACGAGCCAGGAGGGCATGGAGCAACCGGTGTACTTCTGGACGCCGGATATCGCGCCGGCGGGGATTGCCTTCTATACCGGCAGGTTGTTTCCGGTGTGGCAGGACAATCTCTTCGTCGCCGAGCTCGTCGGCCGCGCGCTGGTGCGGCTCGTGCTGAACGGCGATCGCGTCGTCGGCGAGCAGCGTCTGCTCACGGAGTTGAACGCGAGGATTCGCGGCGTCAACGAAGGCCCGGACGGCGCGCTGTATGTGCTCACCGATGGTCCCGCGGGAAAAATCCTGCGGCTGGTTCCGAGGAAATGAGCGAGCAGGTCGCGCGGCTGCCGTTCCGGGCCGGTCTGCGTGAGTATCAGAGTCAGGCCGACGATCTGCTGGCTCGCTGGCACACCGGCGATGCGGCGGCGACGGAATTCTTCCGGCAGCAGCACCCGCGTTTTCGTGACGAGAAGGTCACGTGGCTGGCAAAGAACCTCTCCGAGTCCGAGGTTCACAGCATCGCGATGACGATTGCAGACGCGCAGCTTGCAATCGCGCGCTGGTACGATTTCGCGAGCTGGGACGCGCTGGCCGAGTACGTTGCGGCTGTCACGCAGGACGGCTCTCCGGTCCATCGGTTCGAAGCGGCGGTCGAAGCGGTGATTGCCGGCGAGGTGGCGCCGCTGCACGCGATGCTCGACGCTGACCCGGATCTGATCCGCGCGCGATCGACGCGCGTCACGCCATTCGATCCGCCGCGGCATCGTGCGACGCTGCTCCATTACATCGCCGCCAACGGCGTGGAGGGGTATCGCCAGATCTCGCCGAAGAATGCGGTCGAGGTCGCACGGACGCTGCTCGAACGCGGCGCTGAAGTCGACGCGCTCGCCGACCTGTACGGCGGCGCGTGCACGACGATGAGCCTGCTGGTGTCGAGCTCGCCGCCGGCGCGTGCGGGCGTACAGGTCCCGCTCGTCCACACGCTGATCGACTTCGGCGCCGCCCTCGAGGCGCGCGGCTCGGGCGCGTGGACCTCGCCGTTGATCACGGCACTGGTGTTCCAGTATCCGGATGCGGCCGACGCGCTGGTCCGCCGCGGAGCTCGTATCGAGACGCTGGCCGCTGCGGCAGGATTGGGACGGCTCGACGACATGCGGGCGCTGCTGCCGTCGGCGCCGGCTGACGAACGCCATCGCGCGCTGGCGCTGGCCGCTCAGCTCGGGCACGCCGAGGTCGTGCGTCTGCTCCTCGACGCCGGCGAGGATCCGGACCGCTACAATCCACAGGGCACGCACACGCATTCGACGCCGCTGCACCAGGCCGCCCTGGCCAATCACGAGGCCGTCGTCCGACTGCTCGTCGAGCGCGGCGCACGGCTCGACATCCCCGACGCGATCTACAAGGGCACGCCGCTCGGCTGGGCGAAGTACGCCGGCCGCACGGAGATCGCCGACTATCTGCGCGCGCACGGCGCGAAGTGATCCGGGTTCGGCCGCGCTGAACGCGGGGCCGGCGATTTTTCTCTTGACAACAGACGCGGAGATCGCGCACAGTGCCACTGTGCTAGTTCAGTAGCACAGTTCGCCGCGCACCGATGCTGCTCCGGCCCAATCCCGCGTCCGGCGTCCCCATCTACCTCCAGCTGATGGAGCAGGTGAAGCACGCCATCGAGACCGGGGCGCTCCGGCCGGGCGAGCAGCTGCCCGGCATCCGGCCCCTGGCGGAGGAGCTCGTGATCAACGCGAACACGGTGGCGAAAGCGTATCGGGAGCTCGAGCACGAGGGGGTCATCGAACTCCGGCACGGCGCCGGCGCCTTCGTGTCAGCCAACGCGCGCCCGAAAAAGGAAACCGAGAAGCTGCGAGCCGGTCAGTCGGTCGTCGCTGACGCCGTTCGCCGGCTGCGCGATCGCGGCGTCACCGACGATGAAATCCGCCGCTTGTTCGAAGCGGAGCTCGCCGGCGTCGCCAGGACCGGAGCACATCGTGGCTGACGCGACCGTCGTGGAGACCGTCGGCCTGCAGAAGCGCTACCAGGCCGTCGAGGCGCTGCGCGGCCTCGATCTGCGCGTGCCGGCGGGAGCGATCTTCGGCTTCCTCGGACGCAACGGCGCCGGCAAGACCACGACGATCAAGATCCTGCTCGGCATGGTGCGGCCGAGCGGCGGCCGCGCGACCGTGTTCGGCCTCGCGGCTGACCACGCCGCGTCGAGCGTCGAGATCCGGCGGCGCGCCGCCTTCGTCAGCGACGAGAAGGATCTCTACGACTCGATGACCGTCGACGAGATGATCCGGTTCACCGCCGGCTTCTTCCCGAAATGGCGCGACGATCTCGAGCGGGAGTATCTGCGGAGATTCGAGCTGCCGCGGGATCGCACCGTGAAGGCGCTGTCGCGCGGCATGCGAACCAAGCTGGCGCTGCTGCTGTCGCTGTCGCGCGGCGCGGAGGTGCTCGTCCTCGACGAGCCGACCGCCGGCCTCGATCCGGCGATGACCGAAGAGGTGCTGCAGGCGCTCGTCGGCCACGCCGCGACGGAAGGCATGACCATCTTCTTCTCGTCGCACCAGATCGCCGAGGTCGATCAGATTGCCGACAGCGTCGCGATCATCGATCGCGGCCGCACCGTGGTGGCCGGTGCGCTCGACGATCTGCGCGAGAACTTCCGCCGCGTCCAGCTCGTGTTCGACAGCGAAGCGCCTGCGGCGGCGTTCCAGGCGCCGGGCAATGCTCGCGTGAAGCGCAGCGGCCGAGTGCTGACGGTGCTCTCGACCGCCGGCGCCGAACCAGTTCTCGATCGCGCCCGCGCGCTGCACCCGGTGTCGATGGACGTCGTGCCGGTCACGCTGAAGGAAATCTTCCTCGAAAGCGTGACGTCGGAGGATTGAGATGCTCTGGTACAAGTCGTGGCTCGACACCCGCTGGCGCTTTCTGGTGGCGCTCGGCCTGCTGGCGATGTCGGCGGCGGGCATCGTCCTGACCTATCCACGGGTGCTGGCCTTGCTCCCGATCGTGCAGACGAACGACGCCGGGGGGGCGCTCGGGCAGCGGATTCGCGAAGCGGCGCTCCTGGCGCGCGAGTTCCGCGGCTACATCTGGTCGCAGTGGTTTCACGGCAACGCGCGCCAGGAGTGGACCATCGTCGCGGCGCTGCTCGGCACCGGCGGGCTGGTCGCGCAGGGATCGCGCGGGGCGCTGTTCACGCTGTCGATGCCGGTCTCGCGCAACCGCCTGCTCGCGGTTCGTGCCGCCGCCGGCCTCGGCGAGATGCTGATCCTCGCGCTGACCGCCGGCTTGCTGATGCCGCTGCTGGCGCCGGCAGTCGGCGAGCGGTACGCAGTCGGCGACGCGCTCGTCCACGCCGTCTGCCTCTTCGCCGCCGGCACGGTGTTCTTCAGCCTCGCGTTCCTGCTGTCGACGTCGTTCGAGGACCCGTGGCGGCCGCTGCTGATTGCGCTGTCGGTCGCCGCCGTGATCGCGATGTGCGTGATGGTGTTTCGCGGCCTGGAGCCGTTCAGCGTGTTCACGGTGATGAGCGGCGACGTCTACTTCCGGACCGGCCATCTGCCGTGGCTCGGCCTCGGCGCCAGCCTCGCTGCCTCCGCCGCGATGTTCTACGTCGCGGCGATCAACCTCGCGCGCAGGGATTTCTGACGCGCACCTCACAGGAGTACGCCCATGGATCCGATGATTGTGGCGTGTCTGGCCGGAGCCGCGGTGCTGGTCGCGTTCACCGCGGTCGTCGTGCGCAACCGTCGCGCGCGGAACCGCAAGTGACACCCGGACAGGCCGAGAACCGCGGGCTCGCGTGGGTGCTTGGCGCCTTCGTGTTCTGCCCGTGCCATCTGCCGCTCACGCTCTCGGCGATCGCGGCGTTGCTGTCGGGCACCGCCGCAGGCGCACTGCTGCGCGAGCACGTGTACGTCGCGGGAACCGCGGTGACCGCGATCTGGGCCGCCGCGACGTGGCGCGGCATCCGTTACCTGCGCGCCGCCACACGCGTCTGCGAACGCTGAGCGTCGATCCCGATGCACCACACGATTTTCAAGGAGATGGTCATGCGTAATCATCGTCGTCCGTTGATCGCCGCGCTGCTGCTGCTCGCGAGCGCACTGCCGGCGCGCGGTCAGAGCGGGCCCGACCCGTCTGGTCACTGGCAGGGCTCGGTGCAGGCGCCCGGCGGGGTGGTGCCGTTCGAGCTGGATCTCGCCAGGCGCGCCAACGGCAGCTTCGACGGCACGCTCACCGTCGCCGCACAGAAGATCGCCGGGCTGCCGCTGACGAAGGTCGCCGTCGAGGGGAACTCCCTCGTCTTTCATGCGCGATCGGATCAACCGTTCACCGGCGTGCTCTCAGCCGATCGACAGTCGATGACCGGAGAGATCCTCATCGGCGGCAACTCGCTGCCGTTCACGCTGGCGCGCAGCGGCGACGCCAGGATCCAGCCGCCGGCGGCGAGCGCGCCGATCGGAAAGGAACTGGAAGGCACCTGGACCGCGACGGTCGTCGCCGAAGGCGTGGAGCGTCACCTCGTCATGACGCTGGAAAACCGCTCGGATGGTACGGCCGGCGGCCGCGTCGTCAACGAGGACGAGGGCGGGCTGACGCTGCCGGTGACGATTGCGCAGCAGGGCAGGCGGATCACCATCGAAACGCTGCCGATTGCGAGCACGTTCGCGGCGACGCTGAACGACGCCGGCACCGAACTCGAGGGGACCATGACGCAGGGACCGGCGAGCGCCCCGGTCACCTTCCGGCGCGCCAAATGAACTGCTTCACGCATCCGGCGACGGCCGCCGTCGGCATGTGCTGCGTCTGCCAGCGCGGCGTCTGCCGTGATTGTGTGGCCGCCGCTACGCCGCGCGTCGTGTGCCGGACATGCGCCGCTGCCGGACCGGGCATGCCATCCGGCTGGTACGGCGGCTACGGCTGGGGCTTCGAGTACGCCTCGTCTCAGCGGATCGGCGACTGGCCGATCGTGCACGTCTGCAGCGGCGTCGATCCGATCACGATGCGGCCGCGGGTTGCGAAGGGGGTCATCGCGATTGGCAACATCGCGGTGGGTGTCCTGGCCATCGGCGGCATCGCGTGCGGGCTGGTGACGCTGGGCGGCGTGTCGCTGGGTCTGCTGTTCGCCCTCGGCGGCCTCGCGATCGGCGTCGGTCTCTCGATGGGCGGCGTCGCGGTCGGATCGATCGCCGTTGGTGGCGTGGCGGCGGGGCTCGTCTACGCGATCGGGGGCGCCGCCTTCGGTCCGGCGATCCTCGACGCCAGACGCTGCGATGAAGCCGCCCGCGTGTTTCTGCAGCGGTGGTTCGGCACGGTGCCGGTGAATTGCAGGTGAATCGGTGGCCGCGGTGATCGCACGCGGCCCGCTTCACAGGTCCCGTCGCGAGAACCTCGCATACGCGAGCGCGGCGGCGGCCGCGCCGACGGCGACCAGCATAGCGAGGTTCGTGCCGTTCGTCGCGTCGCCGGCGATGAGCGCCATCGGCTCGAAGTAGTGGAACGGCGACAGGCGCGCGGCAATCCGCGCCGGATCCCAGATGCGGCCGAGATAGTCGACGAGGTACGCGGCGAGCGTCGTCACGGCGGTCGCGCCGGCGGCGGTCGCACGGCGCCGCGCGCCCGATGCCACCGCCACCGCGACGCCGCCCCAGCACAACGCGACGGCGCCGAGCGAGGTCGCCAGCGACCGAATCAGCGCGAACGCGGGCCGGTCGGCGGTCGCCGGCGTGCAGCACATGAGTCCGATCCAGGTTGCCGCGGTCATCACGACGAGGACCAGCGCGATCGTCCCGACGAGCAGGATGACGGTTCGCGTGATCACCTCGTGGCGCGCCATCGGACGCGCCAGCGTCAGGTCGCCGAACCGCGTCTCGACCTCGGCCGCCGGCTCGGTGCCAATCACGATCGCCAGGCCGAGGAGCGACGCGAGCACGATCGGATGAAAGTAGCCGAGCGCCACCACGCCGCCGAACGACATGAACGCGATCATCGACGGGCCGGCCAGGGTGCGGACGAAATCGGGGACCAGCGACGAGAGCAGGCCGAACGCCTGGTTGCGCATCAGGTACACCGCGACCTGCGTCAGCAGGAACTGAAAGCCGGCGAGCACGATCGCCATGCCGATCACGACCGGACGGGTGCGGCGGAAGGAATGGCGCGCGAGGACGAGACTCCGGGTCATACACGCCTCTCGTTCGTCATCCAATCGCACCGGCGATTGCAGACCGACGCTGGTCCGCGTAGTAGGTCTTCAGGATCTCTTCGAGGTGCGGCATCTGCACTTCGAGGTCGGCAATCGGCAGCGACACGAGCAGCGCGACGATCGCGCCGAGTCCGCCGTGCACGCGAAGATCCCAGAGCGTCCGCGACACCTCGATGACCTCGCAACCGGCCGGCCACGATGCCGGCGCGGCCACCGGCTGCGCGAACGTCACGCGCACGCGCCGTCCGGCGAGACTCCGGATCTCGTGCACGGTCGACACCAGCACCAGCTCGCCGCCGCGAATCAGACCGATCCGATCGCACACACGCTCCACCTCCGGCAGCACGTGGGACGACATGAAGACGGTGCGGCCGCGGCGGCGCGCGTCGGCGAGCAGACTGTAGAACGCGTCCTGCATCAGCGGATCGAGGCCTTCGGTCGGCTCGTCGAGGACGAGCAGCGGCGGATCGGTCTGAAATGCCTGCACGATGCCCAGCTTGCGCTTCATGCCGGTGCTGTATTCGCGGAGCGGGCGGCGCAGATCCGCCGTCGACAGTTCGAGGCGATCGAGAAGCATCGTGCGCCGCGCGCGGTCGACGGCGCCGCCCGAGAGCGACGCGAGCAGATCGAGCGTGTTCTCGCCGGTCATGTCGCCGTAGAAGCCCGGCTCGCCGGGGAGGTATCCCAGCTTCGCCCGCACGTCGAGCCCGCGCGCCTGGCAGTCGAGGCCGAACACCGCCGCGCGACCCGTCGTCGGCCTGACGAGATCCAGCAGGATCCGAATCGTCGTCGTCTTTCCGGCGCCGTTCAGACCGAGGAACCCGAAGACCTCACCGGTCGCCACCGCGAGTGACAGATCGCGCAACGCTGTGACGCGGCCGTAACGCTTGTGAAGGTGCTCGAGCTGGATCGCTGGCGCAATCACCTGGCAATGGTAGCGCTTCAGATTAATTCCGGCGATTGACCGGTCGAGCCGTTATGATGTGGGTGCGCCACTGCGGCGCATCGACAGGAGACGACATGGCGACGGGCACGATCAAACGGCTGGTGCACGACAAAGGATTCGGGTTCATCGCGGCGAGCGACGGCGGCGAATACTTTTTCCACCAGTCCAGCTGTCAGACACCCTTCAATCAGCTTCGCGAAGGGCAGCAGGTCACCTTCGACAAGGGTCAGGGACCGAAAGGACCGCGCGGCGAGAACGTCAAGCTAGCCTAGATCTAGAAACCTCGAGCGGCTGCCGTGCGCACGTGCGGCTGACCGCCAATCGTCTCCGTCCACGCGAACAGCAGCTCCGTGCCGCTCCGCGCGATCCGCGGATATCCGCTCGCGCGATCTGCCGTCCCGCTCACCACCTGCGACGCTCCGCGAGTCCCTGATCGTTCGACGCGCCGGGCGCGCAGCTGGCCTTTTCCCTCGCTGAATTCGACCCACGTCGCGATCGCGGAACCGCCGTCGAGGATCGCGATGCCGACGCGGCCGAGCGAGGCGGCCTCGTCGAGTCGAATCGGCGCGCCGAACGTCGCGCCGCCGTCCTGCGAGAAGGCGGCGAACGCGTGCCCCTCGTCTCCCGTCGCCGTCATCCACGCGACCGCGAGGTCGTGGCCTCGTGCGCTGACCGCCGGTCCGTTGACCGGGCATGCTTCGAGATGCCAGTTGTCGGCATGGACGAGCGACGACGGCGTCCACGTCCCGTTCACCAGCCGCGATATCGCGATGTCGCGGATCTCGGTCGCGCTCCGATCGCGATAGACGACGACCGGTCCGGCGTCGGTCACGGCGACTGCGGTCGGGCAGCACTCGCAGGCACGGTCGTCGACCAGCGACTCCGACAGCTGACGTCCGCCCCCATCGAAGATCGCGGCGCGCACGCTCATGTTGTCGTTTTCCGGATCTTCCGTGGCGCGTCCGTCCAGCCAGACCACGCCGAGGCCGGCATCGCGGGTGGGAAAAAGGGTCGCGAACCCGTGCTGCGTGGTCGTGCCGTCGTGATGCGGCGACGTCGGAGCGCTCCACGTGGCGCCGTTGTCCTTCGACCACGACATCTTGATGTCGTACGCTTCACGGTGCACGTCGGTATTCTCCAGCCAGTGCGCCACCAGCGTGCGCTCGTCGACGCGAACGACCGACGGCAGGTCTGCCTGATTGACGAACCAGTCACTGCCTGACGCGACGCTACGCGACGGCGTCCAGCCGTTCGCTGCACGTTCGGCGAATTTCAACGTCGCGCGAGCCGGAGCGTTCTCGACCGCAACCGTTTCCACCCAGCTGACGATCGCCGGCCCGCCAAACGCCGAGAGATTCGGCAGCGAACTGCCGGCCGGCGCAGCGAGCTCGAGCGGCTGGATGTCGAGGGATTGGTCGAGCGGACGGGTCGCGCTCGAGCAGGCGACGGACGCAACAGTTGCAGCGATCACGGCGGCAGAGAGCGTTCGGTTCCAGGTCATCACATGCCGATGATATCCTCGTGTGCCTGATTCGGCGTCTTCCAGCCAGTTTCGCCCTCATCCCGGCCGTGCTCCTAGGCGTCCTCGTCCGGCCAGCCGCGAGCCGTCAGGGCAGTGATCCGCCTCCCCCGGCGGCCACGCTGTTCGAGCGCTCGTGCAGCGGATGTCACAACGGCGACGATCCGCGCGCTCCGACGATGGACGCGCTGCGCGGACGCTCGCCACAGGCGATCCTCGACGCGCTCACCGCCGGCTCGATGCGGTATCAGGGGCTTGCGCTGAGCGGCGAGGAGCGGCGGGCGGTTGCCGAGTTCCTCTCTGGACGGAAGCTTCGTGGAACCGTCGCCGGAGTGACGGCCGGCGCGTGCGCGCCGCGTCCGCCGTTCGTCGATCCGGCGGCGAAGCCGCTGTGGAACGGCTGGGGCGTCTCGCTCGAGAACACGCACGCGCAGCCGGCGTCGCAGGCGGGGCTGACCGCCGACCAGGTGCGGCGGCTGCACCTGAAGTGGGCGTTCGGTTTCCCGGACACGACCTCTGCGTGGGCGCAGCCGACCGTAGCCGGCGGCCGGCTGTTCGTCGGCAGCCAGAACGGCACGGTGTACGCGCTCGACGCGGTGCGCGGTTGCGTTGTCTGGACGTTTGCGGCGCACGGCGCGGTTCGCGCGTCGATATCAATCGGCCGCCGCCCGGGCGCCACCCGGCAGTCGACCTACGCCGCGTACTTCTCCGATCAGCAGGGATTCGTCTACGCGCTCGACGCCGCGACCGGACGCCGGCTATGGGAACGCAAGGTCGAAGACCACCCGCTCGTGCGGCTGACCGGCGCTCCCGCGCTCTATCAGGATCGCCTCTTCGTCCCGACCTCTTCGTACGAGGAAGGCGGCAAGACGCCGGGATACGCCTGCTGCACGTTTCGTGGCAGCCTCGTCGCGCTCGATGTGCGGAACGGCGACCTCGTCTGGAAGACGTTCACGATTGCCGAAGAGCCGCACCTGCTGCGTGTGTACGCCGACGGCACGGAGCTGCGCGGGCCTGCCGGCGCAGCGATCTGGTCGGCGCCGACAATCGACGTCAAGCGCAGCGCGATCTACGTGGGCACCGGCAACACCTACAGCGGCGTGGCGCAGCCGACGGCGGACGCGATCCTCGCGTTCGACCTGAAGTCGGGAAGATTGCGGTGGGCGCATCAGATGCCGACCACGACCCCCGACGTCTTCGGCTGCAGCGTGGGCGAGATCAACTGCGGCGAGCGGCCCGGCCCTGACTTCGACTTCGGCGCGTCGCCGATCCTCGCGACGCTCGGCAGCGGCCGACAGTTGATCGTCGCCGGGCAGAAGTCCGGCGTCGTCTACGCGCTCGATCCCGACCGAAAGGGCCAGCAGGTGTGGCGCTATCGTGCCGGCGGCGGCAGCGGACTGGGCGGGATTCAGTGGGGTATCGCGGCCGACGCCGAGCGGGTCTACGTCCCCGTCGCCGAGATCTATAACCCGGCGCCGGGCGGCCTGCATGCAGTCGATCTCGCCACGGGCGCGCGTGCGTGGTTCGCTCCGCCGGTCGAACCGCTGCCATGCGGAAAGTTGAGCCGGTCGTGCAGCGGCGCGCAGTTCTCCGCGGTGACGACGATCCCGGGCGTCGTCTTCTCGCCGTCGAATGACGGCGCAATCCGCGCGTATTCCGCGCAGGACGGTGCGATCGTCTGGCAGTTCGACACCAACCGCGACTTCCCGACGCTCAACGGAGTCCGTGCGAAGGGCGGATCGATGAGCGGACCGGCTCCCGTGATCGCCGGTGGATTTCTCTACATCAGCTCCGGATACGGCGCGTTTGGCCTGCGTCCCGGCAACGTGCTGCTGGCATTTTCAGCCGATTGAGGCCTGCGCTGACACGATGCGCAACACTGTTCAACCTGGCGCAGAAAAAAGTCTGCGTGGAGGGCGAGGACTCGACTGTCGAAGGAGGTCGTCAGAAGGTCAATGAGTTCTATCGTGTGATAACAAGCTGTGAGATAACGACTTAGGTCGGGCTAGTGGAGCTCCGTCTCCTGCTGGTCGTTGGCAGTGCCCTTGCGATATAGCCTGTAGCGTTTTTTTTCGGACAAATCGACTCGAGGGGGCTCTGTGAAGTTGGCATTTCTGGCAGCGATGATGGCGGGCGGCGCTCATCTGCTGCCAAACGTCAGCGGTTGGACTCAACCGCCTGACGTGCGGACCGAAGCAATCGTCACGGCCGCCATTCTGCTCGGCGTCGCTTCGCTGCTCCGGCGCAACAAGTCCGCGCGCGAGCAGCCGCAGGCGGTCGCCACGTCTACATTGAGGGACGCAGCGTAGTTCGTCATCCGCACCAGGTGATTACGCGGTAATCACCTGGTGATTACCGGGTGAGCACCCCAATCCGAATCCGCCAAGACTCCGACCTGCGCTCAGTGGATCGTCGGCCCTGTGTAGGGCATATCCGAATCGAGGGTCCGCGAAACCGATTCGAGCCATTCCTCCGGGTCGGCTGATTCCACCACGCAATCCACGTTGAGGCGTCGGGCGTCGGTCTCGAGTGCCGCGTCCTTCTGGGCCGTCATCACGATGGCCTTCAAGTCCGGGCGAAACGCTCGTCCGAGCACGATCACGTGCAAACCGTTGAACGCCCCGAGGCGCTCCTCTGCAATCACGAGGTCTGCCGAGGACGACGGCAGCACCTGCTTCGCCTCGGCAAACGACGCCGCGCCGCTCGTTCGGTATCCCGCGCCGCTCAAAACGTCAATCAGCCTCGAACGCTGGCTGTCATCGGCGCTCACGACGAAGATTCTGGCCGCCATGGTCTCCCCCTGACCCGGATTCGCTATCGCGTGACAAAAAATGCTTACAAAAATGACGCCGCTCTTGCCGGGTTGGTCTGGCCGATATTTGGTGTTCGCTAAGCTCTTCCACACGAATCAGTTGAAGATTAGTCTGCTCCCGCGGCGAACTCCGTGAAGCGACGGCTGGCTGACGCAGGTGCTCGACTACCGACGTTCTTCGATGCACGGTCGTTACGCAGCGTGCAAGTGTTGCAGGGTGAGAAAAGAAAAGGGCGGGTCCCGAAGGACCCGCCCTTTGTCGTTCGCGCGACCTGCGGCGGCTACTGCGGCGGACGGATCTCGCAGATCGTCAGGTTGTAGCGGTCACCGTTTGGCGCCGTGTCGTCGATTGTCACGCTCGTGCCGGCTGCGGCCACCGGGTTCGTCGTCCGCTGGACCCAGTACGTATCGCCGATGGTTGCCAGATACTGGTTGACCATCGTCTGATTCGGCCCGAGCGTCCTCGCGATCGCCTGGTCGAAGTCGTTCCCGACGCCGAACACGAACGAGTTGTTCCGCGTTGTGACCAGCGTCGCAGCCGGCGCGCCGCCGTTGGAGTTCGCCGACGCCGTCGCCCCAATCGCCCCCGACCCGTTCGTGCCGGTCGTGTCGACGTTCGAGAAGCTGACGACCGTCATCGACGCCGCCACCGCCTGCGACAGGGTCGCCGTCACGCTGACGTTCGAGAGGGTCGCCGGCGCGAACGCACGCCAGATCTCGGAGGAGCCCTTCTGCACGTTGGTCCGCTGCACCAGGACCCATGTCAGGCCAGCCCCAGTGATACCGCTCACAGTCGTGTTGTTGCCAGTCCGCCAGTCGGCCGAGATGAAGGCGAGCAGCAGCTCGTTGGCCGACGTCGTCGAGAACGTGCCGCTCACGAGGGTCGTGGCGTTGGTCGACCGGTTCACCGACTTCACCGCGTCGATCACCGGCGGCGTCGATGGCGTATTCGAGACCGTTACGGCGACACCGGCCGAGGTCGTCTGATTGCCCGCGGCGTCGCGGGCGCGCGCCGACAACGTGTGGCTGCCGTTCGAAGTGCCTGTCGAATTCCACGCCATCTGATACGGAGACGCGGTCACCTCGGCGCCGACGGCCGCGCCGTCCAGGAGGAACTGCACGCCGGCCACGCCGACGTTGTCGCTCGCTGTCGCCGACACCGTCACCGCGGTGCCCATCACCGTTGCTCCGGCTGCCGGCGCCGTCATCGACACCGTCGGCGCCGTCACGTCGTTGCTCACCGTCACCGTGACCGCGGCAGACGTGGTCACGTTGCCGGCGCCGTCACGCGCTCTGGCCGTCAGCGCATGCACGCCGTTGGCGACGGTGGCCGTATTCCACGCGATCGCGTACGGCGTCGCGGTGTCTTCGGCGCCGAGATTGGACCCGTCGAGCAGGAACTGGACGCCGACGACGGCGATGTTGTCGGACGCCGTGGCTGATACGGTGACGTTGGTGCCCGCGACGGTCGCGCCGTTCGCGGGCGCGGTGATCGCCACGGTCGGCGGCGTCGAATCGACGTTGCTGACCGTCACCGAGACCGGCGCGGACGTCGTGCTGTTCCCGGCCGCATCACGCGCGACGGCGGTCAGCGCATGAGTGCCGTTGGCGGTCGTCGTCGTATTCCACGACACGGCGTAGGGCGCGGCGGTGACCTCCGCGCCGAGATTCGCGCCATCCATCTTGAACTGCACGCCGACGACGCCTGTGTTGTCGGACGCCGTCGCCGATACGGCAACAGTCGCCGATACCGTCGATCCGCCGGCCGGCGCCGTGACCGACACGGTCGGCGGCGTGGTGTCGTTGTTCACCGTCACCGTCACGGCCGTGGCTGTCGTCGCGTTCCCCGCGCCGTCGGTCGCGACCGCGGTCAGCGTGTGAGAGCCGTTGGTCGCCGTCGTCGAATCCCATGTCACGCTGTACGGGCTCGCCGTATCAAGAGCGCCCAGGTTCGCGCCATCGAGCTTGAACTGCACGCTCGCGACACCGACGTTGTCACTGGCGGTCGCCGACACCGTCACGGTCGTGCCGGAGACGGTGGCGCCGTTCGCCGGCGCAGTCATGGACACGGTCGGCGGCGTGGCGTCCGGCGCGTTCAGCGCCTTGATCTCGGCGATGAACAGGTTGTAGCGATCGCTGTTCGGCTGCGTGTCGTTGATCGTCACCGCGGTCCCGGAGGCCGGCGTCGGGTTCAGTTGACGCTGCACCCAGTAGGTGTCGCCGACCGGCGGGAAGTACTGGTGCACCAGCACCTGGTCGGCGCCGACGGTGCGCGCCGTCGCGGTGTCGTAGTCGTTGCCGACGCCGAACACCCACGAGTTGTTGCGCGTCGTCGTCAGGGTGGCGCTCGGGGCGCCGGCGATGGAGTTCGCAGACGCGATGGCGCCGATCGCGCCCGAGCCGTTGGTTCCCGAGGTGTCGACGTTCGAGAAGCTGACCACGGTCATCATCGAGTCGACGGCCTGCGACAGTGTCGCGACGAGGGTCGCGTTGGTCAGCGGCGACGTCGCGAAGGCGCGCCACACTTCACTCGAGCCCGCCTGGACGTTGGTCCGACCCACGAGTGCCCAGGTCAGGCCGCCGCCGGTGATGCCGGTGACCGTGGTATTCGCACCGCCGAGATAATCGGCGGCGATGAACGCAAGCACCAGCTCGTTGCCCGAGCTGGTCGAGAACGCCGGCGACGTAACCGTGCCCTGGTTGTTCGGCTGATCGGTAAAGACCAGCGCGTCAATTGCCGGCGCGCCGCCCACCGGGTTGGAGACCGTCACCGTATTCGCGGCCGACGTGGTCAGGTTGTTCGACGTGTCGCGCGCGCGCGCCTGCAGCGTGTGCGTGGAGTTGTTCGCGAGCGCACTCGTGTCCCACGTCATCGAGTAGGGCGGCGCGTTCAATTCCGAGCCGACCAGCGCACCGTCCACCATGAACTGCACGCCGGCGATTCCCTGGTTGTCGCTGGCGGCCGCGACGACCGTCACCGCGCCGTGGACCGTCGCCGAGTTCACCGGCGAACTGATCGACACGCTCGGCGGCACGGTGTCGGCGTTGAAGACCGACACCGTGATCGGCGCCGACGTCGTGAGGTTGCCGGCCACGTCGCGCGCGACCGCGGTCAGCGTGTGCGTGCCGTTCGCGGTCAGCGTCGAGTTCCACGAGATGCTGTACGGGCTGGCCGTGTCCTCGGCGTTGAGGTTCGCGCCGTCGATCTTGAACTGCACGCCGGCGATGCCGAGGTTGTCGCTCGCCGTCGCCGACACCGTGACGGCGTTGCCCGAGATGTTCGCGCCGGACGCCGGCGCGGTCAGCGCAACCGTCGGCATCACGAGATCGGGCGTGAAGATTACGTCGACGCCGTAGCTGTCGGCGAACCACGTCTGATTCGGGAATCCGCTCGCGCCGTAGAAGAAGACGCCGTTCGGCTGCGACGGCGTGCTCCGCAGCGCGTGCAGCGGCCATTGATCGACGCCGGTGCGGCCAAGGTAGTACTGATCGTCGGAATAGTGCCCGTTCGGCGCGTAGTACGAAATCACGTAGACCGTGTTCGGCTGAATGACTGCCGGCGAGGCGAAGGTCGCCGTCTGCCAGCCGGACGCCGATTCGCCGGCGAACGTCACGGTCGAGAGCAGCGTGCCCGCGCTCGTCCAGAGGTGGCCGAGGTGCGTGCCCGTGTTCGTCGACGCCTTGTAGAACCGCATCCCGTTGACGACGCCGCCGACGTCGGTGGAGAACTTCAGGCCGAGCTCGACGGCGGCCCCGTCGTTCGAATCCACCATCCACGGCGTCGTCAGGGACGGCGCCCAGATGCTGCACGGGCAGTTCGCCTGGGTGATCGTCACGGCGACCGACGCGGCCGACTGTTCGATGTTGCCGCTGTCGTCGGTGGCGCGTGACATCAGCGTCGCGGCGCCGAGGACACCGGGCACCCACGCGTAGCTCCAGTTGTCCGTGCCGGTCGCGCGACGCCACGTCGCGCCGCCGTCGGTCGAGACTTCCACCGCTGCCACCACGCCGCCGCCGGCGTCGGCGGCAGTGCCGGCGATCGTCACGATCGCGCCCGCCGGGATCGACGCAGCCGGCGCTGGCGACACGATCACCGAATCGGGTGCGGTCGCGTCAGTGCTGGCAGACGCGGGGATGAGGCCGCTCTGAATCGTCGCCGGCTGAACTCCCATGTCGGCGAGCAGGTTCAGCGTTGCCTGCCTGATATTGGCATCGGGCGTCGCGGATCCGAAGTCGGGATCGGTATCGTGGTTCGTGTCGAGGCCCCATGACCACTGCACCGTGCCGGCGCCGAAGACCAGCGCGCCGCTGGAATGCCTGTACATCGTCAGGTGGTGCCTCGCCGTGGCTGGCAGGTACGTGCTCCCCATGTCCTGCACGCGCTCCGGCACGTTGACGATCGTTTCCGACAGCTGCATCGATCCCGCCGGGCGAAATCCATTGTCGAGATCTTCGTCCCACTCATAGCCGAGCGTGTCAGCAGCGAGCGTGAGCGACTGGTTCGGGCTCAACGCAGCGATCGCGGTGTTGCGCCAGAAGCGCAGCGGCGCGTAGACGCCGGGAACGGTGATCGCCGACGTGCCGCGGTTGACGGTGAACAGCTGGCCGGTGAGCGCATTCTCCGGACGTCCGGCGTCGGCGGGTGGGCTGAAGCGCGGGTCGCGCCACGTGCCGGTCCATGTCGGCGGATCGGCCGGATCGAAGACCTTGTTCTCGTGTGTCTCCTTGTAGGTGACCAGCGTGCGATACGGCGTCGCCGTGCCGTCGATGCTGGCCTCCCATCGCGTCTTCCAGAACACCTCGTTGCCGGTGAACATCGCGATGTTCACGCCGCCGTTGCGCGCCGCTTCGACGGCGTTGCGCATGCCGTCGGACCAGTATTCGTCGTGGCCGACGGTCATCAGCATTTTCGGCCGGGCGGGTCCGGTGAGCGAGGTGCCGTAGCGATCGGTGTCCACGCCCGACTGATATTTGACGTTGTACCCGTTCGACTCGAGCCAGCGAATCATCGGGTACTCCGCGTAGAAGAGGAAATTCGACGTGCCGTACCCGGTGCTCTGTCCGCGCGTCGCGAACGGCCGGTTGTAGCTCACCTTGTAGCCGCGGGTCGGCGATCCGAGGTACACGCTGTGGCCGCCGTACTGGTTGTAGGCCTGCCAGGTCGTGTCGCTCGCCTGCAGCACGATGTCCGCCTGCAGCGCGTCGTCGCGCACGATGAACGGAATGTGGCTGGCACCGCCGTTGTCGCTGCGCGCAATGCGTGCGATGTAGATCCCGGATACCGCCGTCGCAGGAACGGTCCACGATGTCGACACCGTCCAGTTGCCGCAGTCGTAGAGGCCGGTCGGGGCGTCGGTGATGCACGCCGCCTGGTTCCGGCCGGTGATACCGGAGATTGTCGCGACCTTGCGGGCGCCGTTCCCCTGGTAGTACCCGAGCCGATAGACGTTCATCGAGAAGCTGGCGGCCGTCGTCGTCACCTTGAACGATATCGTTCCGCCCTTGTTCACGCTGATGTCGGTGGCGAAGCCTTGAATCGTGCTGTCACCCGAACCAGTAACGTCCCACTCGGATCGCGGGTTGCCGGTCAATTGGTTCTCGGCCGGTATCGGATTGGTGGCCTGTGCGGTGAGGTGGCCGGCGACCTGCAGTGCAAGCGTCGTCGTAGTCAGAGTGATCGCGGTGTAGAGCGCGAGGCGTCGAATCGTTCGACTCGGAGACGTTGTCATCGTTTTTCCTCGACGGGAACCGGCGGACGTCGGGTAGGCATTCGAACCGTGGAACATCCGCGACTAAGCAACCGCCGGACCAGCGGCGCGTGTGCGATTCCGGGATCGCGACGGCGCTCTGCGGCCTCGGCATCCCCGGCGATCTGCTGTCGTTGCTGTCCTGATGATGACGACGCGCGCGCGGCTGGTGTGATGCACGCGAATCGCACGACCCGCGTTCGCGCGACTTAAGTCGCGTCCCGCGGCCATTTGCCTGGTGCGGATGCGCGTCGATGCGCAGTCACCATCGCATGGTGCACAGACCGATCCGCCGGTCGATGTTCAGGAAATTAGTCGCTGCCCGCAGCGATGTGCGCGAACGTCTGAGAAGGGAATCGTTCGTTCGGCGTGAGATTGGCCACTGCGCCGGCGAGGCACGCGCTTTGCCTCTCTTTACGTGTCCGTGACGGGTGGCTCGCCGTGCGATTACGCGCGGCAGGGCCGTGTCACGCTGCCATGGCAGTGACTCATACCCAAGGGCCTATGTCGTATCGGATTCTGCTGGTCGACCCGAGCGCTGCATCTGCAGCGATGGCAGAGCGCGCGCTCCTTGGTGCGGGTTATCGCGCCGCGACGGTGAGCACGTTCGACCAGGCGCTGCGTCAGATCACGCTCGATTGCCCCGACGTGCTCATCACCGCGATTCGGCTCGCGGCATTCAATGGTCTGCACCTGGTGATTCGCGTGCGCGTCGATCACGCCGATCTGCCGGTGCTGGTGATGGGACACGTGTCGGACTTCACACCCGACGCCGCGCGATATGGCGCCCGGTTCATTCCGACGCCGCTCGATCCGGCGGACCTGCTGAAAAATCTGGCGGAGATGCTGGACGGCCGGCAGCCGGTCGATCCGACCAGCGATCGTCGATGGCCGCGGCGTCCCGCCGGCCTGCTGGCGACCGTTCGCAACACGACCGCGCACGTCGTCGAATTGAGCTACGGCGGCATCCGTTTGAAGATGGATGCGGCGGCCGCGCCGGGCGATCCGCAGCCGTTCGATGTCCGGCTGCCGACGGTGGGCATGACAGTCCGCGCCGTCCCGCGGTGGGCCAGCCCGGTCGACGATCACGGCGAGTGGTGGTGCGGCGCAGAGCTCGCGTTACACGGCGCCGACGACGCCCGCACGTGGCGATGGCTTGTGGACACGCTGAATTGAGGTCGGGCGGGTCAGGTAGGTCGGGTAGGTCAGGTAGGTCGGGTGGGTCGGGTGGGTCGAACCCGGGACCCGGAACCCGAGAACCAGGAACCAAGAACCGAGAACTCTAGAACGCTAGAACCCTAGAACCTTTTCTACGTCGCATCGACGAGCGCGCGCCAGCCGCTCGTGATCGGCGCGTCGTCGTCAACGAGCTCCGCGCCGCACCAGAATTCGTGCGTGGAAGGGGACACGTAGGTCCACACCGGCCGCGCCTTGACCGTGACGCCGTGATCGCGCAGCGTCACGTCGAACTGCTCCGGCAGCGTCCGCTTCGCGTCGAACGCGAGACGCAACCCGCCGTAGCTCACGTCGAACACGCGCGCCGGCGCTTCCTCGAGCTCCGCTTCGAGCATGCCCGGTACCTGCTTGCGCGGCCATTTCCGAATCGTCGGCTGCGCGCGTCGATGCTCCGCCAGCGCCGCCGCGACGCGCGGCAGGAACTCGGGGTCGTTCACCGGATCGACGAGGAACATCGCGCCGATGCGCTCGGCCTCCATCTCGACGACCGCGTCCGGACCGGGGCTGGTGATCATCACCGGCGGCAGCGGATACTCGCGCCGGCACCGGACGGCCAGATGCATGCCGTTGAACGCGTCGAGGCGGACGCCGACGATCAGCATGTCGGGGCTCACCGAGTCCATCAGGTGCCTGGCGTCGTGGTAGGTCGAGACCGCTGCGACCAGATGTCCCGCTGACGACAGCAACGCTTCGGTGTGCGCGAGCACGGTGCGATCGGATTCGACCAGCAGGATAAGGGCAGACATGGCGTCAGCCGCGCGGCACTGCCGATCGCGCTCGCAAATTCGCGTCCAGTGAACGGCGCGCCGCGAAATGCAAGATCCACCGCAGTTTATCCCTTTTGGCCAACCCGCGCTCGGCGACGGCGTGTTCCGCGCTCGATCGCGACCTTACGGTTTTGTCATGATTCGGCGACAGCGCCACAGCCGGCGCGCCGGCCTCAGGACATCGGTTTCACCATCCCCGACGGCAGCACGAGATGGACCATGTTGAGACGATAAAAGAGGTCTGCGCGGAAGCGCCGCTCGCGCACGAGATCGATGAGGCAGCAGGACGACGCCGACACGATCCGCAGCGGCGCGTGCTGCATCGACGTCGCGCACTCACTGCGGGCGCGCGCGAGCCGCTCGAGCGAGTCGGCGATCTGGGCCTGCTCGTCGAGCGTCCAATGCGCGACGTCCTCGAGGAACGCCGTCCCACCGGCGAGCCCGCCGAGTTCAGGGCGGCGGCGGGCGATCCAGTCGTCGCAGAGCTCGAGGAAGGTCCGTCGATCGATGGCGCCGAACGGTCGATCGCGGCGCTCGCTGCGGTCGTGAAGCCGGCGCGCGAGCGAGCGGCGGCTGATCCGATCGCCTCCGCTGATCAGGATTGGCAGGTCCGACTGCGCGGCGGCGTCGATCTCGCGCCGGATATCGTCTCCCGCCGTCTGACGGCAGAGGCTCGTCGCCAGGTCGACCGGGTCGCGGACGAAGGCGAGCATCCCGGACTCCCGCAGTTGCTCACGCGTGAACACGAGGTAGTCATTCAGCGCCAGCGCCTGCGTGGCGCGGCGGTCGCCGTGCCGGCGGTCGGCGACGTCCGTGGCGACCGCGTTGCGGCGACGGTCGCGCCGGCGACGGTCCCACACGAGGCGCACACTCGGGTCGCCTGCGTACGCCTGCGCAAGGACGGCGAATGCGGCGAAACGATCGTGCTTCACGACGACGAGCCGCTCGGTTTCGGGAAGGAGCGGGACCGCCGGGCGATGCCCGGCGGCGGCCTGATGATTGAGATCTGCGTTCATGTGAATGCGCTGTCCAGTCTCAGCGTGACGCTCTGTCCAATCCGGACGTGGTTGCCGATGAACGCGCCGCTGCTATCGAGGATCATCTTCGCCTTGTCATCAGTCTCGAGCTCGGTCGCGACTCTGATTTCCGTGGCCGCCCGGGACATCACCGTCGCCGACTGGATCAACGTCGAGCGAGCGCATCTGGAACAGCCCGCCGGTCAGGATCAGCGTGCCGCCCCTCCCCACGTCGACCGAGCCGTGTGATCCCGCCGCCAGTGTCACGGTCGCGCCCCTCCTGCCGTCGACAGGGGACACCGGTGTGACGACCGAGCGTCGCTCCCCGGCGTGAGATGAACAGTGGCGGTCGCGGCGCGCGAGGCCAGCGCGCGGCTTCTGCTGGATCAGCCGTGCGGCACGCGGCACACGTGGATGGCGTGCGAGCGAAAAACACTGCGAGGTCCGGCCAGACATCGCTCCTCCACACAAATGCCGCCGAGCGTGATCGAAGCGCGAGCGCGCTGTGCAAGTCTGTGTCCAGGCGCGCACGGATCGAGGAGAGCTGACGTAATCGCGTGCGAAGCGGCAGTTACAGTTCCAGATGGTCAGCCGGCGCGGAAAGAAGTCCGGGATTTCGGAGACTTTTGTCCGCGAGTTCCTTCGGTCCGCGAGGCTCGCGCGAGCGGGGTTTTTGCGCGCCGCACGCGATGAAATCTGCTCTAACTCCGGCGTAGCCGCAGCACTTAGCGGCATTGGCCGCCGCCGCCGTCGTCGATGAACTAGTTCTGCTGACGTGGCGGAGGCTTTGCACAAAGGTGGGGTACCCCGGCTTCGCCACCTGTCGGCCTGCGATCACACCACGTGATCGTCGGCACCGATTTGCGTTCGGAGCCCCTTAAAAAGGGACGAAACAGGCTTATGCGATTTGACGGAGCTGCCCAACTGATCGGCGCCAGCGCACCGATCGAGGACCTTCGCCAGGAAATCGATCGGGTCGCGCGGACCGACGCAAAGGTGTTGATTACGGGTGAGAGCGGCGCCGGCAAGGAAGTCGTCGCGCGCCAGGTCTACGCATTGAGCACGCGGTCCAGCCGGCCGTTCGTCGCCGTGAACTGCGCCGGCCTCCCCGAGACGCTGCTCGAGTCCGAGTTGTTCGGACACGTCCGCGGCAGTTTCACCGGCGCCTATCGCGACAAGCCGGGCAAGCTCGAGATCGCCGACGAGGGCACGATCTTCCTCGACGAGATCGGCGAGATGACGCTGCGGATGCAGGGCCTGTTGCTGCGATTTCTCGAGACCGGCGAAATCCAGAAGGTCGGCGCCGATCGCACCGGCACTCGCGTGGACGTCCGCACGATCGCGGCGACCAACCGGAATCTCCGCGACATGATCGCGCAGGGGCAGTTCCGAGAGGATCTCTTCTATCGTCTGAACGTCATCCACCTGATCGTGCCGGGGCTGCGCGAGCGCAAGGAGGACATCCCGTCGCTCGTCGACCACTTCATGAATCGGATGGCGCGGACCGGCGGGCGCCCCGCGAAGACGCTGTCGCCGGCGGCGCTGCAGCTGCTCACCGAGTACCACTGGCCCGGCAACGTCCGCGAGCTGCAGAACGTCATCGAACGGATGATCGTGCGCGCCCGCGGCGAGGTAATCGGCCCGGAGGACATTCCCCACGAAGTCCGGGTCAGCCAGCGGCCGGGCACCGCGCCGTTCCGCGAGCGCCGGCGCACCATCGCCGACGAGCTCTACGAGCGCATCACGATGCAGCGTCAGTCGTTCTGGACCACGGTCTACCCGCTGTTCATGCAGCGCGAGATCACCCGCTCCGCCGTGCGCGACGTCGTGCGCCGCGGGCTCGTCGACGCGCGCGGCAACTACAAGATCGTCGCGCGCAAGTTCAACATGGAAAACGAGGACTACAAGCGCTTCCTCAATTTCCTGCGGAAGCATCACTGCCAGCCGTCTTTCAAGGAATTCCGCTGATGCGACACCAGCTTCTGTCCGCTGCGATCGTGGGTGCGACGGCGCTCGGCGCCGCCGCCTCGACCTCCGTGATCGTGCACACCCAGGCGCCCGCGCCGGCGCTCGCCGCGAACGCGGCTGCGCCGGCACCGATTGCTGCCGCGGCTGCGGCAGTGCCGACCAGGTCGGCGACGCCCGCCGGCTACCTGATCGGCGTCGACGACGTGCTGTCGATCGTGTTCTGGCGCGACAAGGATCTGTCGGCGCCGGACATCACCGTGCGGCCCGACGGCAAGGTCACCCTGCCGCTGTTGAACGACGTGCAGGCGGCCGGCCTGACCCCGGAACAGCTCCGCGACTCGGTGCTCGCCGCGGCGCGCAAGTACGTCGAGGACCCGCAGCCGACGGTCATCGTGAAGGAGATCAAGAGCCGGAAGGTGTTCATCACCGGCCAGGTCGAGAAGCCCGGACCGTATCCGTTGAACGGGTCGGTGACCGTGCTGCAGCTGATCGCGACCGCCGGTGGTCTGCGGGACTTCGCCGACGGCAAGAACATCACCGTGATGCGGATGCGTCAGGGCAAGCAGGCGGTCTTCGAGTTCAACTACCAGGACCTGGTCAAGCGGAAGAACCTGTTTCAGAACATCGAACTCGAGCCGGGCGACACGGTCGTCGTGCCGTAAACGATCGGGCGTGTCGCTCCATTTTTCGGCACCAGTTCGCGAACGCGCGTCGGCCTGCCGCCGCTCCTCACGCCGATCGACGGCCAGCGCGCGCCGATCGGCCTGAGCGCGCGCACGCCGCTGGTGCAGTGAGGATCTCCAGACGTGCTGCCTGTCCGCAATTACACGCCCGAGGACATCATCCGGATCCTCTGGTTCCGGAAATGGATTCTGCTGCTCGGCATGATCGTCGCCGGCGCGATCGGCTTCGGCGTGTCGCTCCGCATTCCGAATCTGTACCGCTCCGAGACGCTGATCCTCGTCATCCCGCAGCGCGTCCCTGAGAGCTACGTCCACTCGACGGTCACCATGCGCATCGAGGATCGGCTGCGCTCGATCAGCCAGGAGATCCTGAGCCGCAGCCGCCTCGAGAAGATCATCGACGAGTTCAATCTCTACCCCGAGCTCCAGAAGACGCGGCCGATGGAGAGCATCGTCGAGTACATGCGGACCAACGTCCTGGTCGAGACGGTGCGCGACGACGCCTTCAGGGTGAGCTTCTCCGACACGACGCCGCGGACCGCGATGATCGTCACCGATCGTCTGGCCTCGATGTTCATCGACGAGAACACCCGCGATCGCTCGGTGATGGCCGACAGCACGAATCAGTTCCTGGAGTCGCAGCTCGAGGACGCGCGCAAGCGGCTGCTGACGCACGAGCGCAAGCTCGAGGAATTCCGCCGCCGGAATTCGGGCGAGCTGCCGTCGCAGCTGCAGACCAACCTGCAGGTGATCCAGGCCGCCAACGGTCAGATCCAGGCACTCAGCGAATCGGTCAACCGCGACCGCGACCGCCGCCTCGTGCTCGAGCGGTCGATTGCCGACGTGCAGAGCGGCGCGGCCGCCGACGTGCTCGTCCCGACACCATCCACCGACGCGGCCGCCGGCCCGGCGCGTGCGATCGATCAGCTCGAGAAAGCGCGTTCCGAGCTGCGCGATCTGGAGCTGCGGTTGAAGCCGGAGCACCCCGACGTCACCGCCAAGAAGCGCGCGGTCGCCGAGCTCGAGCGGAAAGTGGCGCAGGAAGCTGCCGTGCCCGGGCTGTCAGCGCCGGCGGGCGCCAAGCCGCCCTCGACGGCCGACCTGATGCGCGAGGCGCGCACCCGCCAGTACCAGGTCGAGATGGAGAAGCTCGATCGCCAGATCGCGTCGAAAGAAGCCGACATGGAGCGCCTGCGGCGCCAGGTTGCCGACTACCAGCGCAAGGTCGAAGCCGTTCCCGGCCATGAATCCGAGCTGACCGACCTGATGCGGGACTACGACACGCTGCAGAAGATCTATTCGAGCCTCCTCGGAAAGAAGGAAGACTCCAAGATCTCGGCGAACCTCGAACGCCAGCAGGTGAGCGAGCAGTTCAAGATCCTCGACCGCGCGCGACTGCCGCAGCGGCCGTACAGCCCGAACCGCATCCAGATCACCGCCGTCGCCGGTTTTGCGGGTCTGGTGCTCGCCGTCGGCATCGCCGCGCTGATGGAGTACCGGACCACCGCGCTCAGGACCGAAGACGAGATCGTGCGCGCGCTCGTGCTGCCGGTGCTCGCCGCGATCCCGATGATGACCGCGGCCGCCGACATCCGTCGCCGCCGCCGCGTCATGATCGTGTCGGTTGCCGCCACGATCCTCATCGCGCTCGGCGTGGCGACGGTGTCGTTGCGCCACTTCGGCCTGCTGAAAGGCATTCTCTGATGTACGAAGGCTTCTACGGGCTGCGCGAGCGGCCGTTCGACCTGACGCCGAACCCGCGCTTCCTGCACATGACCGCGCAGCACCGCGAAGCGCTGACGACGCTCGAGTACGGACTGTCGCGGCGCACCGGCATCGCGTTGCTGGTCGGCGAGGCCGGCACCGGCAAGACGACGATCGTCCATGCCGCGCTGCAGTCGCAGAAGGTCCAGCGCAGCCACGTCGTGTATCTGAGCAACCCGGCGCTGACGCGCACCGAGTTCATCGAGTTCCTCGCGGCGGGGTTCGGTCTGTCGGCGGCCGCAGCCGCGTCCAAGACCCGGCTGGTGGCGGAGCTGACCGACGGGCTCGCGACCCGGCACGCGGCTGGCACCATGGCGTCGCTGATCATCGACGAGGCGCAGTGCCTCACCGACGGGCTCCTCGAAGAGATCCGGCTGCTGGCGAACATCGAATCGGCATCGGAGAAGCTGCTGTCGATCATTCTCGCCGGCCAGCCCGAAATCGCGGCCCGGTTGAACCATCCCTCGCTGCGTCAGCTGAAGCAGCGGATCGGGCTGCGGTGCACGCTCGCGCCGCTCAGCGGCGCGGACACCGCCGCCTACATCGCGGCGCGCATGCGCATCGGCGGCGGCGACGCCTCGGCGGTGTTCACCGCCGACGCCGTCGCGACCATCCACGAGCGCTCGGGGGGAATCCCGCGGACGGTGAGCGTGATCTGCGACAACGCGCTCGTCTCTGGCTTTGCACTCGATCGCCGGCCGATCGACCGCGCCGTCGTCCTCGAAGTGTGCCGCGATTTCGATTTCGCCGAGACCGACGACGACCGCGAGGATCGCGGCGCGCATCTCGGCGCCGTGTAGCCATGGCCGTTGAAAAGGACGCAGCCGCATGACCCGACTCGCCGACGCACTCGAACGCGCGAACCGCACGCCGGACCAGGCGCCGCAACCGCAGGCGGCCGCCGCGGCGCCGCTCGCGCACGCGCCTGCACCGGCGCCGGCGCCGCCGAACGTCCGGCGGATGTCGCCAGCACCGGTCGCCGCCGCGCGCCCCGCACCGGCGCCGTCGATCGGACACGTGTCGGGCGCACCGCTGCTGGCGATCGCCGAAGCCACCGATCAGAGCGCCGCGTGGCGCACCGATCCTCAGCTCGCCGGCAAGCTGTTCGGCACCGAGGGCTTTTCCGGCGCCGCGCTCGAGCAGTACCGAAAGCTCGCGGCGACGCTGCACCACGCGCAGGGCGAGCGCGGCATCAAGGTGATCATGACGGCGAGCGCGCTGCCCGGCGAGGGCAAGAGCCTGACCGCCGTGAACCTCGCGTTGACGTTGAGCGAGTCGTACCACCGGCGCGTGCTGCTCGCCGACGCGGACCTGCGCCGGCCGACCGTGCAGCGCGTGTTCGGGTTGCCGGCGATCGGCGGGCTCAACGAAGGGCTGAAGCTCCGCGACGATCGGCCGATGGCGGTGTCGCAGATCTCCGAACGGCTGTTCGTGCTGCCGGCCGGCCGTCCTGAACCCGATCCGATGAGCGGCCTCACGTCCGATCGGATGCGCCGTCTCGTCACCCAGGCCGCCGCCGCGTTCGACTGGGTGATCGTCGACACGCCGCCCGTGGGCCTGCTGCCGGACGCCAGCCTGCTCGCCGACATCGTCGACGGCGTGCTGCTCGTCGTCCGCGCCGGCAAGGCGCCATTTGCGCTCGTCAAACGCACGGTCGAGGCGATCACGCACGATCGGATTCTCGGCGTGGTGATGAACGCCGTCGACTACGCCCACGATCGCAACGCCGGCGGCTATTACGAGTACTACGGATACGGCTACTACACCGGCACGCCGGGTCAGAAGTAAGCACCATGGCCAAAGGACTCATTCAGACTGCAAACTGGCGTTCGACAACGCTCGTCGTCTCGGACACCGCGCTCATCCTGTCGGCGGTCGTACTGACGGCGTACCTGCGGCTCGGCTTTCACGCCTGGCCGATCCTCGTCGCCGACATGCTGCCGAAGGCGCTGCTGTTCACGCTCATCTCGCAGCTGTGTCTCTACTACAGCGATCTCTACGACGATCCGCACGTCGGCGGGAGCCGTGCCGAGCTGTTGATCCGCATCCTCGAGGCGATCGGTATCACGCTGCTGATTCTTGCCGGCGTCTACACGGTGTTTCCGGCACTCACCGTCGCGAGCGGGGTCCTCGCGTCGGCGGCGCCGCTGGCCGCGACGGGCGTCATCGTCTGGCGGCTCGCGTTCGCGTGGGCGGCGCGTCAGGTCGGCCCGCGCGAACGGCTGCTGCTCGTCGGCGCGAGCGGCGCCGGCCTCGCGCTGGCGCACGAGCTCCACCGGCGGGACGAAATCGGCGTCCAGATCGTCGGCTTCGTGGACGCCCATCCGTCCTCGGCCCGGTCGGTCGGCTCGCTGCCGTTTCTCGGCACTATCGAAGACATTCCCTCGCTGGTCCGCGCGCGCGGCGTCGATCGCGTGGTGGTGAGCCTCGCGGACGCCCGCGGCAAGCTGCCCATGGACAAGCTGCTCGAGATGAAGCTCGACGGGGTGCGCTTCGATCACCTGACCTCGGTCTACGAGGAGTACACGGGGAAGATCGCCGTCGAGAATCTCCGTCCGAGCTGGCTGATCTTCTCGCCCGGCTTCCGCAAGACGCGCCGCCTGCTGATGGTGAAGCGGCTGGTGGACGTGGTCGGCGCCGGCATCGGCCTCGTGCTGACCGCGCCGATCATCTTCCTGCTCGCCATCGTCGTGCGGCTCACGTCGCCGGGACCGGCGTTCTATTCCCAGCGGCGCGTCGGGCGCGACGGCCGCGTGTTCGTGGTGCGGAAGTTGCGGTCGATGTGCGCGAACGCGGAACGCGACACTGGTCCGGTGTGGACCAAGTCCACGGGCGACGCGCGGATCACGCGCGTCGGAAGGTTCCTCCGCCGGACGCGGCTCGACGAGCTGCCGCAATTCTGGAACATCCTCGCCGGCCACATGAGCCTCGTCGGCCCGCGGCCGGAGCGGCCGGAGTTCGTCGAATCGCTGATGGTGCAGATTCCGTTCTACGGCCAGCGCCATGTCGTGAAGCCCGGCCTGACCGGCTGGGCGCAGGTCCGCTACACCTACGGCGCGACCGTCGAGGACGCGACCGAGAAGCTGCAGTACGACCTCTTCTACATCAAGAACATGTCGATCGCGCTCGATCTGTTCATCGTGTTCGAGACGATCAAGACGGTGCTCCTCCGGAGGGGACAGTGACCCGCCCCGTCGTCAACGCGATGACGATTGACGTCGAAGATTACTTTCACGTCAGCGTCTTCGACGGCCTGGTGCCCCGTCATGCCTGGGAACGGATGGAGAGCCGGGTCTGCGCGAACACCGAGCGCCTGCTCGAGATCTTCGACGACGCGAACGTGCAGGCGACGTTCTTCGTCCTCGGGTGGGTCGCCGAGCGCTTTCCGGGCCTGGTGCGCGCGATTGCGGATCAGGGACACGAGATCGCCTCGCACGGTTACGGCCACCGGCTCGTCTACGACCTCACCCCGCGCGCGTTTCGTGACGACGTGCGCCGCGCCAAGGATCTGCTCGAGTCGACCACGAACGAGCGCGTGCACGGCTATCGGGCGCCGAGCTACTCGGTGACGCCGAAGTCGCTGTGGGCGCTCGACGTGCTCATCGAGGAAGGCTACACCTACGACGCGAGCATCTTCCCGATTCACCACGATCGCTACGGGATTCCGATCTCGCCGCGTCAGCCCTACGTGCTGCATCGCACGGCGCCGCTCGTCGAGGCGCCCGGATCGACGGTGCGCTGCGGTCCGTTCAACCTGCCGATTGGCGGCGGCGGCTACTTCCGCATCCTCCCGTACGCCTGGACGCGCTGGGGGATCACGCGCCTGAACGAGCGCGAGCACCGGCCGGCGATCTTCTATCTGCATCCGTGGGAAATCGATCCCGATCAGCCGCGCCTGCGGGCGCCGGCGCTCGGGCGGTTCCGTCACTACTTCAACCTGAATCGGACCGAAGAGCGGCTCCGCGCGCTCGTCCGCGATTTCACGTTCGCGACGATGCTGACCCTGCTCGACGAGCAGTTCACGGCGCCGGCCGAGCCGGCCGCGGGTCCGCTGCCCTACGTGTGGTCTGCCCCATGAGCGTTGCTGCGATTGCCCATGCTGCCGACTGGTCGCCCTCGCTGCAGGTGACCGCGGACGTCACCCCGAGCGAGTGGGATCGGTTCGTCTCCAGGCAGCCGCACGCCACCGGATACCACGCCTGGAAATGGCGCGAGGTCTTCGAGCGCGCGTTCGGCCACGAGACGCTGTACCTCGCGGCGCGCGACCACGGATCGATCGTCGGCGTGCTGCCGATGGTGCTGTTCAAGAGCCGGCTGTTCGGCCGCTTCGCCGTGTCGCTGCCGTTCGTGAACTACGGCGGCGTGCTCGCGCGCGACGCGGCCGCGGCGGCCTGCCTGCTCGATCGCGCGGCAGCGCTGCGTGAGGAACACCGGTTGGCGCACGTCGAGCTCCGTCATACGGCGAGGCAGTTTCCCGATCTCGAGGCGCGAACGCACAAGGTCGGCATGCTGCTGACACTCGAACGCGACGTCGCCGAGGCGTGGGAACGGCTCGATCGGAAGGTGCGCAATCAGGTCCGCAAGGCCGAGAAGAGCCAGATGACCGCGCGATCCGGCGGCGTCGAGCTGCTCGACGGCTTCTACGGCGTCTTCGCACGGAACATGCGGGACCTCGGGACGCCGGTGTATGCGCGCGCCTTCTTTGCCGAAGTCCTGGCCGCCTTCCCCGAGACCGCTCGCGTCTTCCTCGTCGACGCCGGCGACGTGACGGTGGCGGGCGCGATTACGCTGTCGTTCAGGGACACGATCGAGAACCCGTGGGCCTCGTCGCTGCGGGAGTACCGCACGATGTCGCCGAACACCCTCCTGTACTGGCGGATGATCGAGCACGCGATCGCGACCGGCCACAAGACGTTCGACTTCGGCCGCTCGACGCCGAACGAAGGCACCTACACCTTCAAGGCGCAGTGGGGCGCCCAGCCGACGCCGCTGCACTGGGAGTACGTGCTGGGCGCGGGATGCAGACTGCCGAATCTGTCGCCATCGAATCCGAAATATCGCGCGGCGATTGGACTCTGGACGCGGTTGCCGCTCACCGTCGCCAATTTCCTCGGGCCGCACATCGTTCGATCGATTCCATGACCGCGGACCGGACAACGCAGCGGGTCTACGCAACCGCTGCGGCCCTGTTCACCGCGTTCGCGGTGTGGGGCAGCCTGTTTCCGTTCGACTTCCACGCGGTGCCGTGGAGCGACGCGCTCGCGAGCTTCTGGAGTCCATGGGACGTGCCCGTGGCGCGATGGTCGGTGAGCGACTTCGTCTCGAACGTGCTGCTGTTTGTGCCGATCGGTCTGTGCGCGATGGCGGCACTGGCCGGTCCCGCACAGGGAGGGCCGCCCGTTCAGGGCGGCCGAGCGGCCAGGCTGAAAGCCTCGCCCTACGGGCGAATCGCATTCGTGCTGTGCGGCTCGCTTCTTCTGAGTACGTCGATTGAATTCTCCCAGGCGTTCGTCTCGTGGCGGACACCGTCGGTCGTCGACGTCGGCGCCGAGACGCTCGGCGCGGCGTGCGGCATCGTGGTGTGGTGGGCGATGCGCGATCGGCTCGACGCGCTGGCCGGGTCGGGCGCGCTGATGGTTCGGCGATCGCCGATCGGTGAGCGGCTGCTGCTTGCGTACTGCGCGATCTTCGCCGCCGCCTGGCTCGTGCCCGCCGACTTCACCCTGCGCCCGAACGAGATCGCCGACAAGTACGCCCACCAGCGGCTGCTGCTGCCGTTCGCGCCGTCGCCCGATGCGGCGAGCACTGGCGATCTGGCGATGATCGGCGCCGCGGCAGTGCCGATCGGCGTCACGGCGACGCTGTGCGGATGCAGTGGCACGGCGCGGCGCTCGCTCCGGACCGCAGTGCTCATCGCGGCGACGTTCCTCGTCGCGCTCGAGGCGGCGCAGGTCTTCGTGTTCTCGCGAACGACCGATGCGACGGCGTTGATCGTCGCAATCGTTACGGCCGCGGCGGCCGCGGCATGTGCGTCAGTTGCCGGCCGGCGCCGCCGGCTGGCCGCAATCGGATAGAGGGTGCAGACGTCATGACACCGGACAGCACGCACCCGCCGGATCCGATCGTCCGCGTCGTTCCGCAGCCGCTGCGCGCGCGTCAGCGGATGGCTGAACCGGTGACGATCGGCGTCCCGTTTCCGCGCGGCCTCGTCCGCGACACGAGCCGGATCGGTCTCGCTGGCGACGGCGCCGATGTTCCAGTGCAGGCGCTGGCAACGGAGCGGTGGGCGGACGGCAGCGTGCGGTGGGCGCTGCTCGACTTCCGCACGACCGGTGAGACGGCGCGCGAACGCTCGTATCGCATCACGTTCGATCCGCCGCCGAGCGCCGTGCCCGCCGATCGTCTCGAGATCGCCTCGAACGAGACCAGGACGATCGTCGACACCGGGGCCGCGGCGTTCACGCTGGCGCCCGGCACGGCCTTTCCGTTCGCGCGCGTCGTCGTCGGCGCTGCGGACGTGATCGACGAGCAGCACGCGCCGGCTTTGACGGTCACCGACTCGCGCGACGGTGAGTCGCGGGCGGTGGTGACGCGGGTCATCGTCGAAGAGCAGGGCCCGCTGCGATCGACGATTCGGATCGAAGCCCGCGCCGGCGGCAGCCGGCGTGCGCCTCTGGTCGAGGTGATCGGGCGCGTCGAGTTCTTCGCCGGGTCGGGCGCGACTCGAATCGCGATCACCATCCGCAATCCGCGACGCGCACGACACCGCGGCGGGCTATGGGAGCTCGGCGATAGGGGCGCCGTCTTCATGCGCGATCTGTCGCTGCGCATTCCGCTTCGTGAGGAGGGCCGCGGCAGCTGCGCCGCGGAGATCGACGCGCCGTTCGAGCCGGTCGGGATGCGCTGCGAACTGTACCAGGATTCGAGCGGCGGCGACGCGTGGCGTCACGAGAATCACGTCACGCACGACGGGACTGCCCCGTGCACGTTCCGCGGCTATCGATTCGGCACGACGTCCGCCGAGCGCGCCGGTCTCCGCGCCACGCCGGCCGTCACCGTGGCGCAGCAACCCGCGTCGGTCTCCCTGGCGGTCGCACATTTCTGGCAGAACTTTCCACGGGCCATCGAGCTCGAGCCCGACGCGCTCACGCTGCGGCTGTGGCCGCAGCAGTGGGCCGCGCTCCACGAACTGCAGGGCGGCGAGCAGAAGACGCACCGCTTCGCGCTCGCATTCGGAGACGATCCGATCGCGCTCGACGCGGTCTGGTGGGGCCGCGCGCCCGCGTCAGCGTCGATGACGCCCGAGTGGTACAGCGCATCCGGCGCGGTGCCGTACCTCGCCCCCGCCGCTGACGACGCCGACCGGAGGTACCGTCAGCTCGTCGATCTCGCGATCGAAGGGGACGACTCGTTCGAGCGCAAGCGCGAGGTGATCGACGAATACGGGTGGCGCGACTTCGGCGACATCTACGCCGATCACGAGAACCCGTTCAGCAGGGAGCCGGCGCCGATCGTCTCGCACTACAACAACCAGTACGACGCGATCGGCGGCTTCGCCGTGCAGTTCATGCGGACCGGCGACGCGCGATGGTCGCGGCTGATGACCGAGCTGGCCGAGCACGTCGAAGACATCGATATCTACCACACCGATCGCGACAAGGCCGCGTTCAACGGCGGACTGTTCTGGCACACGTATCACTACGTCGCGGCTGGCCGCTGCAGCCATCGCAGTTACCCGCGCAAGCCTGGCGTCTGCGGCGGGGGACCGGGCAACGAGCACAACTACGCCGGCGGGCTGCGGCTGCACTGGCTGCTCACCGGCGACCCGCTGTCCCGCGAAGCGGCGATCGGCCTGGCCGACTGGGTCATCAACATGGACGATGGCGGCAAGACCGTGCTGCGCTGGCTGACGCGCGCGCACACCGGGCTCGCGAGCGCCACCAACTCGTCCGACTATCACGGACCCGGCCGCGGCGCCGGGAATTCGATCCTTGCGCTGACCGACGGCCATCGCCTCACCGGCGACCGCCGGTACCTGGCGAAAGCCGAGGAGCTCATTCGCCGCTGCATTCATCCGGGGGACGACATCGACGCGCGCGAGCTCCTCGACGCGGAGCGCCGGTGGTCGTACGTCGTCTTTCTGCAGGCGCTCGGGAAGTACCTGGATTACAAAGTCGAACTCGGCGAGAACGACTGGATGTACGCCTACGGCCGCGACGCGCTCGTCCACTACGCGCGCTGGATGGCGGACCACGAATATCCCTATCTCGATAACCCGGCGATCCTCGAGTATCCGACCGAAACGTGGTCCGCACAGGACATTCGAAAGGGTGAAGTCTTCACCCTCGCCGCACTATTCGCTGACACCACCGACCGTACGCGGTTCGTCGAACGCGCCGCGTTCTTCGTCGACGCCTCGCTGTCCGCGCTTGTCGCCTCGCCGACGCGATCGCTGGCCCGGCCCGTCGTCCTGCTGCTCTCGAACGGCTTCATGAGCGTGGCGCAGCGGCCGTTCGTTGCACGGCCTGCCCCGGTGCACCGCCAGGCGGAGAGCGGACCTCCGGCCGCGTTCGTCCCGCAGAAGGCTCGTGCAAAGAAGCGTTTGCAGCAGACAGCAGTGGCGGCGATGATGATCGTGGCGATCGTGCTGCTCGGCGCGATCACGTCGTGTCGATTCAGGTAGCAACGATTCGACCGGCAAGCTCATCACCGAAAATCGTGATCGCCGATCAAACGTCGTCTTTGCGACTGTTGCGCGCTCTCTCGCCGACGGCGATCGCGCATCTTCCCGCTTCATAATCTCGCGGATCATCCAACCGCTGTCGTTCACCGCTTGGCTCGGCGCTTGCCGACCGCCGCGCCATGCTTGTCACGCTCATCGGCCCTCACGAGTGTGCCGCTCGGCGCATCCGGATCTTCGTTACGGCGCTCGCGCTCAGCATCGCTGGTGCGCACGCACGTCCCGCCGCTCAGACCGGTGGAACGATCGCGACCGTCGGCCTCACCGCCGGCTGGGCGACGTTCGGCGAGGCCCTGCCAGAGGGGCAGGCCGCCGGGGCGCTCCAGATCGGCGCGCTGCCGACACAGACCGACGTCAAGAATCGCTGGCCCGACGGCTCGATCAAGTTCGCGATCGTCTCGGCCAACGTACCGAGCGCCGGCAACTACCCCGTCACGTCGGCACCCGCGGCCGGCGGATCGTTCGCGCCGGTCGTTCCGTCAGCGTCGGCGATGCTCACCGTCGGCGGCGTCGCCTACGTTGCCAGCCTGCCGCCGACGCCCGGCTCCGATTCGTGGCTTGGCGGCCCGCTCGTTCAGGAGTGGCGCACGGTCATCACCCCGCTGGCCGGGGCGACGCCGCATCCGTTCCTGCGCGTGATCTTCGACACGCGCGTGTTCAACGACGGCAAGGCGCACGTCAGCGTCACCGTCGAGAACGTCCTCAATCAGACCGGCGCGACGACCACGACCTACGACGTGTCGGTGGTGGCGAACGGGCAGACGCTGTTCACGCACGCGAACGTCCAGCACTACTACATGACGCGGTGGCGCAAGGCGTTCGACCTCCATGCGCCGGCGTCGACGGTCACACCCGATCTGACTCCGTTCAATCTTTCCAGAGCCATTCCGCCGTTCAATGCCGTCGTCGCGCTCGATCCGCGCGTGGACACGATCGGCGCGAACTTCGACATCCTGCAATCGGGCGCGCTCGATCAAGTGATGGGCGCGCACGGCGGACGCGCCGAGCTCGGTCCGCTTCCGGACTGGACCGCGCGCTACCTGGTGAAGAAGAACGCGACGCAGGGGCAGTTCGTGATGGCGAACGGCGACCTGGCCGGTTCGTGGCCGATTCACGTGCGTGAACCGGAGAACGCGACGCCGGCCGGGCTCGGCTCCGAGCACCTCATGTCGATCGACCAGGAGCCGAACGCGTGGCTGTTTGCCGGCGGCACCGGCATCAAAGGCTCGCCGATGCCGATGCCGGAGTACGGATCCGGCATACCAGGTCCGGGCCAGTCGCCGCTGGGACCGTCGAACGCGCACGTCCCCGATCTCGCCTTCGTCCCATACCTGTTGACTGGCGATCGCTTCTACGCCGACGAGATGGCGTTCTGGGCCAACCACGGCATGCTCGCGACATCCGGGCACGGCACGCAGGGGTTGCTCACGGGCAACGAAGTGCGCGGCATCGGCTGGGTTTTGCGGAACATGGCGGAGGCCGCCGCGTACTATCCCGACGCGTCGCCGGTGAAGGCGTATCTCGCGGCGAAGGTGGTCAACAACCTGAACTGGCTCGACAGCTTCGCGACGAGTCTCAAGACGCCGAGCAACCCGCTGTGGATCGTGTACGCCTGGACGAAATACGACCGTCCCGAAGGGACGCAGTACTTCACGCACTGGGAGAACAACTACGCGGCCTACGGCATCGATCGCGCGGTGAAGCTGGGGTTCGCCGCAGACAACGCGTATCGCGACGCGGTCAACGATCTCCAGCTCAGATTCTTCACCAGCGATCCGGACTATCCGCGGGCCGAAGGCGCGCCATACGCGATTCCCTACGGCGCGCCCGATGCGACGAAGGTCCAGGGGCCGACTGCGTTCTTCACGACGATGGCGCAGTTCGTGCCGGGCGCCGTCGCCGCACATCGCGACTTCGCCGGGTTCTATGGACCCGAGGCGCGCATCGCGATCATGGAAGCGCGGGAGCGCGGCGGCGCCAGCGCGCAGGCGGCCTACGACTACCTGTGGCCGTTCATCGGAACGGGAAGCTCGTATTGCCCGACCAACGGAACCACCAGTGAACCGTTCCTGGCGTGCCGCGCCGGGTTCGCGCTCGATCCGTATCCGGTTTCGACCGGATCGCCGACGCCTCCGCCGCCACCACCACCGCCGCCGCCACCACCACCGCCGCC
>DATFWL010000335.1:0-10878 GCA_035259385.1 Vicinamibacterales bacterium | reverse complement strand
AGATCGGGTTTTTGGACACGACGGGGGTGTCAAACTCTACGCCGGCCGGCGCGAATCAGGCTGTCATCGGATGGGCAATGGCAAGCCCGCAATGGCGCCGCTACCTCCACGTCGGATCACTGTGCACATCGGACGGATGACAAAGCGAATCGGGTGTCGACGTCGAGTTCGAGTTCGAAACGGGCAGCGATACAACGTATGCAGTCGAGGCCATGGTTCGGAGGCGCCGAAGCGGGCGAGGTCCGGCAGATGGACGGCGCGGCATAAAGAAGATGTTCTAAGAGCGCATCTAATCGGGTGCAGGACGTCCAAAGTGCTAATTGCATGAGGATCGCGCAAGACGCCGCCCGTGCGGCGGAGCCCCTCTGGTAGACATGACCGGCAAGTCCACCGGCGACGGAGCCACTCGCGATGCCACCCGACCACGGTGTCGGGCTGGACGAGCACCGACGCGTTGCGCCGGTTCGGCGCGAACCGAGCCAAGGTGATCCACGAGCTAAGGTGATCCAAGGAGTCGGTCGCTTGGCCGGACGTGGAGAGTTGTGGGCTTGCCGCTTCGCGGCCATCAACCGTCGACGCGTAGCGCGAGATTCTCCAACACCAATTCGTGAACCACGAGACGCCAATGCCAACCCACGGGCGGTCAGAATGAGCAATTCCTGCAAAGACCGATGGGGCGGCGGAAGGGCAGAAATCAACGCCGCGCGGTTTCGGCGAGCGTCAGGATCACCACACTTATAGACAGCAGTCAGTGGCCACAACCATCGGCTTAGCTGCCGCTCTTGGGCTGCGCGCAGCTTCAACCTTCACCACACAGCACAGTGATTCACCTGGGCTCCTCAGACGCGGACTGTTCAGTGTGCCGCTGCAGGTATCGCTTGCCAAGCCTGAACCGAAGAGCGAGCGCCGTGACGCGCAAGACAGAGAAAACTCGAGTCGATCGCACCTCTTGTAATGTGCGAACCCGTCTTGAGCTTGTCGACTGGCCTGCGCCTACTTCGGGGGAGGGAAAGTTCAGATTTGGCGGTCCGCTCGCCCCTGCTCTCCGAGGCGAGCGGACCCACGCCCATGGTTTTCTGCGTGACGGAAGAATTTCCTCTTCCCAGGACAAGTCGCCGCGTGCAGAACCGCGCGGCGACGTGTCGTCGCCGACAGCCATAGTTCTTGCTGTATCGCCGTGCATGGAACGGCGCCAGATACCCGACCGACGCCGAGTCACCCGAAGTGGTCGTCGCGCGACGGATCCGCACGACGTGTCAGTCACGACAATTCGGCAGGAATTGGAACAATTGAAGACGCTCATTCAACGCCTCGTAGATATGATTCAAGCCCTGACTGCCACGCTTCGAAAGCCTTGACAAGTACAATCTCCGTCGCGGCATACCGCACGCTCTCGCGTACCGTCGCACGCACTAAGATTAAGTTTGGGCGATAGCGCTCTCGCGCTTTTCTACTCGGCTTCGAAAATGGCCGTGTGGCTCAGTGGGCCGTCGAACGAAGTCACGCTGGTTGTTGGCTCGACAGCGCTCGCTCCGCCGCCTTCGCCGACGTCGCCGATTGCGGCCCCGGGGCTGCCGCCGCAGTTTGCGGCCGGCTGGACATTCGCCTGTTCGCTCGACGCCATCGGGTATCCGGCCGCATGCGTCAACAGCGTCTTCGGCAACGCGACGGCCCCAGCGCCGCAGCGCCTCGACGCTACATCCCAGTTTCTCGCCGACTGATCGGATCGCCGCCCACTGCGACGGGTCGCGAGATGGGTGAATCTTTGTTGAGCGATAGATGAGTGCGCGCTTTCAGGTAGAAGTCCACAACTCAATCGGCCTCCGACAAACCCGGTACAGTTCAGCACGAGCCTACGGGGCACCGCGCCAGTTCCCGACCCTACCAGTTCGGTGCTTTGATTCGCGTCGACGTTGATGTGCTCAGTCGCAGTTGAGAGCTTGTGGCTCAGCGGTAAGGCGCTGCTTCCCAACGGATAAAGAACTTAGGGGTGTGTTACCTTGTTGGCCTGTTCCGGGAGGTGAGATGAGGCGGGGGCGGGTTTCCGCGGCAATAGGCCTCCTCGCTGCGCTCGTCGTCGGCGCGCCCAGGTTCTGCGTGACAGGCAGCGGACAGTCGGCCGTCGACCAGCCACCGGCAAGAACGATCTCCTCTCACCAGGATGTGCTCACGCGCTACTGCGTGAGCTGTCACAACGATCGCGTGAAGTCTGGGGGCCTCGCGCTCGACACGGTCGACGTCGACCGCGTCGCCGACAATCCTGCCGTCTGGGAGCGGGTTGTGCGCAAGCTGCGCGCGCGGACCATGCCGCCCGCGGCGCCGGGCCGCGCCAGGCCGGACGAAGCCAGCTACGAGTCTCTCGCCACCTATCTCGAAACTGCGCTCGATCGAGTGCCCGCCGATCCCGGACGGACCGATACGTTCCATCGTCTCAATCGGATCGAATACCAGAACGCCGTGCGCGATCTCGTCGCGCTCGACGTCGATGCTGCGTCGCTCCTCCCGGCTGACGACGCGAGCCACGGCTTCGACAACGTCAACATCGGCGCGCTGTCACCCACGCTCCTCGATCGCTACCTGTCGGCGGCGCGGAAAATCTCGCGGCTCGCCGTCGGCGGCGCCGTGCCGGCACCGGGCGCGCTCACGGTGGTTCTTCCCGCCGATCTCACACAGGACGACAGCTTCGAGGATCTGCCTGACGGCACGCGAGGCGGCACCGCGTTCCACCACACATTTCCGCTGAATGCCGACTATACGTTCCAGATCCGGCTGACGCGCGATCGCAACGAGAACTTCGAAGGCTTGAGCGAGCCGCAGGAAGTGGAGCTCGCGCTCGACGGCGCGCGCCTGACGCTGTTCGCGATCGCACCACGCCAGCCGCGCGGCCAGGAGGATCCGGAACGCGACGCGCCGGCCGATGCCGGCATGGTGTTGACGACACCGGTGACGGCCGGACCGCATGTCGTCTCGGTGGCGTTCATCAAGAAGGCGTCGGTGTTGAGCGAAGCCGCACGCCAGCCGTTCAAAGCGGACTACAACGGCCGAACGCAGGCCGCGATCTTTTCGGTTTCGGTCGCGGGACCGTTCAACCCGACGGGGGCGGGCGACACCGCGAGCCGCCGGCGGATCTTCGAGTGTCGGCCGGCGAAGCCGGGCGACGAGACCGCGTGCGCGAAAACCATCGTGACATCCCTGGCGCGGCGCGCCTACCGCCGCCGCCCAACGAACGAGGACGTTCAGGAGCTGCTCAAGTTCTACGACCAGGGCCACGCCGACGGCGGCGGATTCGAGTCCGGCATCGAGATGGCGCTGCGGGCCGTGCTCGCGAGCCCAAAATTCCTGTTCCGCATCGAGCGGGATCCTTCCGGCATGGCGCCCAACACCGTGTATCGCGTGAGCGACGTCGCGCTCGCGTCGCGGCTGTCCTTTTTCCTCTGGAGCAGCCTCCCCGACGACACGCTGCTCGATCTGGCGACGCGCGGGAAGCTGAGCGATCCGGCGGTGCTCGAATCGCAGGTACGGCGCATGCTCGCCGACCCGCGCTCGGAGACGCTGGTGACGAGCTTTGCGGACCAGTGGCTGTATCTGCGGAACCTCCGCGCATCGAATCCGGACGGCCGCCTCTTCCCGGACTTCGACGACAACCTGCGTCAGGCCTTCAAGCGCGAGACCGAGCTGTTCTTCGAGAGCATCAAGAACGAGGATCGCAGCGTGCTGGATCTGCTGCGCGCGGACTATACGTTCGTGAACGAGCGGCTCGCGAAGCACTATGGCATCCCCGGTGTGTACGGCAGCCACTTCCGCCGCGTCGAATTGCCCGCCGACGGACCGCGCGGGGGGCTCCTCGGTCAGGCCAGCATCCTGACAGTCACCTCTTACGGCAACCGCACGTCCCCGGTACAGCGCGGCAAATGGGTGCTCGACAACCTGATGGGAATGCCGCCGCCGCCACCGCCGCCGGGTGTGCCACCGCTGAAGGACTCGACGCGTACCGGCAAGGTGCTGTCGATGCGCGAGCGCATGGAAGAGCACCGCGCGAATCCAGCCTGCGCCTCCTGCCACCGCTTGATGGACCCGATCGGCCTCTCGACGGAGAACTTCGACGCGATCGGCCGCTGGCGGGTGAAGAGCGAGTCGGGCGAGCCGGTCGATGCCGCAGGCGGCCTGCCCGATGGCAGCTCGTTCGAGGGCGTGATCGGGTTGAAGAAGGCGCTGCTCGCGCGGCCGGACCTGTTCGTGTCGGCGATGACCGGGAAGCTGATGACCTACTCGCTGGGCCGCGGCCTCGACTACTACGACGAACCAGCGATCCGCGCGATCCTGCGCGACGCGCGCGCCGGCGACTACAGGTTCTCGTCGATCGTGCTCGGCATCGTCAACAGTCCGCCGTTCCGCCTGAGGAGATCGCAATGATCGTGACGAAGCTGGCGCTCCCGCGGCGCACATTCCTGCGAGGAATCGGTGCGACGCTCGCGCTGCCGTTGCTCGATGCCATGCGTCCGGCGTTGACGGCCTCCGCGAGGACCGCCGCGCGACCCGTGAAGCGTCTTGGTTTCGCGTACCTGCCGATGGGCGCCGCGCCGGGCCAGTGGTCGCCGGCGGGCGAGGGCGCGATTACCGAGCTGTCGCCGATTCTCAATCCGCTGACGCCGTACCTCGATCGGATCACGGTGGTGTCGAATCTCGAGCACAAGAACGCGTACGCGGCCGGGAATCATGCGACCGCGAACTGCACGTTCCTGAGCGGCGTGCGCGCGAAGTTTACCGACGGCAGCGATTACGAGATGGGCGTCACGGCGGATCAGATTGCCGCCCGGCAGCTCGGTCGCGACACATTGCTCCCCTCACTCGAGCTCGCGACCGACTTCAACTACGTGGTCGGCAACTGCGACAACGGCTACGCCTGCGTCTACATGAATACGCTGTCGTGGTCGTCGCCGACGAGTCCGCTGCCCACCGAGGCCGATCCGCGCGTCGTTTTCGAGAGAATGTTCGGCGACGGCGGGACCGCGTCGGCGCGGAAGGCGGAACTGCGGCAAAGCGGCAGCATCCTGGACTGGGTGCTCGGCGACATGGCGCGGCTGCAGCGGACGCTCGGTCCCGCGGATCGTACCAAGGTCGATCAGTATCTGGACGCGGTGCGCGAGGTCGAACGCCGCATCCAGCGCGCCGAACGCGACTCGGCCACCGATCCGACGGCGGCGATCGAACGTCCGATCGGCGCGCCGCAGGCCTGGGAGGATCACGTCAAGCTGATGTTCGATCTGCAGGTGCTGGCGTTCGCGGCCGACGTCACGCGGGTCATCACGTTCCAGCTCGCGCGCGAGGTGAGCACGCGGACCTATCCACAGATTGGCGTGCCTGAAGCGCACCATCCGACGTCCCACCACCAGAACGATCCCGAGAAGCTCGCGAAGCTGACGAAGATCAACACGTATCACGTCTCGCTCTTCGGGTATCTCCTGGAAAGGCTCCGGAACACCGCGGACGGCGACGGGTCGCTGCTCGACAACACGATGTATTTGTTCGGCAGCGGCATGGGTAATCCCGACGTGCACGACCACAGCCAGCTGCCGATCCTCGTCGCCGGCGGAAGCCTGAAGGGTGGACGCCACCTCAACTACGGGCAGCCGACGCCGCTGTCGAATCTGCTGCTGACGATGCTGAACAGAGCAGGTATCGAGAGCGAGTCGTTCGCGGACAGCACCGGGCGAGTGGAGGAACTGATCGAACCGCTGTCGCTGTAGGAGACAACGATGATCCGCGCGCAACACAGGATCGTTGGGCTCGCGATGCTCATCGTCGCAGCAGCGGCCGGTCGCGGATTGGCCGATCAGAATCGGCTCATCGACGCCGTCAAGGCGCGCGACCAGGCGGCTATTCGTACGCTGTTGCAGCAGCACGCCGACGTCAGCGTCGCGGCCGCCGACGGAAGCACGCCGCTGTACTGGGCGGCGCGGAACGACGATCTCGAGACAGTGACGCTCCTCATTGCCGCTGGGGCAAACGTCAACGCGGCGAGCCGTTATGGCGTGTCTCCGCTTGCGCTCGCCTCCATGAACGGCAGCGCCGCCGTCGCGGAGGCGCTGCTCAACGCCTCGGCGAACCCGAACGCCGTGACGGCGCAAGGCGAGACGGTGTTGATGACGGCGGCGCGCACCGGTGTACCCGAGGTGATCACCGCGCTCATCAGGCGCGGCGCGGATGTGAACGCGAAGGAAGCCACGCGCGGGCAGACCGCGCTGATGTGGGCGGCGGGCGAGGGGCATCCCGAAGCGATCAAGGCGCTCGTCGCCGGCGGAGCCGATCTGACGGCGCGATCCAGAGGCGGATGGACGGCGCTGCTGTTCGCCGCGCGCGAAGGCCAGGCGGGAGCCGTCCAGGCGCTTCTCGATGCGGGTGCGAACGTGAACGAAGAGCTGCAGCCGCCTGCCGGTGGCGGGCGCGGCCGTGGCAACGGCGCTGGCGGCGCGGCGCGGACGGCCGCACCGCCGGCCGGCGGACCGACCGCGCTGATGCTGGCGGTCGGCAGCAACCACTACGAGCTCGCCGCACGTCTGCTCGAGCGCGGCGCGGATCCGAACCTTGCCGGTCCCGGATACACGGCGCTCCATCAGATCACGTGGATGCGCAAGCCCGGACAGGGCAGCAACGGGCCTGGCCCCGCGGGGTCTGGCAACATGGACGCGCTCGAGCTGGTCAGACGACTCGCTGCGCGCGGCGCAAACCTCGACGCGCGCATGACGCGGCGCGCACAGGTGGGCACGACGGATTTCAACATGATCGGTGCGACGCCGTTCCTGATGGCCGCACGCACCGCCGACGCACCGCTGATGCGGCTGCTTGCAGCGCTCGGCGCCGATCCGCTGTTGACCAACGAGGACGGAACGACGCCGCTGATGGCAGCGGCCGGGCTCGGGGTGCATTCGCCTGGTGAGGATCCGGGGACGGAGCCCGAGGCGCTCGAAGCGGTGAAGCTCGCTGTCGCGCTCGGCGGCGACGTGAACGCGATCGACAAGGACGGCGACACCGCCATGCACGGTGCGGCGTACAAGCAGTTTCCGTCGGTCGTCCAGTATCTGGTCGATCAGGGCGCGACCGTCGGTCAGTGGAACACGAAGAACAAACAGGGATGGACGCCGCTTCGCATCGCAGTCGGCGTGCATCGCGGGATGAACTTCAGGTTCTCGAAGGCGACTGCCGACGCGATCGCGAAGATCATGACGGCGGAAGGCGTCTCGACGGTCGTCGAACCTGAAGGAGTCATCAGCGGCGCGACGAAGTAGCGCAGCGCTCAGCTGAATCGTTCGCCGCGGTGAAAGGCCTTCACGCTACGGAGGGCAGCTCGGGGCGACCATGTCCAGCGACACGACGTTGATCGCGTCTCCGTCGGCTGTCCCCATCAGAAACCCGGTCGCCGCCACCATGTGGCCGCGGTGCGGAGCGGGGTTCGGAAACACGTTCATCAATCGGACTTCCCGCGTTCCGGATGCCGCAGCTGACGGCGGAGGTCCCGCTTCGGCAGGCGTCCGCAGCGCAGTCCTCTCCGGCTCGGTGGCGTTGATCAGCGTCCACGCCTGCTCGTCCCGCAGCGTCAGGCAGCCGGTCACGCGCACGAGCGAGCCGGTTCTCGGCGCCGTCCTGCCGCTGCTTCGCTCGATCGCGAACGTCGCCAGCACCGCAGTGTCGTGCGGCAACTCACTCGTTCCGGCGGGGAATCCGTTCTGCTGAAGCAGGTATGCCACGATGTCGCGCTTGTCGTTCGAGTCGACCGTATTGACGCCGTCGGGCGGCATGCTGGTACGAATCAGCACGAAGAGGTGTTCGAGCGTGCGCGCCTCCCATCGCTCCATGAAGCGCTCGCCGCTCAGCGGGTAGTCGCGCCGGCCGCCGAGATCGTCGCCATGGCAGCGACTGCAATGCCGCACGTAGAGCGCCTTGCCTCGCTCCGCCTGCGCGGCGGTGTAGACGCCGCGCCACAAGGGGTTGTCGGGCGGCTGTCCACGCAGGTCGGCGGGCCCTGCGGCACAGGCGAAAACCAGCGGTACGACGCGTGTGAAGAGCCGGAATCGACTCATGACCGACATTCTACCGAACGCTGCCATGCACCGAGGTTGATCGCGCAGTGTTCCTGTTGACCCACCGACGCAGCGGTCTCATAGTGCGTTCCTTTTTTACGCGACGCAGTCGGACCTCGTTTGCGAGCCGTCAGCCCTCATCTGTCTGCTTGTTCTCTTCGAAAGGTGGGCCAATGCGGTACTTGCCACGGTTCGTGCTCTCACTCGTCGCCTCAGCGCTACTCCTGCCCGCGTCGCCAGTCGGGGCGCAGGTCACGACTGCCACGCTGGTCGGCCAGCTGCGCGACAGCTCGGGCGCAATCGTCCCCGGCGCCACGGTCGTAGCCACCCATGAAGGGACCGGCGTTGCGCGTGAAGCGGTCACCGACGTCAATGGCGAATTCGTGCTCTCGGCGCTTCCGGCCGGAACCTACACGATCAAGATCGAACTGACGGGGTTCAAAGCGCTCGAGAACAAAGGCCTGGAATTGAACGCCGGCCAGACCGTGCGGCGGTCGTTCTCGCTGGAAGTCGGAGCGCTGGAAGAAACGGTGACGGTCGCGGGACAGTCGCCGCTGGTGGACACGTCGGCGTCGCTCCAGGCCGACAATCTCGGATCACGCGAAGTGCGTGAGCTGCCGGTCAATCGCCGCAACCTGACGAACCTGATGAGCCTGACGCCGGGTGTAAGCACGAGCGGCGCCGGCGACGTGCAGATGAACGGCGTCGCCGGGGGAGGAACCGGCGTCACCGTGGACGGCACCGAGGCGAACTCGAATCCCGAGGCGCGATCGCTCGCGCAATACGGCGGTCAGAATCAGATCTCGGTGATGAGCATCGACTCGATCGCCGAGGTGCAGATCGTCAAGGGCGTGCTGCCGGCGGAGTACGGAGGTGTCGCCGGCGGACAGATCAACGTGATCAGCCGATCGGGGACGAACACCTACCACGGGTCGGCTTTCTATGCCGGCCAGAACGAGAAGTTCAACGCGCGTCCCTTCTTCGCCCCGGCCAAACCGGTCGGTACGTTCAATCAGTACGGCGGCACGCTCGGCGGGCCGGTGATCCGCAACAAGGCGTTCTTCTTCGGCACCTACGAGGGCTACCACGAAGAAGTCCAGGTGAACCTGGATACCGTCGTCCCGTATCAGTCGGTTCGCGACGAAATCATTCGAGCGCTGCCGTTCCCCGAAACGAGCATCGTGCTCAACGTGCTCAAGCTGCCAACCGAGCCGATCGTCTCCACATCGGGCGTCGTCGATCCGAGAGTCGGCCGGGCGCGCGGCCTGGGAACGCGGCGGCGTACGGAGAACCACGTCGTCGCCAAGGGTGACGTGGCAGTGACCAACGGAGCCAACCTGGCGGTGACCTACACGCGCCTGCGGCCGTACACGCTGGAACCGCGGCTGGTCGAGAACAACGCGAACGATCGCGAATATCCGAACGAACAGGATCGCGTCGCCGCGCAGATGGTGATGACGCGTGGGGTGTGGGTCTCGGAGAGCCGTTTCGGCTGGAACCGGACCTATCTCGCTCGACTCGACGGATTCTTGAGCGTGATGCAGCCCAACGCGCCGCCGGAGATCCTGCCGTACGGCCGGCGCATGCCCGCCTTCGCGGTCACCAATCTGTTCGCGACGCCGCGATCCGAAATCTGGGACATGGCGGGCAAGACCTACAGCTTCGAGCAGAAACTCAGTCGCGGGTACCAGCGGCATCTCCTCAAGGCGGGTTTCCGCTTCATGCGCGAGACGGGTGGACGCATGAACCCGGAGAATCCGTCCTTCACGTACCAGACCTACCAGGACCTGCTCGCGAACATCCCGACGTCGCTGGCGACGTCTTTCGGCGCGCCGCCGCACGATTCCAACATGGACCAGTACAGCGGATTCCTGCAGGACGACTGGCGCGTCGGCAATCGTCTCACGCTGAACCTCGGCCTGCGCTACGACTACTACGGCGTCGTCAAGGTCCGACCGACGACGGACGTGCCCGTGGAGATCGTCAACTACGAGGCTCCGACTGATCTGCGGAAGATGGATTTCGGGCCGCTGAGGGATCCATTGAGGCCCTACGAACCGGACGGCAACAACTTCGGTCCGCGGGTCGGATTCGCGTGGACCGTGGACGAACATGATCGGACGGTGGTCCGCGGCGGCGTCGGCTACCTCTTCAGTCCGCACCTCATGGCGACGGTTCGCCAGAGCGCCGCGAACCCGTTCATTCCGTTCCGCATCACCTACAACCGGACGGAGATCGCGGCGCGCGGCATTCAGTGGCCGATCTATACCGACCAGTCCAGCGTCTTCGCGCTGGCCGATTCCGGCGGCCAGCGAAGCGTCTTCTCGCTGTTCGATCCGAACATCCAGGCGCCGTACACGATTCAGTCGATGGCGAGCGTGCAGCATTCGTTTGCAGGAACGATGGCGGCGGAGGTCAGTTATCTGCGGACCGACGGCCGCGACTTCCCGCTGCAGCGGCAGCTGACCCAGGCGGTCGATCGCGCAACCGGTGCGCGGCCCAACCCGGCACTCGGCGCTCCGGGTGGCTACTACGTGGACAGCAGCCAGACCATGGAATACAACGGCCTGCAGACGTCGGTTCGCAGACGCATGTCGGACCGCTACTCGTGGGAGGCCAATTACACGCTCGGCCGCGGTGTTGCGACGCAGGGCGGCGATCTCTCCGCGTACTACATCGCGAGCTTCGACAACAACCAGGACTTCTGGGACCCGGAGTACGATCGCGCCCCGGCGAGCAACGACGCGCGTCATCGTCTGAACGGCTCGATCATCTACGAGCTGCCAGGCGTCAACGACGG
>DATFWL010000334.1:0-14879 GCA_035259385.1 Vicinamibacterales bacterium | reverse complement strand
AGGGACGCGCCAGTGCATCAAAATCGGCCGTAGCTGCCGCACCGAGTCGCCGCTACGATCGCACGCTTGGCGACCGACCATCATGTTTCTGTGTCCAGCGACGGCTTCGCCGTGTTTTGCTGTTAACCGGAGGGTTGCTGGTTCGGGTCCAGCCTGAGGAGCCAATCTTTTCAATGAGTTAGCGCCGTCGTCCACCGGGCATCTGGCCAATTCTGGCCAATTCCGATGCGACCCGCTCCGCCGCGTCACGCGCGCGTCCGTCCAACATTTGCGTGTATACGTTGAGTGTCGTATCCACCTTCGTGTGGCCGATGATCGCGGCGACCACCTTCGGTGGGAGACGCTTGGTACGGCAGAACGATGATTTCGAGTTCCTTGAACTCCTTCGAGCGGGCGCGCAAAGCCACGAATTCGAGCAGCCAGCGAAGGCGACACATAGCACAACGCCACGAGCACGAAGTCTCCTTACGTAGCCAGCCCCAATTCTACGCACCGGCCCGATCCGATTGGTTTTTACCGCTCGCGCATGGGACCGGATCCGAATTTATGCATCCTTCAGGTCTTCCTCGCGAGTGCAGTCTCGAACGACTGGCTGCCTGAGCAGGTTGGAATCCCACCGTGATTATTTGCGGACAGCAAACGACAATGCGGTGATCGCGTCTGTGAGCCGTTCGACTACGCTCGCGCTATCGTTGGGCAGTCCAAGAGCCTTCAGATGGCGTCGCTCCAATTCCCAGCGCCGCCGCAGGGCCGATTCCGCCGATCTCGCGACCGGCGGTTCCTTCGCCAGCCTCTGGAGAGTCGCGACCATTCTGACGAGCGCGGCCTGCAGGTGTGCGGTGAACACCGGCAACAGGTCCTTGACGCCTTCAAACTGGAACGTGACGTGTTCGGACCGCGCCGCCGAGAGGAGTTGCGTCAGGCGCGGCTCGCGTACAGCGTCGCGGTCCTTCACATACAACAGCACTTCACGATAGGGGTTCTCGACGGCGGCTCTGTATTCGAGTTCGGTCGCGTCACTGTAGACACGGTGGAACAGGCCGACATAGATCGGGCTGCTTCTGACCTTGTCGAGAAACACGTCACGAACCGCTGTCCGCTGCGGCGTCCATTCCTCCGCGATCACCGGGGTGAAAAAAGGAATTGCTCGAATCTTGTCGGCGAGCACGGCCCGCTCGGTTTCGAACTCCGCCTGTTTGCTGCTGATGAACACGGAAATGCCATCCATGGTCTCTGCCTCACCTCCCGACGCGTCCGTCGCCATACAACTGAAATCCGGACCAGCACACTGGATCCGACGTGTCGATCAAGGCACACGCGGGCAGACGATTGCCCACGCACTCGAGTTGCGTAAGGCGGAGGGCGTCACGAGCCGATTCTGCCCCGAGGAGAGTGTAGAACCGGCGCATGAACGGCATTGCGATACGATCGTCAATTTCCCATAGCGCGGCCACCACGGATCGCGTACCCGCTCGCCACAGGACATACGGCAAACTGATCACATAGCGGCCCGGGAGGACAAAGTTGTCGGCCGACCAGCAGGCTGACAACACGACCAACTGAAGGTTGCTCAGGTTCAGGGCCGCGATGTCGCGTACGCTCAGTACCTCACGGCCATCTCCGCCGACGATCAAACCCGAACAGTCTGGCCGATCCGGATGGAACACACCGTGCGAAGCGATGTGCACGTGCGTAGACGCAGCCAGCTGCGCTGCGACCGCGGCATGCGAAGCTTGCTCGTCGTCGAGCCGAGTCGTCGGAATGCGATGCTTTGTGAGCCATTCGGCGACGAAGTCAACTTCAACACGCGCCTGCGGTAACGCCGTAACGTCGTGACCGCCTTTCCCGGAGCCTATGACGAGCCCCGCCTCGAACCTTGCGGACTTCGCCTGGTCTGGCGCCCACGCGAACGCTGCGGTCGTCGTGTAGCGCTCAACGAGTGGACGTCCATGGTGCTCGAACGCGGCGAATGGGACCCCCCGCAGACTATCGTCGGTGACGACTCTCAAATGACGGACGCGCGCCGGCAGACCGTCGATGAGGGCCTCCAGCCCGAGAGCGGCACTCAGCCGCTCCATCGCTGCGGCCGCTTCGCGAGGAGGACCACCGGATACGAGGCGTGTATGCCAGTCCGCCACCAGTTGGCGTAGGAGAACCCGTGTGATCGGCCGCACGAACAGATCGACGCGCCACCCGAAAAGCCGCGCGACGAGAATGCGGTCTGGAAGGACCAGAAATCCGATCACTGCGCTGTTGCGCCTGAGACGCCAAGGAATGTGACCATCCCGGTGCGGCTCGCCAAGCGCCGCCGAGTCGCCGGTCGTCGCACGACCCAACGTCAGTCGCTGATGGCGATCGATATGAGAAAGGAACGCCGCCATTCGTCGTCGCAAACGCCAGATGGTGGCAACACGGCGCCACCACCGGGTCGCCATAGCAGGGTGAGCGAGCGATTCAATCGCGGTGAGTTGACCAGCCAGATACTCTTCGTCGGCGGTCCATTTGTTCAATCGGAAGGTCGCTCGATCCTCGCGCGTCAGCGAGTTTGCGAGTGTCTCGAGCGTCCGATTCGCGTCCTCGACGGCGCGCTCGGCATCGGCGCGCTGTCCGAGCTGCTTCAGCGTCCAGCCAAGAAAACGCTGTGCCTGCCACTCGTCGGGCAGCAGACCGAGTTCGCGGAATGCCGCCAGCGCTTCAGTAAATCCCTCGCGAGCGGTCGAGAAATCGCGCGTGTGATACTGAAGCATGCTCTCGAGCGTGAGCAGGCGGCTCACGACGATCATCGAATCGGTAGATGCGAACGTTTGCTGGAGCTCGTCGATCGATAACCGCGCCGCCGGCCAGTTCCGCGTAGCGAGATACTGGTGAGCGAGCAGCGCGCGATCCTCGAACAAGGCGAGAAAGTCCGTGGGCGCCGCAGTATCGATCGGATCGTCCGCAATCACCCCAAGATCTTCGCAGCTCGGCTCCCCGAGCCACAGCTCGGTCACGCTTGGCGTAATCGCGACCATGTCAGCGAGCGACTGCGACCGTAACATCGCCAACTGTTTCAGGCGGGCCGCGCGCACCGCCGCCGTGTTGTCCTCGGCTTCTCTCGCCTGCCGCTCCGCTGCATCGAGCAGATCGAACGCCGTCTTCGTCTGGTTGATAATGATGAGGGCGTGCGCCAGGTTCATTGCCGCGCGGGCGCCGGCGCTATCGAAGCCGTGGTTCACACAGGTCGCAAGTACCGCTTCGAGCGACACTCGAGCCGCACCTAAGTCACCGGAGAGCAATTGAAGTTTCGCTCTCAGCTCGAGGCGGCGCACCGACCACGCCGGATTGCGCCAGAAATCCGCCTGGTCGGCTCGCTCATCTTGCAGATACCGGCGGGCAAGGCGAAAGTCGCCGCGTTCGAGCGAGGCGGTCGCGGCGGCGAGCATTAGCGCAGGGATGGCGCGCCGGACGACGTCCGAGCTGGTGCCTTCGGCCAGCGCCAGACCACGGGTCGCAATGGTAAGCGACGGCTGGTAAAGGCCTTGTGCCGCGAGCAGCTTCGAGAGCTCGAGAAAGAATCGCGAGCGCAGAAGCCAGCTGAGCTCCGTGTCCGGGCAGCGGAGGTCTCGTTCCCAGCGCTGCAGGCCGTCGGGCGTGCAATCGAACGCGTCGAGCGGCACGCCAACCGACGACAACTCCTCGAGAGCGCGCCGCGCTCCGTTCAGACGGTTCCGCGCAAAACGAACAGCGGCGACCTTGATGAGGGCATAGTCAGCCGCTGACCCGTTTCCGGCGGTGTGGAGCCAATGGACGAGCGCCGTCAACAAGTCTTCGGCAGCGGAATAGTGACCGAAGAGTGTCGCCAGATCGGCAAGGCGTTCGACGGCCAGCGCGTCCACGGTGGTCTTGCCGATCGCGGGTTCCTCGAGCCTCGCCAACAAGATGCCGCGATACGAGTGGAACGCGTTCCGATAGTCTTCACGCTCGAACTGGTCTTCCGCAACCGCAAACGAGTCACGAACGTCGGCGCCGGCCATCGCGAAGAGCCTAACGGTGGGCGACGAGTGACGTGTAGCGCTCCCGCACGAGATAGACTCGGCAATTCGGACGCTGTGCGTCCTGGTCGGCGCACGACGGTGGGCGGGGGGAGCCCGTGAGCCCGGCGCCGGCATGCAGGACGGGCATCGGAGCGACCAGCTTCAGGGACGTTTTGCTGTGCGCTTCGACGATGCGCGCAGGGCTGAAATGCGCCAAGTCGACGTCGAGGACGCTGACGTCGACCCGCCCGCTGCTGACGAGCGAGTTGAGTGTGGAATGCGTCGACGGACTCCAGTCCACGTTGTTCAGCCCAGGCGAGTCCTGCACGTAGAGCAACGGATTGGCATCCACGTCCGACACGCTCACCGCATGAGCGTCCAGCGTGTCAACCCGGTAATCCAGGCGCAGCGTATTGTTGTCGGTCACCGCCACCAGGTTGCCGCGCAGACGATTGGCGCCCGCCGCCTTTTGACTTCGCCATTCAGCCAGGCGACGAATGTTGGTCATCGCGTCGCGTTCGGGTGCCGCCAATCGGGGATCGCTCAGTCGCTTGTCGATTTCTTCAAAGAAGCTCGCGTTCACGGGACGCTTGAAAACCGCGTCGAGCGTACGCGCCGCCGCCGGCACGTCATGATCCGCGAGGTCGGCGAGAGCACGCCGTAGCCGCAGTTCGGGCTGATCGCCGCAGATCGCGAGCAGCGAGTCGATGCGCTGGCGTGCTTCGACAAACCTGTTCTCTTGCATCAACCGGTTGACGACGAGAGTGTCTTCGGTGAGCCGTGCTTCGAAAGTCTGGCGAAATTCGGCTGGGTTCTTTGCGAACGCGGCAGCCGCCCGGTCATAGTCGGCGCGCGCGACCATTGCGATCACACCCTCGGGGTCGTGCGTCGCCGGCTGCGCATCGACGAGTCTGCGCAACCGTCCTGGATCTTGGCGCAGTTCTGACGGCAGCGCCTTCGAATTGATCAGTAATCGACCGTCCGTTCCGTCCTCGAATGCCTGAATGTGCCCGCCGGCCCACCGCAGTTCGTGGGGCCGGCTTCCAGCGGGCGGACCGCGCGACTCGACACTGACAATCATCGATTCGCGTGTCTGGCCAACTGACACACGAACCCAGCCCACATCGTTCATCTGCTTCGCGACGATTTCTCGATCGATCCACGCCACATCGACCGTGCGGCTGCCGCTGCCAGTGCCGGACACGCGCGCGTCATATCCCTGCCGGACGACCTTGTCCCCGCCGGACGCAGTGCGGAGCCGCATCCACCGATCGCCGTCGATCGGCTTGATGAGATACTCGCCGTCCTGCGGGAGCTTGACGACCGAATCGACCGAAGGATCATGCATCAAGGCAACGTCGATGCTGGGTGCACGACTTAGCCGACGCGCGATCGTCTGGCCCTGATCCACCTCTCGCGCGCGCCAGGCGATGCGGAAACCCTCCGGGGTCCGCCCGACATGAAGATCGCCGACGTCGGCATTGACGGCACGCGCCTGGAGCACGAGGCCGTCGGAGCGCTTCACGATCGTTCGCTCGAGATCGCTGTGCCTAAATTCGCTGATCAGGCCGCGCAGACGCTGCGGCGTCGGCACGCGCGCAACACTCGACGCGGTGTTGCCGCCCGTGTTGCGCAACGTGTATTCCACCGACTGAAGGGTCTTCAGCTCACCAGAAGCGAGGTTCGACTTTGAATAATCAAGCCGCCCGCGGCGCAGGAGGGCCGGCACATCATCGCTCAGCGCAGACCGCTGGAGAAACTCCTTCGGGCGGGCGAGACTGACCCCACCTTCCCAAACGGAGATGCGACCGAAATTCTGAAACGGTTCGGAGGCGAGGATGGCGAGCGCCTCGGTTCGCGACGATTCATAGCCGGCAGGCTTGAAATCGATCGCGCTCCAATTCCGGAACGTCAGCTCAGGATGCCGCCGCACCCATTCAGTGAACCGGTTCGACCGGTTGACGTCCACCGCCGCGAGGAACTCGAGCAGATGGCCGTCGTTGGAGGTGTTGAGCCACACGATGAGCTGGCTCCATTTCATGATCTCGTTGAGCCGCTCGTACTCCGGTTCGTACCGCCCGACCTCTTCGTAATGATCGTTCCACCACGTCATGAAGACGCGATCGTAGACGTGCGGCTCTGCCGATTCCGTCCGATCCTTCCCGGTGATTGGATCGTTCGGCACGGCAAAGACGCGAGTCGCGATTCGAGCAAACGACACCTCGCGGCCGCCGAGTCCGATCTGGTAGCCTTCGTCGAGAGAACCGAGCCACAATCGTGTCGCCGGAAAATCTTGAACTTCGGTCCGGTAAATAGCGGCAACCTCCATCGCGGTCTCGTTCGGGAATCCCGCGACCGGGCCCGGCACGCTGTGCTGATAGTCCAGCGACCAGAGTTTCATCAGCAAGTCGGTGTAGAAGAGCACCATCCCGACTTCGGTGCCTGCGAGCTTGCCGTCGTAGCGCGCCGCCTGGTACCGGTGCGACAGCAGGAACTTCCGCCCCAATTCGGGACAATCCTCGGGGACGCGCGCTGCTACGCGGCAGGCACTCTGAAACGACCTCAAAAAGGCGCCGATATCCTTGGCGACGAGCGCCTGTCGCATCTCGGCGACAGCGACCTCGGGGGCGCCGGCGCGTACCATCCTCGGCCCCAGATCGGTCTGCACAATACGCGTCAGATTTGAATATTCGAATTCAGGATCGAGTGAGAACCCGCTGCCGTGAGACCGGCCTTCCGGTGACTGCTCCGACTGCCAGATCGCGGCGACATCTTCGACCCTGATGCCGCGATACTGTCGGCTCAGGATGCGCCGCCCGCCGAGAGTCAACTGGGCGCCGTCACGCTGCGCGTAGGTGAGATCGTCGACCGACGACATGAATTGTTCGAGATCTGACAGCGATTGCACCCGGCGCTCCGCGTATCCCGCGGCGGCGCTGAACAGCGTCGCACCATCAACTGATGCGCGATGCGTGATTTGCGCATGGCTCAGGTCCGCGCCGAGCTCGTACTCGAACACGTGCACGGTGGTCGGTATTCGACCCGTGTTCTTGCGCTCGTCGTCGGCGATGTGGGCCAGCGCGTCGGTGCGTTGCTCCGCCGACCGCGCCGGGATCAGCGCCACGACTTCGCCGTTTGCCACCGCTCGCGCCCGTGTCTCCCCGTAATCGAACTTGGCGATTCTCTCGAACTGCCCTCTACGGACAGGTGGCAGATCGAACAGCGCCTGGTTCAGTTCGTCGGCCGTCAGGCGCGAGCTCGACATCACGGTAATCAGCAGCCAATCCCGAATCTGATCCGTTACCTCACGACGCACAGCGTCGTCGAGATCGGTGCCGTTCGCGCGCGAGCTGAACCTAGTGTAGAGGCTTGCTTCGCCGGATTCGGGTTCGGGCGGCGCGAATTCAATCAGACGCGGGCGGTCGAGCGGAAACCCGTCGAAGGCGAGCGTCCGATCTGTCGAGTTCACCGCGATGGGCCGATGAATGGCTGAAAGGAGGCCGGCGGTGGCAGCTGCCGCCGCAATGGTGATAACGACGAGAAGACGCCTCATTGACGTGATCCTCCTGACGCAGGTTCGAGAACCAGCGTGCGATAGCGCGCCGCGCGCCTTTCTGCCTGATCGGTCGGGGTGTCTTCGGTCACCCATCGCACGAGCGCTTCGCTGTAGGCTGCCTTCACGTCTGACTCGCGAACGTCGGCGACGCTCAATCTGCTGCTCAGAAACGTCTCGGCTGCGTCCATGATCCGGACGTAATCGCCTGCGGCCCGCGCTTCGACCAGCCGCGCGAACGCGGCGTCGCGGACAGACCGATCGCCGTAGTCGCGCTCGAACAAAATCAGCACGACGCATAACGCGACCATCGCGCACGCGCACGCGCTCTTCGCCCAGCGCGCGTCCGCGCTGAAAATCCACTCAAGAACCGGCTCGCCGTCGCGTCCACGGGGACTGCTTGCCAGCTCGAACGCCGCGGTTTCAGCCGGCCACTCAGAAGCGTCATTCGCCGTCTGGTCGGCCGCCTGATCGACGGTTCCGTCGATCCATCGACGCGCCCATCCGAGCGCCGCCGCACGGTCGATCGTCGCGGCTTCCGGGCGTAGTTGAATGGCTGCGTCCCAAGCCGCCTCCAGCTTCGCGGCGTCGCCACCGGCTCGTTCGAGCATCGCCGTCAACGCCGCGTAGAACGCGCCGACCTGTTCGTTCGACGCCTGCGTTGGGCTGAGACGGAGCGAGCGCCAGATGGCGTGGCCGTGGGCGATGCGCCGGTCGCCGACGATGCGGGCAGCCTCAGGCGAGTCGATAAAGGCATTCACCGGCCCGAATCCGCGTGCCGCCTCGCGAACCATTTGCCGGCCTTTGTCGTTAAGTGTGGCGTTTGCCGTCGCCGCGACCCTTGCCTCGAGCGCCCGAGTCTGTTCGTGCAGCTGATTCATGAGTTGAATCAGCTTTTGGCGCGCCTCGACTGCGCCATCGAGTGCCGGATTGAATGCCTGAGCCATCTGAATGGCGACAAGGGCATCGGCGAGCCCTCCGCTGTTTGCCAGCGCGACCGCTCGTCGAAAATGAATGCCGGCGAGAAGATCGAACAACAGCGTGTTCCGCCCGAAACGAGCCCGCAGCGTCTCGAGCCGCGCTGCGGCGGCCTTCATGCGTTCGGCATCCTGCCTGGCGGCCATTTCATCGTCGCCGTTGGTCATCTCGTCGATGGCGCGATGGTGGATGACCGTCGCCAGCAGGTTCTGATGTTCCTCGCTATCGCCGAACTGCTCGATCAGCGCGGAGGCAACTTTCTCCGCGCGATCCCATCGCTTCTGTCGAAGACACGTGGCGGCGAAGCCGCGCAGCGCGATCGCGAGCCCGCCGGTCCGCCCGCCATCCAGCGGCGAGATTCGCGTCGCGAGTTGCAGCAGGTAGTCGAGGTGGGTGAAGCCACGATTGCCGGAATCGGCGTCCGCGCCGAGGTGCGCTTGATAAAACCCCCAGTGGGTGTCCGCGAACAGCTCACAAAGAACGGCTTGACGAAAGCCGTCTGCCGTCAGCGCTGCTCCTGAACTGCGCGAGTCAACCGGTTGAACGGCGATGGCTTCGCGCCACACCGCGTCATCGCGCCAGAGCGACTCCAAGTGCCGGATCGCCTCCCGCCAGAAAAAATCGGCGCGCCGCGGCAGCCGGCGACTCTCGGCCTCGACAGCCAAACGATGGAGCACGAGAAGCCGCCCCAATCGCCGAATGGGCGATAGCCGGATTGCGATCACGCGCGCAAACGGCGAGAACGCGCCGCGTGCGAGTCCCAAAGCTGCTTGTCCCACGTGCTCGTGGTTGGTTGTGGCCGTGGCGGGTCCGTCGTAGACGGTCGATGTGGCCACAGGAAAGACGCGGTCGGATGTTTGGTTGAGCTTTGTCATCTGCATCCCAACGTGATTGCGCTGAATGATTGCCTCAGCGCAATTGCGGTGCCGGTGGCCACACGCGTTCGCATGGAGCCCGGCGTTGCAAGCTATTCATTGAAGCCGTTGAAATAACGTCTTCAGGGTCTTCGACGACGTACGGGCCAGGCGTTCTGGAACTGCACGCCATTCGGATACTGACGCTATCCGATCGGATACGGCTCGCATCGGCGCGCTATACTTCGAGCCATCGCGAGCGGCCAAGGGTGGCTCAAAAGCTGATTGGTCTCGCCGGAATGATGGAAGGCACCGTGTTGACGGTGGGCGACCCAAGTGTCTCGATCGGTCGAAGTGGGGCCAACAGTATTTCTCTGCCGGATCCGGCGGTGTCGCTCGAACACTGCGTGATTACCGGGAGCGACGGGGAGCTTACGATTGACAGTCTTGACCCCGCGAATCCCGTCTACGTCAACTCCCTTCCAGTCATCCATCAGCTTCTCCACGATGGCGATCGCGTGCGCATCGGCGACTCGGTATTCATCGTCGAGGTGCAGGGGCGTGGAGACGACCCGCCGTCGATGGCGAAGCCGATCGTCGAGCGCCGACGCGGCGCGAACATCGTCATGAGGCTGCGGCGCGAGGATGTGCTATTCAGTGCGCACGAGGCGTCGACCTTTCCGACAAGCAGCCGCGAAGCGTCGGACCTTCGTGCGTTGACAAAGATCGCCACCGCGATCACGGCGATTCGTCACATCGTCCAATTGCAGGGACCGCTGCTCGACCTTGTATTCGAGGCCGTACCGGCTGACCGCGGGACGATTGTGCTCGTCGACGAAACCGGCAGAGCGTTGTCACCGGTGGTGTCGTCTGATCAGCTCGGCGCCGCGCGCCGGAGTGTAATCGTCAACAGGCGCATTCTCGACGTGGCCTTGCGCGAAGCCGTGGCGGTGATGGGTACTGAGGAGAGGGACGGGGATCGGTTGCAGGATAGCGGCACGGCCTCAGTGGTCGTAGCACCTCTCGTCGCCTTCGATCACGTGCTGGGGGCGATTTACCTCGAGGCGACCGGACGCGGCAGCGGCTTCGACGAAGCGCACCTGCGACTGCTCAGCGTGATCAGCGGAATGACTGCGGTGGCACTGGAGCACGGGCGGCAGGTCGAGCGGTTGGACCGTCAGAACCGGCGACTGCTAGCTGCGATCGGGCTTCAGCATGACATGGTGGGCGCGAGCGCGGCGATGCGCGATCTGCATGATCGCATCGATCGTGTCGCGCGCAGCGATGCCACGGTGCTGCTGCGCGGCGAGAGCGGAACGGGCAAAGAGCTGGCGGCGCGCGCGATTCATCAAAACAGCGCCCGCGCGTCGAGGCCATTTGTGGCCATCAACTGCGCGGCGATCACCGAAACCTTGCTCGAGAGCGAGCTCTTTGGCCATGAACGGGGCGCGTTTACGGGAGCCGCCGGACTCAAGCACGGCAAGCTGGAACTCGCTGAGGGCGGGACCGTCTTGCTCGACGAGATTGGTGAACTGCCGCTCAGTCTGCAGGCGAAGCTGCTGCGCGTTCTCCAGGAACGGGAATTCGAACGTGTGGGAGGCACGCGGCGCCTGCGCGTCGACTTCCGACTCGTCGCGGCGACCAATCGCGATCTCGAGGAGGCGATCAAGACCGGTCGCTTCAGGGAGGATCTGTACTATCGCACGGCGGTGATCACGCTGAACATTCCCCCGCTGCGGGATCGACCAGACGACATCCCGCTGCTGGCTAGCCACTTCGTTCGTATACACGCAAAGCGAGCACGACGCACGGTGACCGGGTTTTCGCCGGACGCGCTCGAGTGTCTCAGCCGCTATGAGTGGCCAGGCAATGTCCGAGAACTCGACAACGCCATCGAGCATGCCATTGTGCTCGGGTCCTCTGAGACAATCCTGCTCGAGGATCTGCCGGCGGTGCTCATCGAACGGGCGACTGCAGCCGGGTCGCGCCCAACCGGATATCACGACGCCGTACGCGAAGCAAAGGCACAATTGATTCTCACGGCGCTCGCACGGAGCGGCGGCAACTGCGCGGCAGCGGCGCGCTCGTTGGGGCTGGACCGCAACTACCTGCACCGTTTAATTCGAAACCTCAAGCTTCGTCCCGAGATCGCCTGACTCGCCTGCGATCGTAGGTGCCCCTACTGAAAATCTCGACGGGTCCTCTCGCGACCAACTGAATCGCGCGAGGTCACATGAAGGTACACCAACTCGGATCTCGGTCCGGTCGGCTTGATGGCCATCACCGATCCGCTGGCGCTTCTGAGTAGAATTGGGCCGCAAGTTGGCCACGGAGGCGCAAGTGGTCGTGTCGTTCTTTTGCTCCGTTGGCTTCTTGAGTTGATCGCCCTGCGCGTTCGGTCGGGGGAGTTGAAGGAACTCGAGATCGTCGTGCTGCGGCATGAAGTCGCGATTCTTCGCAGGAAGACGCTACGTTCGGCGGTCACCGCGGTTGACCGCCTATTTCTGAGCGGCGCCAGCCGACTCTTGCCGCGCGCGCGGTGGCGATCCTTCATCGTCACGCCGGCCACGCTGCTGCGATGGCATCGGCGCTTGGTCGCCAACCGCTGGACGTTCGCGCGTCCCGTCCTGTGCGAAAACTCGGTCTGGGCCGAATCGCTCCAAATTCTGCATATGTGCGCGGCCCAGACCTGCGCAACGGACCTGAATGATTACGATGTAATGACCACGACGGTGAAGACGCGCATCGTGAGGATCGGTAACTCGCGCGGGGTCCGGATTCCAAAGACCCTGCTCGAGGAAGCCGAACTCCCCGACGAGGTGGAGTTCCACGCCGAACCCGGTCGATTAGTCGTCTGAGGCGGTTCGCCACGCGCGGAAGGGGTGGGCCGCGGCCGGACAACCCATGCGCGTCCGCTGTGATGACCGGCTCCTTGACGAGTCCACTGCCACACAGTTCGATCGGGAAGAGTGGCAGTGGCGGTAGCCGCCGAGCCCCGTGGCTCGCAGGCACGGCTCGTTCGCCTCGACCCACACTGGGCAGTGAAATCAAGAAAACGCGACCCTGCGTCATCGTGTCACCGGACGAACTCAACCAACACTTGCGACCGTGATCGTCGCGCCGATGACGACCGGCGGTCGCGCCTACCCGTGGCGGCCGCGATGTCGCTTCCAGGGTCATGCCGGTTTTGTCGCGCTCGATCAGTTGCGCACGGTCGATGCTGAGCGCTTGGTGAAATCGATCCGTCAACTGGATTCGCAAACGGTGCTGCCCGTGCTGCGAACCTTGCAGGAGACGTTTTGTCCCGTGACGAACGCGAGCTATCTGGACAATCAAGAGTCTCGCGCGCGAGTTCTCGTCTTTTGAACCCGCCACGCGGCTGTTCGGTGTACGCGTGGGGCTGCCGCGTGACGTGCTGAAGGAGATCAGACGATGGTCAAGCGCACATATCCGTTGCTGCCCACGTCGGTCAACACGGCAGCCGCTCGTGTGGCGAAGTCCGACGGCGTGTCGCTCAACCTGTCGTTCGCCAAAACGGGTCGGCGCTTCTCGGCGAGGCAATCCAGCACAGGCGACGATGCGCGTGGCTTCGTACTGTCAGATGCCGTTCAATGGACGGCAACTGCACCGGATCGTATCGGTTCACGAAACGAGCTACGTGCAATGGGTTGTCAGACGGCACCGTTGTTTAACACAGCCGGGCCTCAGCGCTTACGCGGCTTGCCGTTCGTAGCGGTGGTGAAGACCGCCGACTTCCGGAATCGCGATGATCGGTCCAGCGGATGGTGGTGAGACCGGCCGGGGATCTGGCGCATCCTTCTCGAGCCCAAGATGCGTCCGGCTTCGATGATAGTACCGGCTATAGATCGTGAGAGTGCGTCGCAGATGTAGCGCGTTGAGCACGATCATGTCGTCCAAACACACCGCAACTCCCCATGAATCCGCGGCGCGCCCCATAAGGGATTCGCCGAGTCCAGCGGCGGCGCAGCCAGTCGCGATGCCAGCACACGACGGTGTCGGGTTGAACGAACAGCAACGCCGTGCGCCAGTTGCGCCAGCCGTGCGCTAAGGCGATCCAAAACAGTCGATCGCGTGTGTTCAACCGGACTCGCTTCTGGGCACGCTGCATAGCCGCCAGTTGCTGGCGCAGGGCCACGTTCTCGAGGACCAACTCTCGATGGCCGCGCAGCACCAGCGCCAAGCCGCGGACAACCACAATGAGCAGCTCCAGCATGGGGCGATCGTGGCCGGCAGCGGAGCGTAATTCAACTCGGACTGGTTTTGGCGATGGTCAGTGCGCCTCAACGATCGCCCATCGCCGCGCAGGAGTGGGCTGAAAGGTCGTGAACTGACGCCGCCGCGGCTAGTTACGGGCTCACTTTTTGACGAACGCAACCGAGACCGTTGGACGTCCGGAGGCTCAAACGCGGTAAAAAAAACCAAACTCAGCAGTAATATCGGTTACGAGGAGTACAACGTCAAGTCCGTTCAGCTTTCGCTCGGATCGAGTTATTGCGGAGGGAAGGTTGCGCCGCGAGATTGCGGTCCGTAGTCCGGGCATTCGAGTCACGCTGGAGATAACGCATGACTACCTTGAGACGTGGAAGCACCGGGCCCGATGTCGCGACGCTTCAGGATGCGCTGCGATCACGAGGCTTCAGCCCCGGCGCCACCGATGGGAACTTCGGCGGCGCCACGGAGGCGGCCGTCATCGCCTTTCAGCGCAGCGAGGGCCTGTTGGCCGATGGGGTTGTCGGCCCGCGTACTGCAGCGGCGCTCGGTCTGCCGGGCCCACCGCCGGTGCCAAGCGTAATTCCAGGAGTCACGGTCGAAATTGTGTCGCAGATGTTTCCGAGCACGCCCGTCGGGAACATCCGCCAGAACCTTCCGGTGGTGCTGCAAGCGCTCGTCGAACCGCATCTAACAGAGAAAAACATGGTGCTGATGGCCCTGGCCACGATTCGCGCCGAGACCGAGGGCTTTGCGCCAATCAGCGAATTCCAGTCGCGCTTCAACACCTCGCCAAGCGGACACTCGTTCGATCTGTACGACAATCGCCGGGACCTCGGGAATCTCGGACCGATTGACGGCGAGAAATATCGCGGGCGCGGTTTCGTCCAGCTCACCGGTCGTGCCAATTACCGGACGCACGGCGCGGCCATCGGCCTGGGCGATGGGCTCATCGACAACCCTGACCGGGCAAACGAGCCGGAGATTGCAGCCCGCCTGCTGGCAAGCTTTCTGGCGAGCGTCGAGCGGCGCGTCAAGGAGGCGTTGTTGGCGGCCGATCTCGCTACCGCACGCCGGCTCGTGAATGGGGGGTCGCACGGGTTGGATCGGTTCACCGAAGCGTACCGCATTGGCGACCGACTCATTCCAGAAACTGCCTGAGAGTGGCCGACCTCGCCGTAGGCGCTGTCACGATCGCGATGCAACCACTTGGGTGCGGTGTCGTCCGGGAATGCGTCGACGACTTGTTGG
>DATFWL010000333.1:0-4586 GCA_035259385.1 Vicinamibacterales bacterium | reverse complement strand
CGACATTTCGCCCCAGCTGTTCGCGCCGCCGACGTACTTGTACGCATCCTTCGGCCACGTGTCATAGCCGAACTCGCCGGGCAGCGGCACGGTGTGGAACTGCCACGCCAGCTTCCCGGTGACCACGTCATACGCGCGGATGTCGCCGGGCGGCGTGATCCAGGCTTCACCCGGCGCCGAACCCATGATCAGCAGGTTCTTCCAGATCCTGCCTGGGGTTCTCGACTGGACGCGCCTGTCGGTGCCTTCGGCCCGCGCCAGTCCCTGCCTCAGGTCGACGATACCGCCGTCGCCGAACGTGCGAATCGACTCGCCGCTCTTCGCGTCGATCACCTGCATGTAGCCGTTGATGGCGAAGATCAGCCGCCGGTTCTTGCCGTCGGAGCTCGTCCAATAGTTGATGCCGCGGCTCGTGATGCCGTTCAATCGCTCGTGGATCCAGATCTCTTTGCCCGTCGTCGGATCGAGCGCGATAAGCGAGTTGTTCCGGCCGAGCACGTACATCATGCCGTCGACGACGATCGGGTTGAAGCCCGTCTGGCCGTATGGATAGAACCACGCAACCTCGAGCCGGCCGACGTTCGATTTATTGATCTGATCGAGGTCGACGAAATGCGAGTTGGCGGCGTTGCCGCCGTAGTCAGGCCACCACGTGTCGGCTGGTCCTGTCGCGAGCGCAACCTCGAAAAGAGCGGCAACCGCCGCGACGACGATCGGCTTCTTCATGCCGCGCCCCTCACTGCGATCCTTTCCGCTTGATCGCCTCAACGACTCACCGGACAATGACGCGGGAAATATAGCACCGGGGGGATGTATGGCCCGCATCTCACGTCGAGCGTTCTTCAGGATCGCGGCAGCCGATGCCGCAGTGGCGGGCCTTGTCGCCTCGCGCGTCGTCGGGCTCGACGCCAACCCGCTCGGCCTTCCGATCGGGAGTCAGACCTATCCCCATCGCGCGATGATCAAAGAGGGCAACTTCGCCGAGCTGGCGAAGATACTGGCAGACATCGGCGTCCAGCGCGTCGAGATGTGTTCACCGCTCGGCTATGCCGATTTCGCCGCGCTCGCCGACGGCAGACAGGTCAGGAAAATCCTCTCCGACCATGGGCTCAAGTCCGAGAGCGGGCATTTCAGCATGAGGGAGCTGCGCGAACGGCAGTCGGAAAGCATCGCCTGGGCGAAGGACATCGGGATCACACAGATGATTACGGCCTCGCTCGGCGCCGGCAACAACCCGACGATGGACGACGTGAAACGCGCGGCCGACGAATACAACAAGATCGCGGCGGTCGCGGCGAAGGCCGGCATCCAGCAGGGGCTGCACAACGAGGGCTTCGAGCTGTCGAGCGTTGACGGCAAACGGACCTACGACGTGCTGATGGAGCTGCTCGATCCAAAGCTCGTCAAGTTCCAGTTCCAGATGTCGACCATCAGCCAGGGTTTCGTTGCCGACGAATACTTCGCGAGGTACCCGGGCCGCTTCATCTCGATGCACGTGCAGGACGTCGATCTGAACGCCACGCCGCCGGCCCCCCCGACTGGAGCGGACGCCGGTCGGGGCAGACAGGCAGGGCAGGGAGGACGCGGCCGCGGCATGCAGACGTCGGTCGGCAAGGGGAGCATCGACTGGGTCAAGACGTTCAAGGCCGCGAAAGTCGCCGGCGTGAAGAACTACTTCGTCGAGCAGAGCATCGAGCTCACGAAAGCGAGTGTGGCCTTCCTGAAGACGCTGAAAGTCTGACGAAATCCTTCGCTCTACGGTTTGGGCGCGGCCAGTTTGATCAGCTCGTCATCGGTCCACGGCTTGTTACGGCCGACGGACAACGCTCGAACAGCCTTGACGGTGTCGGCGTCGACGGGCGCGGCGGTTTGTCCCCACTCGCGCCGAACGTAAGTCAACACGCCGGCGATCTGATCGTCGGTCAGTCGCGAGCCGATGGGCGGCATCAGGCCAAACGCGCCTTCTTTCCCGTTCAGCAGAATCCGAGTTGGAATCTCGGCTGGCCCCAGCGCGAAGGCCGCACCGATCAGAGTCGGCGCGATCTTGTCCTGGCCGCGGCCGTCGGCCTGATGGCATGCCTCACAGACGTCTCTGTAGGTTTCGCGTCCGGCGTCGAACCGCCGCTGTTCTTGCGCCGTGAGCGGCGGAAGCGGCGCCGAGTCGCCGGGCCTGCCTGGCCACGAGATGCGCGCGAGCACCGCGCTCACTCGTGGCGCCAGTCGATCGCTGGCCGCCAGCCCGGTCAGCGCCACCGGTTCGCGATTCAACCGAAGCCTCGCGCCTCCGCGACCACCGCCGCTGGACCCGGGATCGGCTGGAGGAGCTTCCGGTCTTGTGTATGCATAGGTGCCGCCGGGGCCTCCACGTCCCCCCGGACATGTTGGACACGGCGCCCCCACGGTGGTTTCGACAGGCGCCGCGCGTGGCGCGGCAAGGCCGGGCATTGCGGCACCGAGCAATGCGACCTCGATCCCCTGCAGCAACGCGGATCGTTGCCAGGCTGTGCGGCTGGTGTCGGCGGTCCACGCGAACAGATTCTGGATTCCCGCCTCCTGCGCGCTCCGCACGATCGTCGCGGCGAGCATCGTGATTGACGCCTCGCGCTGAGGCGTTTGCCTCGAGGCCGATCGCATCAGCCTCTCGAGCACGGCTGCTTCGCTGCCGCGCAGACCGCTGAGCGCGGCATCCAGCGTCACCGCGTCGTCGCCATGCGCTTCGAGCAGCGACACGATCGCGGCATCGCGCTCGCGCGCCGGCAGCGCTCCGAGCGATGCCGCCAGCTGCCGTCGAACGGCCCAGTCCTGGTCCTGCAGCCGCTTCAGCACCACGGCGTGAAGCGGATGATCCGGTCGGCCGAGCCAGCGCTCCGCGAGGCGGACCGCCGCCGCCCGCACATCACGCGATCGAGCGTCCAGCGCGGTCGACACCGTTGCCGGCTCGATGGCATCCATTCCGTCCAGCGTCCACAGAGCGTGCAGACGCACGCGCCAATCAGGCGCGCTCTCTGCGAGCCTCACGAGCGCCGGAATCGCCGACGCCGGCCGGCGTTCGACGAGCAGGCGCTGCGCGGTGTCGCGCCACCAGCCGTTTGAATGCGACAGCGCCGTCACGAGCTGCGACGGCGACGACGATGACGTTGCGAGGGCCCGCGACGTGTCACGCCGCGTCGTCTCGTGCACAACCCGATAAATCCGGCCCATCCCGATCGGTTGTTCCAAGTTGCGTGCGCGGATCTGATCGCGAAGGTACTCCGTCATGGACAGACGGTCTTCGATGATCCCGCGATACATGTCGACGACGTACAACGTGCCGTCGGGCGCGTTGGACAGATAGACGGGCCGAAAGCGCTCGTCAGTCGACGCCAGGAATTCACCGCGCTCGTACGCCTTGCGCGCCCGCAGCGTGGTCCCGTCGTCGCTCACGATGATCCGACTCACGAGATTGGCGGCCGGCTCGACCACGAAGACATTTCCGTAGAGATCCGCCGGCAGCCGATCGCCGCGGTAGACCACCGGCGCGCAGACGGCCGTGAAGCGGGCGAGCGAGCCGTCGCCGCGCAGAATGCCGAACTGGTAGGCGCGGTTGGTCGCGGGAGTGGGGCGGACCGGCCAGACGAGATTCAGATCGGGGTTGTCGTCCGCGAGCCGTTCGTAGCTGCCGCGCGTGCGAAGCAGATTCGGATTGCGCGCGAAGTAGTCGGTCGGCACGAGATCCACGTGCAACGCCGACTCGTTGGTATTTCGGTAGATCCGGCCCGCATCGTCTTCGGCGACACCCCACTGGCCGCGGCGCAGCGTCCGGCGCACCTCGAAGGTACCGTTCTTGAGTCTCAGGATGATCTCGGACGCGGCCACGTGAATCCAGTTGTCGAGACCCCAATGAAATTCGTTCGCGTTGTTCTGCGGATCCGCCTCCAAGCGGCCGTACTGATTGGTGACGAGCTCTTTGGTGTCCATGCGCAGGTCGCCATTCGTGTCGCGCATCAGCCAGGCGTTGGGCGGCTCGCCGACGAGCACACCGCGATCGAGGACCTTGACGGCGCGCGCCAGTACCAAGCCGTCCGCGAAGACGGTCCGTTTGTCCATCCTGCCGTCGCCGTCCTCGTCCTGCAGCACGACCACGCGACCCACGGGGTCGCGCGCGTTGTCTCCGCTGATGTTTCGCATGTAGCCGGACATCTCGACGACCCAGAGCCGTCCCTCGAGATCCCAATCGATCGCGACGGGGTCCTTGACGAGCGGTTCGCTCGCGACGAGCTCGACGGAGTAGCCGGGCGGCAGATAGAAGGTCTTCAGCGCCTCGGCGGGCGACAGCGGTGGAGATTCGCTCGGGACCTGCTGCACGGGCGGCGGCCATGGACGATTGGACTGGCCGTGCCCGGTGAGGACCGCGGCTGCGAGGAGGAGTGCAAGTGCGTGGATCGAACGCATCGGGACTTCGATCCTTACTTTCCTCGCGAACGCTGCAGCCGCTCGTAATCTTTCTCGCCCTCGAGACAGAACTCGTCGATGAGCTCTGTGTCGGCCTCGAGTTGCTCCGTCAAGTTGACGGTGAACGACTTCGTATAGACCTTCGGATCGTCGAT
>DATFWL010000332.1:0-2144 GCA_035259385.1 Vicinamibacterales bacterium | reverse complement strand
CATCACGGTTCCCAACGACTATCACCCCTTCGCCGTCGCTCACGACGGTCGGCGGTTTTTGATCCCGGTGCGGCTCAACACGCAAGACTTCGCTCCAGTCACGGTGGTCCTGAACTGGCCGGCGAAATTGCCTCGATAAGTTTCTATCGACGTGACGCCTCCACGCCTGCGACCAGGCCAGGCCCTGAACCTCTCGGCCTTCCTATCGCTCGGGAGCGCGCGCTGATCTGCTGGCGCGCGTTGCGGAAGCGCCGGGCGATTGGCTGGCCCTCAGCGGATCGCCAGCGCCTTCCGCCGTTGCACGACGCCCGCTACAATGGGCCCTCACCACCGTCCGAGAACTCTCGTGACCCTCGCGCCAGGCGTTCGATTCGGCCCGTACGAAATCCTCTCAACCCTCGGGGCTGGCGGGGTGGGCGAGGTGTACCGCGCGCGTGATCCGAGGCTGAATCGGGACGTCGCGATCAAGATTCTGGCGTCTGAATTCGTCCAGGACGCCGACCGGCTCGCCCGCTTCAAACGCGAGGCGCAGGTGCTCGCGTCGCTCAACCACCCGAACATCGCGGCCATCTACGGTGTCGAAGAGTCCGATGGCATCCGCGCACTCGTCCTCGAGCTCGTGGACGGTCCGACGCTCGCCGATCGCATCGCTCAGCGACCGATTCCGATGGACGAGGCGCTGCCACTCGCCAAACAGATCGCGGTCGCGCTGGAAGCGGCGCACGAGCAAGGCGTCGTGCATCGCGATCTGAAGCCCGCCAACATCAAGCTGCGATCCGATGGCACGGTGAAGGTGCTGGACTTCGGGCTCGCCAAAGCGATCGAGCCGGTCGCTGGCGCGGCTGCCTCAGTCGCCGCGTCGCCGACGATCACAAGCCCCGCGATGACGCAGATGGGCGTGATTCTCGGAACCGTCGGGTACGTCAGTCCGGAGCAAGCAAAGGGTAGAGCCGCCGAAAAGCGCTGCGATGTGTGGGCGTTCGGATGCGTACTCTACGAAATGTTCACCGGCCGACGAGCATTCCTGGGTGAGACGATCTCCGACACGTTGGCCGCGCTGTTGAAAGAAGAGCCGGACCTGACGCGAGCGCCGGCCCGAACGCGGCGCCTGCTCCACGCCTGTCTACAAAAGGACCCCATGCAGCGGCTGCAAGCGATTGGTGACTGGCAGCTGCTGCTCGAAGATGCGGCAGAAGCGACGTCGCAACCGAGAAGCAGCGCGCCGTGGGCGCTCGCGGCCGCGTTCGCCCTCGTTGCAGCCGTCGCGTTGTGGGCGCCGTGGCGTCGCGTTGCGCCCGACAGTGCGCAGAGCGCGATGCGGCTGGATGTGGATTTGGGAATGGCAGTAGCGCCAACGAATCTCGGGCCGGACGCGATTCTTTCTCCGGATGGAACCCGGCTCGTCGTCGTCGCCGAAGGGTCCAATGGCAAGTCGCGATTGTTGACCCGTCGTCTGGACCAGTCTCAGTCGCAATCGGTGGAGCTACGCGGCAGCGATGGCGCGTTCGCACCGTTCTTCTCTCCGGACGGGCAATGGGTCGGCTTTTTCGCGGGAGGCAAACTGAGGAAAGCGCGCGTCGACGGCGGCGAGCCGGTGACTCTGTGCGACGCCCCTGCCGGCCGTGGCGGCACGTGGGGAGAAGATGGCCATATCATCGCGGCGTTGGATTCACAGAGGGGACTGTCGCTCGTTCCAGCGGAAGGCGGGTCAATTGCTTCGCTGACGACACTGGCGCCGGGCGAACAAAGCCATCGCTGGCCGCAAGTCCTGCCCGGTGGGAAGATCGTGCTGTTCACGTCGAGCACGACGCCTTCAAACTACGACGAAGCCAGCATCAGCGTGTGGTCCTTGGCGGCTCACACCGAGAAGATCGTATTGGAACGCGCAGGCTTGTATCCGCGGTACGTGCCCAGTGGACACCTGCTGTATGTGAGGAAGGGGACGCTCTTCGCTGTGGCGTTTGACCCGGTCCGCTTGGAGGTCCGCGGCTCGCCAGCCGTCGCAGTCGAAGACGTCTCGAATGATACGAACTACGGGTTTGCTCAACTCGATGTTTCCAGAAACGGCATATTGCTGTACCGGAAAGGGAGGACAGAGGGTCTTTCAACCGTTCACTGGATGGACAGCACCGGAAGCATGGAGC
>DATFWL010000331.1:0-16493 GCA_035259385.1 Vicinamibacterales bacterium | reverse complement strand
ACTGGGTGTGCGAGAACATCCGCACCGCGTTCGGCAGCCCGCTCAATTCGATCTCGAGCGGGATGGTCACCTGCTTCTCGACCTCCTCGGGTGCGTGCCCGGGAAAGAGCGAGATCACCGTCACCTGCACGTCGGTGACGTCGGGGAAGGCTTCGACCGGCAGCGACCGGAACGCCGCGATGCCGACGCCGACGAACACGGCGACGAGCATCAGCACGAACGTCGGCTGGTGGAGGGCGACGGAGATGATGCGGCGGATCATTCGCTCGAGCCGTCCGTCTCACGCGCCCGCAGGAGCAGCACGCCGTCGGCGACGACGCGATCGCCCGCTGACAGCCCGCGGGTCACCCGCACGCGGGTGCTGCCGGCCGGCACCGTATCGACCTCGCGGCGCTCGAACTCGAGCGGGCCGGTCTGTACGTAGGCGAAGCTCTTGCCGCCCTCGACGAACACTGCCTTCGCCGGCGCCGTGAGAGCGGTGGGGGAGGCGCCCGGAATCTGCAGCGTCGCGGTCGCGAACATGCCCGGCTTCAGCCGCAGGCCCGGGTTCGCGGTGACGAAGCGGATCTTCGCGGTGCGCGTCTGCGCGTCGACCACCGTGCCGACCCGTGACACCTGGGCGCTGAAGTGATCGTCGGGGTAGGCGGCGGTCGTCACGTCCGCCTTTTCGCCGGCGGCGATGCTGTGCAGGTCGCGCTCGAAGACGTCCGCCTGCACCCACACGCTCGAGACATCGGCAATCGTCATCAGCGCCGTGCTCTCGACGCCGACGAACTGCCCGCTGGTGATGGTGCGTTCGGTGACGGTGCCGCTGATCGGCGCCTTGATCGGCACGTGCGAGACCAGGGGGCCGCTGTTCTCGACCGCCTGCTCGTCGAAACCGAGGACCCGCAGGACTTCGGCGGTCTGCGCCACCTTGGCGCGCGCTTTCGCGACGTCGTTCTCCGACTGCTGCATCGCAATCCGCGAGGCCGCCTGATGTTCGAAGAGATCCTTGGTCATCGCGTAGGTCTTCTCGGAGAGATCGAGATCCTTCTGGCTGGCCAGGTGGTCGGCGATCGCCGAGGCCACCTCGCGGCTGCTCAGGACGAAGACCGTGTCGCCGCGGCGGACGTCGTCGCCGACGTTCAGCTTCAGCTCCTGCACCTGGCCGGCGACCGGGGCGAGGATCCGGGCGATGCGATCGGCGTTGAATTCAACCGTGCCGGTGGCGCGGATCACGTCGCCGCCCGAACGCGTCGCGAGCTCTTCGATCTTGATCTGTCCGAGCTGCGCCTCGTCGAGGTGCAGCCGCGGCGGCCCCGCCGGTGACCGAGGCGCGGCGCGCACCGGGAGGTCCGGCGTCGCGGCCGCCGTCGCCGCGCTCGCGGCGGCTTCGGGTCCCGAATTGCGGTGGCAGCCGCCTGCCAGCAGCGCCGAGACGCAGGCGATTGCCATCGTCGTTCGTGGAACGCATCCGTGCGCGGTCATGGCCGCCTCCTTGGATCGATGTCAGCGACGAGCCGCAGCCGCGCCTCCGCGCGCCGGTAGGCCGCCTGAGCGGTGTAGTACGCGTCCATCGTGTCGTTGAACGTGCGCTGCGCGTCGAGGACGTCGAGCAGCGACGTCGCGCCGGCCTGATAGACGTACGCGGTCCCGGCCCGGGCTTCCGCCGCGGGTTGCAGCAGCTCGCGCTCGATGTCCGTGAGCAGGCCGCGCGTCGACTGGTACTCCGCGTAGGCGGACGCGACCTCGGCCGAGACGTTCGTCTCGAGCGCGACCAGCGAGCGCGACGCCTTCTCGTGCTCGGCCTCCGCGCGCGCGATCTCACCCTGGTTGCGGTTGAAGATCGGCAGCGGGACGCTGACGAACAACCCGGCGAGATTGCCCTTGCCGTTGACGCCCTGCTGCCGGCGGTATTCGGCGCCGAGCGTGTAGTCGACGCGCCCCTGCGCGACCTGCAGGCGCAGGTCGTACTGCGTCCGCGCCTCGTCGCTCTGCAGCGCCCGCACGTCGGGCCGGTTGGTGCGCGCCGCCGCCTCGACCAGGTCGAGCGTCGGCGTCGTCACCGCCGGCTGCAGGCGGAGATCGTCCTCGATGTCGACGAGCGTGTCGCCCGGTTGACGGCCGAGCAGCGCGTGGATCTTCAAGCGCGCCTGCGTGAGCGTCAGCTCCGCGGTCGTCACGCTGCCGCGGTACTGGAGCATCGCCACCCGCGAGCGCGTCACTTCGAGCGGCGGCAGCGCGCCGCTGGTGAGACGGAGCTCGTTCAACCGGACGAGGCGCTGGAGGGTGTCGAGATTCTCGCGCGCGAGCTTCAGCTTGGCCTTGGCCTCGAGCACGTCGATGGCGGCGATCGTGACGTCGAGCTGCAGCCGCCGCACCGAGTCGGCAAGCTGCGCCTCCGCGACCGACTTCGCGGTCGAGGCGAGCGCGGTCCGCAGCTCCCGTTTCCTCCCGCGCTCGAACGGGACGTCCACGCGGATCGAATACTCCTGCGGGCCGGCGCCGTTGACTTCGTCGAATCCGGTCCCCAGCCAGTCGAGGCTGTTCGCGCCGCCGGACAGGACCGGGTTGGGACGCAGCCGCGCCGTCGCAATCGCCGCGTCGGCGACCGTGAGGTTCAGCCGCTCGGCGAGCAGCGTCAGGTTCCGGTCGATTGCCTGACCTACCGCCTCATCGATCGTCAACACCGCCTGCGCCCGCGCCGGCGGCGCGGTAGACGCCAGCAGCAACGCGGTGAAAAGACACCCCCGCACGCTCATACGAAACCTCGACGAAACAGGAACAATCGGCGGTCCGCCCGTGAGGCGGACGCCACGGACACGCGGGTCCGATCAGCGGACACGACCAACGCTGCGAGACTGGTACTTGGCTGAAGCCGTCGCGACGTTCCGGTCGTGTCCGGTTTCAGCCGGACCGTGATCGCTTATGCCTGGGCGGGAGGTGGAGCGCGCGGACGAAGCGCGGAAAGCGAGGCGCGCGCGGTGCGGAACGGGCCGCATGCCGCCAGCGTCGAGATCGGCAGGCGGGCGTCGCCGCAGGCACGATCGCCAACGAATGCGTTGGTCTGCTCGCGACCGATCGATTCGCCAGCGCCGGAAGCCCTGGTGGGGCTATCCAGCCGCGAGGCGGCCGCGCGCCAGGAGCCGGTCGGAAGGTCCGGTGCCGCGCGATGGAATTGCCCCGTGCCGTCGTTCAACCACACCGCCACGACCGATCGCGACACCGCACTGGTGACGACAACGTCGAGATCGCGGTCGAGATCGACGTCGCTCAGCGAGACGCTGAGCGCGTCCTGGTCCGAGTCGAACGCAACCGACGCCGATTGCCCGCCGGCGATCGAGAGTTCGATGGCGTAAGCAAACCCGGTGGAGCGACGCCCGACGCGATCCGCAATCGCAAAATCCGGACGGCCGTCGGCGTTCAAATCGCCGATCGCCGTGGACCACGCGAACGGGCGCCCCGCGGTGCCGAGACGGAATCCGTCTCTGGCGGGAACACTCAGGGCGGCCGCCAGCTGCGGGCGCGCTGTGCGCGGGGCAGGGCTCGTGCGCAGGCCGCAGATCGCGGCGAGTGCGCACACGATCCCCCAACCACGAAGGCCTCGGCGCGCGCTGCCCCAACGCATGAGGTAAATGATCGCATATCGATCCGAAATTTTCCGTAAGTGGCTTTACGACTTTGGTGTAAGGTCCGCCGCGTGTGAAACGGCATGGCACATGTTTTCATCAGTTATGCGAAAAGGAACCGTTCGACTGCGGAGGAGCTCTGCGCGGTCCTCGAGCGCAGCGGCATCGCCTGCTGGATCGCGCCGCGCGACATCGCGCCGGGGACGGCGTGGCCGGCGGCGATCCTCGGCGCCATCGCGGACAGCTGCCTGATGATCATCGTGGTGTCGCGCGACGCCTACCGGTCGCGGCAGATGGCGCGCGAGGTCGAGCGCGCGGACAACGAAGGCGTGCCGATCCTGCCGATCCGGTTCGACGGGACGCCGCTGGGCGGACAATTGCAGTTCTTTCTCGGCAACAAGCAGTGGCTCGACTTCACCAGCGGCTCGTTCGACGGTCGCGACGCGGAGTTGCTGCAGGCCATTCAGGATCTGCAGGTCGATCCAGCCTCGCGCTGGGCCGATGGCGATCGCGCCCTGACGCGCTCCTCGCGCGGCGAAGGCGTCGCAGGGCCGGGCAGCCGCCGGCCGCCATCGCTGATCCAGGCGGCTGTCGACGAAGTGCGGACGGTGGTCCTCACGTTCGTGGCGGTCATCGTCAAGCGCGAGCGCGCGCTCGACGACTTCGATCTCGACGATCCAGAGACGCTGTTCTTTGCGCTTCGTTATCTGGTCTACGTCAGCATCGTCGCCTCGGTCCTGCACCTGCCGGCGTGGACGGCGAAGTCGCTGCAGGTCGGCCACCCGGGATTCATGGTGTCAGTCCTCGCCGAAGACGTGATCGAGAAGATCGGGTTGTGCTTCGTGCTCTACGGCGTGCTCCGCTGGCTGGGCGGGAAGGGCAATCTGCCGGCGTTCGTCACCGCGTACTGTCTGCTGTCGACGTTCCAGGCGATGATTGCGGCCTGCCTCGTGCCGGTGCACCGGTTCGTGGTCGCGTCGCAGGCGCAGGATCCCGAGGAACTGGTGAAACAGGGTGCCGCGATCGCCGCACAGCTGTCGATCTGGAACGCGATCGTCTTCCTCGTGTCGTTTGCGGCGACGACGGCGTTGTGGATCGTGTTCTTCGCCGCGCTGTTCAGGGCGACGCGCGCCACCCACGAGATGGGCGCGGCCAGAACCGCGCTGTCGTTCGCGCTCGGCATCGCCGCGTGGATCGTCGTGCTGTTCGTCTTCTCGCAGCCGTTCGAGGCGGCCATGTACAGCGCCTACGGCCCGCACTGAGCCGGCGGGGACCGCGACTGCTGCCATCAGTCTTCAGTCGCTAGTCGCCAGTCCTCAGTCCGTGCACGCGGCTACGGCCGCTTGAGTGCGCCGTCCAGTTCCATGTAGACGCGCGTGAGCGCGGACCCAGCGTTGTTCGCGGCGCGGGTCCAGCCGTCGTACGGTTCAAGGCGCGCACCGGCGGCCGCGTTCTCGACGGGCGTTCCCGCGTCGTGGAGGCGTTTGCCCTCGGCGATGACCTTCTCGATCGCCATCCGGTAGTTCCGTTCTTCTTCCTTCAACACCGGCGCGTCGTCGACGAAGCCGTGCGCGGGCACGTACCAGATCGGATCGAGCTGCTCGGCTCTCTTCAGGGTCTCCACCCATTCCGACGGGTAGCCGTTGGCCATCGACGGGAAGATCCGGTTGATGAACACCTCGCTCATGAACAGGATCCGCTCGCGCGGCAGGTACACCTGCAGATCGCCGCCGGTATGGGCCCTGCCGAGAAACAGAATCTGAATCTCGGTGCCTCCGAGCTGCAGCACCTTCCGATCTGCGACCGGTTCCGTCGGCTGCTTGATCCGCGGCGCCGAGAACGGATGTGCGAAGAAGGTGATCCCCGGCGGGAAGGCGCCGATGCCGCCGGTGTGATCGCCGTGCTCCGAGCCGACGACCAGGTATTGGATCGGCTGCGGCGTCAGCTTCGCGATTTCCGCCACCAGCCGCCGCGTGTTGTCGACGGTCCCCTGGCTCTCGGCGACCAGCACGCCGTCGCTGGTAATCACGATCAGGTTGTTGACGGTGACGACGCGCTTGGTGGGATCGATCTGCTCGAACGCGTAGACGTTGTCGGTCAGCTTCCGGACGCGGGGAAAGTCTGACGCCTTCAGCCCGCGCTCGGTGTAATCGCCGGTGCGAACGGGCGCCTGCAATGATGCCGCCAGCCCATCGTCGTCGCGCGAAGGCTTCAGCGGAGCGTCAGCGGCGCCGTAGACGAACTTCTGAACACGCTTGCCTTCGTAGGTCTCGGTGATGAAGAGATTGCCGCGCGAGTCGGCGGCGATGTTGTGCGCGCCGTAGAACTGGCCGGCCCAGTGTCCGCCGCCGCCGAAGGTGCCCACGAGGTCGAGCGACGCGCGCCGCAGGATGTACACCTGCTGATTCGTGCCATCGATGACCGCCATGAACGTCTGCTGCGGATCGGGCGAGAAGGCGAGGTCCCACACCGAGCCGCTGCCGAACGTCCGCTTCGCGAGGAACACTTCGCGCAGGAACGTTCCGTCCGTGTGAAACACCTGGAGCCGGTTGTTGGTGCGGTCGCAGACGTAGACGAGGCCGTCGTTGGCGATCCGCACGGCGTGCACGATGCGGAACTGCGGCGGCGGCGGGCCGTCCGGATCGTACTGGCTCGGCTTGTTCTCGTTCTGGACGGCGCCGCTGAACGGTCCCGGCAGCCGCTCGCCGGCCTTCTCGAAATACGAATCGTCCGGACGCTTTCCGTACGCGCCCCAGTGCCGCTTGTAGGCGCCGGTGGCGGCATCGAACACGATCACGCGATGATTGACGTACCCGTCGGCGACGTACAGCTCGTTCGCCGCCGGATCGATCGTCATGCTCGCGGCGCCGCCGAGATTCTCGGTGTCGTTGCTGCCGCGGCCCTTGCCCTGATGGCCGATCTGCAGCAGAAACCTGCCGTCACGCGTGAACTTCAGGATCTGCGCGTCCTTCTCTCCGCCGCCGGCCAGCCACACGTGGTCCTGCGCGTCGACGTAGATGCCGTGCTCGAGCTGCGGCCACTCGTAGCCGGCGCCCGGCCCGCCCCACGCCTGGACGAGCCCGCCGTCCTGGGCGAATTCGAGCACCGGCGGCGCCGCCTTCCAGATCGAGCGCGTCTCGTTCGGCTGCAGCGTCGACGGGCGATGAGTAATCCAGACGTGATCGCGGGCGTCGACGGCGACGCCGGCGATGGCGCCGACCAGCCAGTGATTCGGCAGCGGCCTGGGCCAGTACGGATCGACCGTGTAGGTCGGAACGGCGTCGGCTCGTCGGTCGCCCTGCCGCGTTGGCGCCTTCGGCGCTTCGGCGTGCCTCGCCGTAGCTCGCGTGGACTCAGAGCGAGCGGAGGCGGGAAAGAGCTCTCCTGCACCAGTCACGTGTAGGGCCGGGCTTTCAACCCGGCCGTCACGGGCCGCCCCGCCGGCACTGATCGTCGACGCCGCGACGAACATCGCGATCACGCCACGAAGACACGAAAGCACGACGGTAGTTCTGTACGAAAACATCTTCGTGTCTTCGTGCCTTCGTGGCGGATCGATCCACGCCAATTCCATTGCGTTACCCGCGTGCGACGAGGATTGGCGACGTGAGCGCCGCCAGCGACGTGATCTGGTGTCCCTCTGCGTCGAAGTTCGCCGGGTCGAGCCAGCGGCGGAAGGCGGCGTCGAGCGCCGGCCACTCGCGATCGATCGCCGCGTACCACGCGGTGTCGCGGTTGCGTCCCTTGTCCACGCGAGCCTGGCGGAAGATCCCCTCGTACGAGAAGCCGAAGCGCTGGGCCGCCGCGCGCGACGCCGCATTGAGCGCGTGGCACTTCCACTCGTAGCGGCGGTAGCCGAGCTCGAAGGCGCGCTTCATCATCAGGTACATCGCTTCGGTCGCGGCAATCCTCCGCTGCAGCCTGGGCGAGTAGTTGATGTGCCCGACTTCGATCGATCCGGCAGCGGGATCGATGCGCAGGTAGCTCGCGACGCCGACCGCATCGCCGGTCGCGAGATCGACGATCGCGTGAAACATCGGATCGGTGCCCGCGGCGACGCCGTTCAGCCAGACGGAATAGTCGTCGAACGTCGCGAACGGTCCGTACGGCAGGTAGGTCCAGTTGCGGTGGGCGGTGTCGAGCAGGTTCGCGGCATGAAGCTGTGCCCCGTGCCGCGCCGGGTCCAGCGGCTCGACCCGGCAGGTCCGACCGGTCATCGGCTCGCGCGGCGGCCGCGGCGGCGCTTTCCACCCGGCCACCGTGAAGTCGATCGGCTGCCCGAGCACGTTGACCTCGTGCATCACCGCTACTTCTTCGCCGGATGCGGCTCGCCGTCCGAGAGCTGCGGCAGCGGCGCACCGGCGCCCGACCGCAGCAGGCCGGTCTTCACGTAGGTCACCAGCTTGTCGCGCGTGTCGGTGATGTCGAGATTGCGCATCGTCAGCTGACCGATCCGGTCCTGCGGCGAGAACATGCTCTCGCCCTTTTCCATCGTCAGCCGTTCGGGTTTGTAGGTGAGGTTGGGGCTCTCGGTGTTCAGGATCGAGTAGTCGTTGCCGCGCCGGAGCTGCACGGTCACTTCGCCGGTGATCGCGCGGGCGACCCAGCGCTGCGCCGTCTCGCGCAGCATCAGCGCCTGCGGATCGAACCAGCGGCCCTGATAGAGCAGCCGTCCGAGCCGGCGGCCGTTCTCGCGGTACTGCTCGATGGTGTCCTCGTTGTGAACGCCGGTGACGAGCCGCTCGTAGCCGATGAAGAGCAGCGCCATCCCCGGCGCTTCGTAGACGCCGCGGCTCTTCGCTTCGATGATCCGGTTCTCGATCTGATCCGACATGCCGAGGCCGTGGCGTCCGCCGATGCGGTTCGCCTCGAGGAGCAGCTCCACCTGGTCGTCGAACGAGCGGCCGTCGAGCGCGACGGGGCGCCCCTCCTCGAAGCGAATGGTCACGGTCTCGCGCGGCACCGCCACCTCGTCCCGCCACGACGCGACGCCCATGATTGGCTCGACGATCGTGATCCCGGTGTCGAGGCGCTCGAGATCCTTGGCCTCGTGGGTCGCGCCGAGGATGTTCGAGTCGGTCGAGTAGGCTTTCTCGACGCTCATGCGGTAGCCGAAGCCGGCGCGGTTCATGAACTCCGACATCTCCCTGCGGCCGCCGAGCTCGTCGATGAACCGCTGATCGAGCCACGGCTTGTAGATGCGGAGGTTCGGGTTCGCGAGCAGTCCGTAGCGATAGAACCGCTCGATGTCGTTCCCCTTGAACGTGCTGCCGTCACCCCAGATGTGGACGTCGTCTTCCTTCATCGCGACGACCAGCATCGTGCCGGTGACGGCGCGGCCGAGCGGCGTGGTGTTGAAGTACGGCACGCCCGCGGTGGAGATGTGGAAAGCGCCGCACTGCAGCGCGGCGATCCCCTCGGCGACGAGCTGCGCGCGGCAGTCGATCAACCGCGCCTGCTCGGCGCCGTACTCGAGCGCCTTGCGCGGGATCTCGTCGTAGTCGGTCTCGTCGGGTTGTCCGAGATTGGCGGTATAGGCGTAGGGGATGGCGCCCTTGCTGCGCATCCAGTGCAGCGCCGCGCTGGTGTCGAGGCCGCCGGAGAACGCGATGCCGACGCGCTCTCCGACGGGAAGATTCTGAAGAATGTGTCCCAGGGCTACTTGACCTCTACGAGTTCGATTGCTTCCTTGCTCGGGCCTTCGATCATGAAAGCGCGGGTGTCGCCGAGCTGGTGAGGCTGGTCGAGGATGGTGACGCCTTCGCCGCGCAGCTTGGCGAGCCATGCGTCGAGGTTCGCGACGCGCAGGCCGACGTGATCGGCGAGATGTCCGCGGGTACTGACCAGAGGCTGATCGGCGTTGTTCATGTAGCCGCCCATCGAGACGTCGCCGAACACGAGCGGGATCTGCGGCGCGCGGTACATGCCGTTCAGCTCGAGCGCCGGGAACGTCCTGTCCGGCGTACGCGGCACGCGGCAGTTCGCCTCGGTGCGCGGCTCCGCCGGCGCACCACCGCGGCGGCCCTGCGGCGGCGCCACGTTCAGGTGCTTCTGGTACCAGAGCTGCGCGCAGAACGGGTTCTCGTGATACATGTGCACGTGGTTGAAGCGCTCGGCGGGCATGTCGCCCTGCACCTCGATCAGCGCATCGTCCGGACCGCGGATGTAGGCGAAGCCCGCGCCGCCCGCGGGCTTGACGTTGTTCTTCTTCGCTTCGTCGAGCTGCGCGCGCGTGAGCCCCAGCAGTCCGCCGGTGCCCGGATAGGTGTCGCTGTTGATGTTGACCGTCGGCCGACCAGGGTCACCGGTGTAGAGCGGCAGCAGCGTCACGCCCTGATCGCGCAGCCGAACCATCGTCTCGCGCTCTTTCAGCACGTGCCAGCCGAAGTGCCAGAACGCCGTCTGCGGCTGGGTCGCGGGCGGTTGATCGACCTTGGTGAAGAGGACCAGCACGTTGTTCGGCGAGTTGAGCGCCGTCATGCCGCCCCACATCGCCTTCGAGGTCACCGGGAATGCCTTCGCGTACCACGCGGCGGCGGCGTCGGGATTCATCGAGTTCAGGTGCAGATGATGGAACCCCGGCGCCGGCAGCGCGCTGTCCTGTGCGGACAGCACGGCGCCGTCCAGCGCGTACCGACCCGGCTCAATCCGCGGGCCCCGGATCGAGATCAACCCGACGGCGATCGCCGCCGCCCACCAGAGGGCCTTCATGGGCATAGTCTACTTCTTCAACTCGTCGTAGACCGCCTGGATGGATCCCTTGACGCGCTCGTTCTTGTAGCCGGGATACTTGTCGACGCTGAACGACGCGAACGCGTCGTCCACGCTCTTGCCGGCTTTCATCGAATCCTGCGCGTGCTTCGAGAGATCGGCGACGAAGCGCTGGAACTCCGCCAGGTCCTTCGGCGTCTGCATCGGGCTGTGGCCCGGAATCACCGTGTCCACGTCCTTGATGGTCGCGATCACCTTCGACAGCGTCTGCGGAAACGCGACGCAGCTGCCGCCGTTGTTGCGATCGCACAGCGGGCCGTCCTTCCAGGCGAACATGTCGCCGGTGTGCAGCACCCGCAGCGCCGGGAAGACGACGAAGGTGTCGCCGTTGGTGTGGCCGGCGCCGAAGTAATAGAGATCGATCCGATCCTTGCCGCTGCCGATGGTCGTCTTGTCGGTGTAGGTCTTCGACGGCAGGTACTTCGCGTTGTCGCCCTTGAAGGCGTCCATCTTCGCCATGTTCGCCTTCGTGTTCTCCTGCGCGACGATCTCGACGCTGGCACCGAAGAAGTTGTTGTTGCCGGTGTGGTCGCCGTGGGTGTGGGTGTTGATGATGCGGGTGATCGGCTTGTTCGAGACGCTCTTCACCTTGTCGAGCACCGCCTGGCCCCAGCCGGCGAGCTTGTCGTCGACGAGCGTGACGCCGCCGTCGGTGATGAACACCGCCACGTTGCCGCCGCTGAACGTCGCCGCGTTGCCCGGCGTCGAGCTGGTCAGCACGTAGAGGTTGTCCTTGAGCTTCTGGATGTCGATGACTTTGGGAGCGTTCGTCGCAGACGTTTGCTGCGCGGCGGTCAGTGACAGGGAGCCCAGGGTCAGGAGCGTTCCGAGCAGAAACAGACGTTTCATGTCGTGCCCTCCAGAAAGCAAGACTCTACTATAGTGACGCCGCAGGGGTGTGTAGGACCGATAGGCCCATCGGGCGGGTGGGGTAGGACCGATGGGCCTCGCTCGCGCGAAGCGCGAGCCCTCCCCACCAACCCCATGGGCCCATCGGTCCCACACTCTGCTCAGGTGGATGGCTATGACGCAACTCACGCGGCGTGAATTCGGTGTAACGGCTCTCGGCGCATTGACGTCGGCCCGCGGCGCTCAGCGTGAACCGACGACGCGAACCGACTCAGGACACGCGTACCGGTACGTGCATCTCGACGTGTTCACCGATCGGCGGCTCGCCGGCAACCAGCTGCTGGTCTACACCGATCCGGCCGGGCTCGACGCCGACGCGATGCAGGCGCTGACGCGCGAATCGAACTACTCGGAAAACACATTCGTGTTTCCGATGGAGCAGCAGGGCACCGACTTCCGCGTCCGGATCTTCACGCGCACGGCCGAGACGCCGTTCGCCGGCCACCCGACGATCGGGACGGCATTCGCGCTCGCGCACACCGGCGCGCTGAAAGCGGGCACCAGGCGAACCATCTTTCAGCTGGGCGTCGGACCGACGCCGCTCGATCTCGAGTGGAAGGACGGCACGCTCGCGTTCGCATGGATGACGCAGCAGAAGCCGACCTTCGGCAAGACGATTGCCGACGCCGCGGCACTGGCGGCGGCTCTCGGTCTCGACACCGCGTCCATCGACACCCGCGCGCCGGCGCAGGAGGTCTATTCCGGGTCGACGTTCGTCATCGTGCCGCTGACGACGCGCAAGGCAGTCGACACGGCGGCGATCGATCGGGCAAAAGTGGACGCGCTGTTCACGGCGGCGGGACTCCAGCGCCGGGGTCTCTACGCCTTCTCGACGGAGCGCGGCCAGGACGACGCGACTGCCTACAGCCGGATGCTGCCGGCTGGCGGAATCGAGGATCCAGCCACCGGATCCGCCGTCGGCCCGGCCGGGTTGTTCATGGCGAAGCATCACTACGTGCCGGCCGATCGCGCGGGCTCGATCGTCGTGCTGCAAGGTGTGCTCGCACGGCGCCCAAGCCTGCTCCACGTGCGCGTCGAGTTCACCGGCGGCGACGTCAGCGGCGTGAAGGTCGGCGGCGCGTCGGTCGTCGTCGGCGAAGGGACGATGACGGTGTAAGGCAGGCCAGGCACGCCGGGCAGGTCAGGCAGGTCAGGCAGACGGTCAGGGACGGAACCGCACCAGCGGCACGATCTTCGATTTCAGCAGCGCGCGGTCGCGCGTGACCAGCTTCACGTTGTGAACGACACTGGTCGCCCCGATCAGTTCGTCGGCCGGGTCGCCGTGAATGTCGAGGCGCGTGCTGGCCTGCGCGATTTCCCGGGTCAGCGGCCAGACGTGAATGCGCGCAAGCGCCCGCACGACCTCGACATCCTCGAGATTGATGCTGATCCGTCGCAGCTGCGCCAGCTTCGCGAGCTCCCACAGCACGATCGCCGAGATGCTCCATTGATCAGCGCCGAGGACGCGGCGCTCCCTCGGCTTCAGCGTACCGGTGAGGGCATACAGCAGCATGTGCGTGTCAACGTTCAGCATCCCACTTCACACCGGTCGACATGATGCGCCCCCGGATCTTCACTTTGCCGGCGAGCGAGCCGATCAGGCTCTTCGACTCGGTGTGAAACGGCACCAGCTTCGCCACCGGCTTGCCACGCTTGGTGATCACGATTCCGTCGGCGCCGACGCGGTCGAGCAGCGCCAGACATTGTTCCTTGAACTTCGCCGCGGCCATCTTCGACATGACCACATTATGTGACCAGTCGTTACAGATGTCCACATGAACCTGGCCCCCGCCGGCGCGGCGATCAGGCGACTTCCTTCACGGTGATGCTGTACTTGAAGTTGTCCGGATCGAGGCTGTCGAGCCGCCCCTTGCCGGTCTCGCCCTGCGGGTACATGAAGAAGGGCAGCGTTCCCCGCGTCGAGCCCGGCAGCGCAACGTCGTGCGCGGTGTTGAACGCGACCCAGTTCATCTCCCAGGAGCCGAACAGCCGCTCGCGCGCCGCTTTGACGCGTTCGTCGCTGACGCCGGGGTTGCCAGGCGGTTCCTCGAGCGCCACCTTGCGGACGTCCGCCGGATCGACCGGGACCCATCCGAACCCCGTGAGATACACCTCGGCCCGGCAGTGCTGCGCTCGGGTGGCGTTGGCGGAGGGCAGGCCAAGGCTGCGAAATGCCGTCGCCGGCGCGACGCGCAGACCATAGACGTCGCGCGCGGGAAGGCCTGCCGCCCGCGCGAGACCGACGAACAGCGCGTTGATGTCGGCGCACTTTCCGCCGAGGTTGTGCGATTCGAGCATGAAGCGGATGTCGCCGGTGCCGCAGCCGACCGTTCTGGGATCGCGGAACGTGTTGTCGACGATCCAGTCGTAGATGGCGCGGGCCCGTTCGAGGTCGGTGCCGGTGCCGCGCGTGATCGCGTCTGCCGTCGTCTTGACGATCCCGTCGATCGGGATCAGCTTCGTTGGACGGAGAAAGTGGGCGAAGGCGGACAGATCGCGGGGAGGCGGGACTGCCGGCGTCGTGAGATCGACTGCGTGATCGCGCGTGGCGACGCGACTCGACAGCGTCAGGACCGCCGGATTGCCGTTTTCCCAGACCGCCGCCAGGATATCCGGCTCGTCGGCGTTGGTTTCGATCATCACGGTCCGGCCGCCGGCCGCGTGATAGGTGTCGCCTGCGGTCCGCTGATACGGCGCCGCCGCCAGCGGCGTCGGCAGCCAGACGCGCGTCGTGTTGCTCGCCTGCAGCACATCGACGCGCGTCGTCAGCTCGAAGGTCCGCCAGCGCGATGGCGCCTCCGGCTGGGCGAACGTCGGCGCGCGATCGCCGATCGTCAGTCCGACGGCGCCGGCGCCGGTCGCGAACAGAAAATCTCGACGGTTCATGGTTTTCGTCTCGCGGCCTTGAGCTCGCCGCGCCGTTTCTTGGACTCGAGCCGTTTCTCGCGCGCCGCGGCACGCGGCCTCGTCGGGCGGCGCGTCTTCGGCCGTCGCGCCGCGTGCTGCAGCAGCGCCACCAGCCGCGCACGTGCCGCCTCGCGGTTCTGTGCCTGGGTGCGATGCTCCCGGCTGTCGATCAGCAGCACGCCGTCGGACGTGAGCCTGCCGCCGGCAATCGCGGCCAGGCGCTGCTTGACGTCATCCGGCAGCGCGGAGGCGGCGACGTCGAAACGAAGCTCAACGGCCGTCGACACCTTGTTGACGTTCTGCCCGCCCGGCCCGGACGCGCGGACGAAGCGCTCCTCGATTTCCTCGTCGTCGATCACAATCCGGTCCGAGATCCGAAGCATACGGTTTCCAGGGTTCTAGAGTTCTAGAGTTCTAGAGTTCAAGAGTTCAAGGTTCCTGGTTCCTGGTTCCTTGGTTCCTGGTTCCTGGTTCCTGGTTCCTGGTTCCTGGTTCTTGGTTCCTTCCCGGGCACCGAGAACCGGGAACCCAGAACCCAGAACCGAGAACTTTAGAACTTTAGAAACTTAGAGCCTTTCCATCTTCTGTCTTCGGTGTCAGAACGTGTCGAAGCGATAGCCGAACTGATGCAGGCGGTCGAGCGAGAACATGATCCAGCGGCCGTGTTCCGCGCGCAGGATCGCGTTGAACTGCAGCGTGAGCCGCCGCATCGTGTCCGCCATGTTCACGTCGCCGCGATCGCCGGTCGTCTCGGTGGCGATCGCATTCAGGATGCGTGCGATCGAGTCCGCGTACGCGTCGGTCGCGTCGATGGTCATTCCGCGCCACGTCCGGAGGGCGGCGCCGACGTCGCCCTGCCTGAAATAGATCTGCCCGATCAGGAACCGCGCGTCGTTGGCGCGGTAGCCGTGCGGCGTCGTGCGGACGATACCGGTCAGAACGCCGAGGCGCACGTTGTCGTAGAACTCCGTCAGGCGGCCGCCGGTCGACAGCCCTTTCTTCAACAGCGCCGCCGTGTAGTGGCGCCGGAGGTCGACGACGAACGCGTACGCGTCGGGATTGGACGACCGTGTCCATTCCAGGTGCTCCTCGGGGACCGTGTCGAGCAGCGTGACGAGCGCGTCGAGGCTGGCCTGCGCGATCTTGTCCAGCAGGAACAGCAGCTCCGTCGTCGCCTTCGTGGACGGGTGCTCGGCCGCATAGCGGCTGATGAAGCCGATGAACTCGACGTGATCGGCGGCGAGCCCCAGCTCGGTCCACATGCGCGGATCGCGATTGGCGGCGTCGACATACGGCTGCAGCCCGTCCTGGGCCTGATACTCGTGCAGCAGCGCGGGCAGCCTGCCGGCATCCGCGTCGTGGCGATCGGCCAGCTGCAGAACGCGTTGAAACGGAGTCCAGCGGTTGCGGCGCGACCACGACGCGTCGACGAGCGCCTGCAGCGCCGCGTCGGTCATCACCAGCGGCGGCTTTCGGGAGCGTTTGGCCTGCGCGTCGCTGCGCGGCGCGAATGGATCGTGAAACGCGTCGCGCGCGTCGACGTGCGGGGCCAGCTCGAACCGCTCGAGTGAAAGCCCCGGCGTCAGGAACGGAAAGAGCAGCGCCGCGCGCGACTCGATCTTCGCCGCGTCGAACTCGAAGCCCGCGACGTCGATCGTCGAGGTACCGTGCGGCGGCCGGAGGTCGTCGGCGTCGTTGGGATCGATCGGCTGCAGTCCCGGCGGCGCCGAGTCGTCGGTTCGCTGCACGGCAAAGACCGGCATCGATCGCGGGGGAGACGGACGAGGGGCGACGCGCGGCCCGGCGGTTTGGACGGCGAGTACCGCGACCGCGATCAGATGAAGAATCGAGGAAACGGCGTGGGAGACCGCGTGGCGACGCATCGGGCCGTACTCACACTGCCGCGAAGGCGAGACACGCCCAGCCGGCGAGAAAAGCGAGCCCGCCAATCGGCGTCATCGCGCCGAGCGTCGTCACGCCACTGAGCGCGAGTGCGTAGAGGCTGCCGGAGAACAGCGCGATGCCGGCGACGAAGCACCAGCCGGCGGTACGAATGAGCCACCCGTCCATCCGACCGAGGATCAGGCCGACGATGAGGAGGGCGAGCGCGTGGTACATGTGATAGCGGACCGCGCTCTCGAACGCCGTCATCATCTCCGGCGAGAGGCGCGCGCGAAGCCCGTGGGTCCCGAACGCGCCGAAGGCCACCGCCAGGAACGCAGCCACGGCGCCGATCAGCAGGAACGTCTTGTCCACAGCCAACCATTCTAGTCCGCGTCACGAATTTGGAATTCG
>DATFWL010000330.1:0-14935 GCA_035259385.1 Vicinamibacterales bacterium | reverse complement strand
CGCTTCGCGTACGAGCGGCCGGGCCTCGCCAATCGCGACCACCGCCTTGGCCCTCGCCGCGAGCGGCTCGCGCAGCAGCCGGAGATCGCCGCCCTTGAACCTGCCGCCGACGATCGGCACGAGATCGCGATCGAAGCTTTCAATCGACCGCAGCGCCGATTCGACATTGGTCGCCTTTGAATCGTTGACGAAGCGCACGCCCTGGATGTCGGCGACCAGCTCCATGGCGTGCTCGAGACCGCGAAACGCGTCCACCGCGCGCGTCATCGCCTCGGATGGAGCGCCGGCGATGGTGCCGACGGTGGCCGCCGCCATGACGTCGTTGACCAGATGCGGGCCGAGCAGGTGAATCGCGCTCAGCGGCACCAGCCGCGCCGCCGCGCCGTGCCGGCGCGCCACGATCCAGCCGGCGTCGAGGACCGTGCCGTCGAGAATCGCGCCGCTGCGCGCGAAGTACCGCTGCTCGGCGCGGCCGCGGCGCGCCAGCGCCAGGACCGCCGGATCGTCGGCGTTGATCACCGCGAAGTCGGTCGGCTGCTGGTTTTCGAAGATGCGCGCCTTGGCTGCCGCGTAGGCGTCGACCGTGGGGTGGCGATCGAGATGATCGGGCGAGAAGTTCAGCATCACGCTGATCCACGGCCGGAACGTGTCGATCTGTTCGAGCTGGAAGCTGCTCGTCTCGACCACGTGGAGCGTGTCGGGCGTCGACTCCGGCACCTGCGCGCTGAGCGGCGCGCCGATGTTGCCGCCGACGGTCACTTTGAACCCCGCGGCTTCGAGCATCCGGCCGGTCAGCGCGGTCGTCGTCGACTTGCCTTTCGTGCCGGTGATCGCGATCACGCGTCCCTGCAGCCACCGCCACGCCAGCTCGATTTCGGCGATCACGGGAATGCCGCGATCGCGCGCCGCCTGGATCGCGGGCGTCTCCGGCGGCACACCCGGACTGAGCACGACGAGATCGGCGCTGGTGAACGTCTCGGCGACGTGGCCGCCGACTTCGAGCGCGACGCCGAGCTCGCGCAGTCGATCGCCCTCCGCGATCGCGCTCGCGATGTCCGAGAGAGTGACCCGCGCACCGCGGCGCGCGAGCAATTCCGCCGCGGCCACGCCACTCCTCGCCGCCCCCGCGACGGTCACCCGCTTGCCGGTCACATCAAATGACACGCGTCCTCTGTCCTCGGTCCCCCGTCCCCAAGTCCCTAGTCCCCCGGTCCCCACCCGCGTCACCGCAGCTTCAGCGTCGCCAGACTGGTGAGCGCGAAGATGATTGCGACGATCACAAATCGCGTGATCACCTTCGGTTCGCTCCAGCCAATCAGCTCGAAGTGGTGATGGAGCGGCGCCATTCGAAACAACCGCTGCCCGCCGGTCGCCTTGAAGTAACCGACCTGCAGCACCACCGACAGCGCTTCGAGCAGGAACACGCCGCCGACGATTGGGAGCAGCAGTTCCTGCTTGATCAGGATGGCGACGATGCCGAGCGCGGCGCCGAGTGCCAGCGAGCCGACGTCGCCCATGAAAATCTCCGCGGGGTACGAGTTGTACCAGAGGAACCCGAGCGAGGCGCCCACCAGCGCGCCGCAGAACACCGTCAACTCAGCCGCCTGCGGGAACCGCACCAGCAGCAGGTACTCGGCGAAGACGCGGTGACCGGTCACGTAGGCGAGCGCCGTGTACGCCGCCGCGGCAATCGCGAAGATGCTGATCGCCAGCCCGTCGAGACCGTCCGTGAGGTTGACCGCGTTCGACTCCGCGACGAGTATGAACGCCGCGAACAACAGATAGCCCCATCCGAGATCCGGGATCAGGCGCTTGAAGAACGGGAACACCAGGCGCGTGGTGTACAGCGTCTGATGGTTCAGGATCAGCAGCACGACGCCAACCATCACGCCGATGAGGATCTGGTACCCCATCTTGTAGCGGGGCAGCAGGCCGTGATGCGAGCGCCGCACGATCTTCAGATAGTCGTCGGCGAAACCAATCGCGCCGAAGCCGGCGGTGGTCAGCACGGCAATCCAGACATAGACGTTGGTCAGATCGGCCCACAGCAGCGTCGGCACCAGCGCCGCCGTCAGGATCAGCAGTCCGCCCATCGTCGGCGTGCCCGCTTTCGGGCGGTGGGTCTGCGGACCTTCCGCCCTGATGACCTGGCCGATCTGGAACTCGCGCAGTTTCCGCACCAGCCACGGACCGAACGCGAGGCTGATCGCGAGCGCCGACAAGGTTGCCGCCGCCGTGCGGAACGTGATGTAGCGCGTCACGTTCAGCACGCTGAGACCAGTGCGCGGGTAGATGCCCTGGAACAGCAGGTGGTAGAGCATCAGCCGCCCCATGCTGATTTCAGACGGTCGACGACGCGATCGGTCTTGATGCCGCGTGAACCCTTGACGAGCACGAGATCGCCGGCGCGCAGCAGGTCGCCTGCCACGATGGCGGCGTCGTCGCTGTTCCCGAAATACTGCACGGCATCGGGCGGCATCCCGGCTGCGACCGCGGCATCCGCGAGCGCGCGAGCCGGCGCACCGCCGACTGCAATGATCGCGTCGAGGCCGGCGTGCGCGGCCGCGCGTCCGACGTCGCCGTGCAGCTCGCTCGAGCGCTCGCCGAGCTCCAGCATTTCGCCGATGACGGCGATCCGCCGCGAGCCGGCGCTTCTCGCGAGGACCTCGATTGCGAGCTTCGTCGCCGTCGGGTTCGCGTTGTAGCTGTCGTCGATGACCGTGATGCCATGCGCCAGCCGCACCACTTCGCCGCGGTGCGACGCCGGCCGCACCGCTGCCGCCTGTTCCGCGACATCGGCCAGCGGCAGGTCGAACTCGAGCGCCACCGCCGTCGCCGCGAGGATGTTCGCCAGGTTGCCGCGGCCGACGAGCGGCGTCGTCAGCTCCACCGTGCCGCGCGGAGTCGTGATCTGCGCGCTCGTTCCCTCGATGCCGCGATCAACAACGGACACCGCACGGACGTCGGCGTCCCGCTCGATGCCAAACGTTGTCACCCGCCCGGCGAACGCCCGCATCCGCGCGGTTATCCGCGGATCGTCGGCGTTGGCGACGAGCAGATCGGATCGGCGCGCGCCTTCGAGGATCTCCGCCTTCGCGTCGGCGATCGCGTCGAGCGAGGCAAAGAATCCCAGGTGCGCTTCGCCGACATTGGTCCAGACGCGGACGTCGGGTTCGGCGATGCGCACGAGCGTGCTGATCTCTCCCGCGTGATTCATGCCCAGCTCGACGACTGCGATCTCCGGCTGCTGCCGCAAGTCGATCAGCGACAGCGGCAGCCCGATGTGGTTGTTGAAGTTTCCGCGGTTGCGGATCACGCGGTAGCGCGTGCTCAACAGCTCGCTGGTCACCTCTTTCGTCGTGGTCTTGCCGGCGCTGCCCGTAATCGCGACCACCCGCGCGCCCGACTCGCGCCGCAGCGCGCGGGCCAGCGCCTGCAGGGCCGCGGTCGTGTCGCCGACCGCGATCACCGCGGCGCGAGTCGTCGGACCCTGGCGCTCGGCTAAAGCTTTCGCGCTCCGTTCACCCACGACAACGCCCGCCGCTCCCGCCTCGATCGCCGTGCCCACAAAGTCCGCGCCATCGAACCGCTCGCCGCGAATCGCGATGAACAGCTCACCCGGCTGTACTGTCCGCGTGTCGATTGACACGCCGTCGAACGCCTGACCCGGATCGCCGGCGACGACGTCGCCGCCGGCCGCCGCCGCGACCGAGGCTGCCGTAAGTGGAATCGCCGTCACAGCACGCCCGAGTTGGTCCGCCGTTTGGCCAGCGCCTCGCGCGCCACCGCAACGTCGTCGAACGGCAGCGTGCGGTCGCCAATCACCTGATACTTCTCGTGCCCCTTGCCAGCCACCAGTACGAGGTCGTTCGGTCTCGCGATTTCGATCGCCCGCACGATGGCCTGCTTCCGGTCGACGATCGTGAGCAGCGACTGCTTCTCGCGCCGCGTGTCCGGCGTGATGCCGCGCTGAATCTCCTCGATGATCCGGACCGGATCTTCGCTGCGCGGGTTGTCGGACGTGATCACGATGACGTCGCTCAGGCGTCCGGCAACAGCGCCCATCAGCGGGCGCTTGGTCCGGTCGCGGTCGCCGCCGCAGCCGAAGACGGTGATCAGCCGGCCGTGCGCGAGCGGGCGTGCCGTTTCGAGCAGGTTGCGCAGCGCGTCGTCGGTGTGCGCGTAGTCGACGACCACGGTGACGTCGTCGCCGGGACCGGACACCATCTGGAATCGCCCGGGGACCGCGTCGAGCGCGGCCAGGCCCTGCGCGATCGCCTCGCTCGGAATCTCGAGCGCGGTCGCGGTCGTGATCGCGGCGAGGATGTTGTACACGTTCGGCTTGCCAATCAGCTTCGAGCGGACGTGCAGCGTGTCCCGCGGCGTGGCGACGTCGAACTGCAGGCCGTCGAGCGAGTACGACAGCCGGCCCGGCGACACGTCGGCCGGGCGGTTGATGCCGTAGGTCATCGGCCGCCCGCCCGCGTCGAGCAGCGATGCGCCGCGAGGGTCGTCCACGTTCAGCACGCTCGGCGCGCTGCGCGGCAGCATTTCGAACAGGCGGCGCTTGGCGCGGAAGTACTCGTCCATGTCGGCATGGAAGTCGAGGTGGTCGCGCGTCAGGTTCGTGAACACGGCGGCGGCAAACGTCATCCCGTCCACACGGCACAGCGCGAGCGCGTGCGACGACACCTCCATCGCACAGGCGCCGCAGCCGCGGTCGACCATCTCGCGGAGCAGGGCCTGCACGTCAGGCGCTTCCGGTGTCGTGCGGGTGGCCTCACGCACGTCGTCGCCGATGCGGTAGGCAACCGTCCCGAGGACGCCGCACTTGACGCCGGCGGCTTCGAAGATCGATGCGACGAGGTACGCCGTCGTCGTCTTGCCGTTGGTGCCGGTAATGCCGACGACCCGCATGTCATGGCTCGGGTCGCGATAAAAGGTCGTGGCCAACAGCGCGAGCGCGAGCCTGGCGTCGCCGACGATCGCCCAAGGGACGCGCACACCGGCCGGAGCGGCCTGCTCCGAGACGACAGCGGCTGCGCCACGATCGATTGCCTGTCTCGCGAACGCCGTGCCGTCGGCGTGCAATCCTTTCAGCGCGACGAACACGTCGCCCGGCTTCACGACCCGCGAGTCGTACGCGATGCCGGAGACCTCTCGTGCAACCGCCTCGGCGCGAGGCGCGTCGTCCGCCGCGATGAGCCCGCGGCTGCGCAGCGCGCCGTGGAGCTCGGCCCAGGTCATGGGTGACTCGCAGTCGCCGGCCGGCGGGAGGGCCACCGCTCGAGCGTCAGCCGACAGACGGCATCGCGCTCGATTGGCGACCCCGCGGGAGGTTCCTGCGCGACGACGAACCCGTTTCCCGACAGCCGTGCGATCATGCCGACCGTGACGAGCTTCCGGACCGCTTCGCGCGCGCTCAGGCCGCTCAGATCCGGCACCGTGCCCGCCGCCGCGTCGGCGACGAAGTTGACGACGGGGGGTACCGCCGTTTCATGCGCGACCGGCGACACCACGGCGGCATCGCGGTCGGCGACGAGCACCGGCGGCGCCGGATTCAGGGTCGGCGCGATCCCGAGGTAGTGCAGCGCGGACTCCGCGATGCTCCGGAAGATGGGCGCGGCAACCGTGCCGCCGTGATCGCCGTTCCTGCCTTTCGCGGAGTCGATGACGACGACGATCGCCAGCTGCGGCGCGCGCGACGGCAGGAATCCGACGAACGAGGCGTTGTGATCGCTGTGCGAGTAGCGGCCGTTGATCAGCTTCTGCGCGGTGCCGGTCTTGCCGGCGATCGTGTAGCCGGGAACCTGTGCGCGCTTGGCCGTGCCGCTGGTCACGACGTTCTCCATGATCGTCGTGAGCGTCGCCGCGGTGTCGGCGCTGACCGTGCGGCGGAGAATCTTCGGCTCGACCTGGAAGCGTCGTCCGTCGCGGTACACGGCGCGGATGACCCGCGGCTCGACGTAGCTGCCGCCATTGGCCACGGAGCTCACCGCGGCCACCATCTGCATCGGCGTGACGGCAACCTGATAGCCCATCGACACCGACGCAAGCGCGGTGTCGGTCCACTTCTCGGGGCGCCACACGATGCCCGGGTTCTCCGCGGGAAAGTCCGGCGAGACCTGCCGCCCGAAGCCGTACGCGCTGACGAACCGGCTCAGCCGCTCGGTCCCGACCCTGAATCCGATCTTCACCGCGCCGATGTTGCTCGACTTCACGATGACGTTCGTGAACGACAGCACGCCGTTGTTCCGTCCCGCGTCGTCGGTGATCACGCGCGAGCCGATGCGGAGCCGGCCCGGGTTGGTGTCGATCAGCGCGTCGGTCGACAGCACCCGCTCCTCGATCGCCGCCGATGCGGTCACGACCTTGAACGTCGAACCCGGCTCGTAGAGGTCCTGAATCCCGCGATTGCGGCGTTCGCCATCGTCGAAGTCGCGATAGCTGTTCGGGTTGAACGTCGGTTCGTTGGCCATCGCGAGGATTTCGCCGGTGCGCGGGTCCATGATGATCGCGCTGCCGCCGAGCGCGACGTTCTCGACGACACCGCGATGCAGCTCGCGCTCGGCGACGTGCTGCAGGAACTCGTCGATGGTCAGCTCGATCGACGAGCCGGCCGTCGGCGGACGCTCGGCGCGCGCGAACGCGTGCCGGCGCGCGTCGGTGTGCACCAGGATCGTGCCGGCCTTGCCGCGGATCTGCGCGTCGTAGGTCGACTCGATGCCACCCAGCCCCTTGTTGTCGATGCCCACCCAGCCGAGCAGGTGCGCGGCGAGCTCCTTGTTGGGATAGAAGCGCTTGCTCTCCGTGGTGAAGCCGACGCCGTCGAGATTCAAGTCGGCGACGCGCCGCGCCTGGTCCGGCGAGACCTGCCGCCGCACGTACGCGAACGCCTTGCGTTGCGAGAGCCGATCGGCGAGCGACTGGCGTTCGCGCGTATCACAGTCGCCGAGCGCGTCGCACAGCCGGCGCGCCGCCGCCATGGCATCGTCGATTTCGGTCGGGACGGCATAGATCGTGTCGGCGTCGACGCTGGTCGCGAGCACACGGCCGCGGCGATCGAGGATGTCGCCGCGCTTGGCGGGAGAGGCCTGCGTCCGCTCCTGCTGCCGCTCCGCGCGCGCCGCGAGATCCGCCCGCTTGAAGACCTGCAGGTAGACCAGCTTCGCCTCGATGCCGGTCACCCACACTGCGAGCAGCGCTGCGACGACGAGCATGCGCTGCCGCAGGATGGCGCGCCAGTCGATGGCGACCGCGGGATGGAGGCTGGACATCTAACGCCGCGCTACGACCGAGGACGCCGGCGGATCGGCCGGAACCACGCGCTCGATCACGATTGCTTCGTCGCGCGACGGCGCGACCAGATGCAGCTGCCCGGTGGCCAGCGCCTCGACGCGCTTGGGCGACTTCAGCGTCTCGATCTCGAGTCGCAGCCGCCGGGCCGTTTCTTCCTCAGCAGCGCGCTGGCGCTGCAGCTCCTCCACCTGGTACCCGTGCCGCAGCAGCTCGAAATGCTGCCAGGCCGAGAACAGCAGGACGGCGACGAGGAATCCGGCGATGCCGACCGACTTCCACAGCTCGCGCTGCTTCTCCTCGTCGACTTCCCGGACGATGGGATTGTTGCGAACGTCCTTCTTGATCGCGTACTCGAACGGCTCCATCAGGACATCCTTTCCGCCGCGCGGAGCTTTGCGCTGCGCGCGCGCGGATTCCGGCCCACCTCGTCGTCGCGCGGGACCAGCGGTTTCTTCGTCAGCACCTGCACCAGCCCGTCGCGCTGCTGCAGCGCCCGCATCGTGTGCTTGACGATGCGGTCCTCGAGCGAATGGAAGGTAATCACCACCAGCCGCGCGCCGGCGCGGAGACGGCGGGCCGCCGACTCGACGAATCGATCGAGGCCGTCGAGCTCGCGATTCACCCAGATCCGCAGCGCCTGGAACGTCCGCGTCGCCGTGTCGATTCGCGTCGGCCCGCGCCGCGGGATCGCACGGCGCACGATCGCCGCCAGCCGGCCGGTCGTGTCGATCGGCGCATCTGCGCGCGCACCGACGAGCGCGCGGGCGACGCGTCGCGAAAAACGTTCCTCGCCGTACTGAAAGATCGCGTCCGCGAGCTCGCGCTCCGAGGCGTGGGCCACCAGATCGGCCGCCGTCTCGCCGCTGCTCTGGTCCATGCGCATGTCGAGCGGCTCGTCGCGCTGAAAGCTGAATCCGCGGCCGGCGGCGTCGAACTGCAGCGACGACACGCCGAGATCGGCCAGCGCGCCGTCGATGCGCGGAATCCGGCGCGAGTCGAGGACCTCGTCGATCGTCCGGTAGTCGGCGTGGACCAGTTCGACGCGATCGGTCCACGGAGCGAGCGTCGCGCGCGCGCGCGTCAGCGCGTCGCGGTCGCGATCCAGGCCGATGATCCGCTCAGCACCGGCCTCGAGGAGCGCGCGCGCGTGGCCGCCGAGGCCGACGGTGCAGTCCACGAACAGGCCGCCGTGCGAAGGCCGCAGGAACTCGAGGACCTCGGCGGTCATCACCGGGACGTGCGTCATCAGATGCCGAACTCCGCCAGCGCATGTGCGTCTTCGTCGGTGTACGCTTCGCGCTGGAGCTTGGTCAGGAAGCGATCGTGATTCCAGACGTCGAGGTAGTTGTAGAGCCCGAGCACATCGACATCGCCGGCCATCGTCGCCGTTTCGCGCAGGCGCGCCGGAATGAGCACGCGGCCCTGCGCGTCGAGCTCCACCTGCTGGCCGAAGAAGTTCACGCGATCCAGGAAACGGAGCCGCGCGGGGTGCGTCGACGGCATGTGCCCGAGTTTTTCTTCTTTCTCGAGCCACACGGGCATCGGGTAGACGCGGACGTACTCGCCGGTCAGGCTCGTCAGGAAGAGCTCGCGGCCGTACTTGCTCTCGAGAAGCGAACGGAAGACGTTCGGCATCTTGAGTCGGCCTTTGTCATCGATGCGGGCCTGCTCGTGACCTCTAAACACGGCAGATCCTCACAAACACACCACTTTTCTCCACAATTTTCCACACGGATAGTAGGCGGTGGCTCAGGTGGATGTCAACCGCAAAATCCACCACGTCAGTAAGTTACGCCAAATATTCGCCGTTTAATCGCCCGGCTGTTCCGCGCGGTTTGTGCAGCCGTGCGCATTCGAAGTCTTCTGGCGACGACGGTCGACGCGATGGCGACCCGACCGCGGCCCGATCGCATCGTGCTGCGGGCCCGATCGGGACGGGGAATCGAGCAGGTGGGATAGGATGCGGATTCGCTCATGCTTCGCGCAGCCCTCATCGGATTCGCGTCCAGCGGAAAAACCACCCTCTTCCAGCTGATGACGAGTGCGAAGGAAACAGGGCGCGCCGCGCACGGGAAAGGCGACGTGTCCATCGGGATCTCGAAAGTGCCGGACGCACGGCTCGATCGGCTGACGGCGATGTACAACCCGAGGAAACGGGTCCCCGCGACGGTCGAATTCACCGATCTCGCGATGCCGGCGGGCACCGGCGGGGCGGCTGCGCTGGTGGACGTCGTCGCGTACAAGAACGCCGATGCCCTCGTCCACGTCGTCCGCGCCTTTCAGGATCCGTCAGTCCCCCATCCGAGCGGCGCCGTCGATCCCGCGCGCGACGCGCAGGCGATGGAGGACGAACTGATCCTGGCCGATCTCGGGCTCGTCGAGCGGCGGCTCGAGCGCCTCGAGAAGGATCTCCGGAAGAACAAATCGGCCGAACTCGAGCGCGAGCGGGACGTCATCCTGCTCTGCAAGACCGCGCTCGAAGGCGGACGGCCGCTGCGTGCACTGGATTTGAAGGGCGACGACCTCAAGCGGTTGCGCGGATTTCAGTTCCTTTCGGCAAAACCGCTGCTGATCGTCGTCAACCTCGACGAGTCGCACCTCGCGCACGGCCTCGAGCGCGCGATCGAGACGAGCGGGCTGACGTCGTTTCTGTCTCGCGCCTCGACCGCCGCGGTGGCGGTCTGCGCGAAGATCGAGCTGGAGATCGCGCAGCTCGATGCCGCTGACGCCGCCGCCTTCCTCAAGGATCTCGGCCTGACCGAATCGGGGCTCGACCGGGTGATTCGCGCGACCTACGATCTCCTCGGCTACATGTCGTTCTTCACCGTCGGCGAGGACGAATGCCGCGCGTGGTCGATCGCCCGGCAGACGCCCGCGCAGCTCGCCGCCGGTGAGATCCACAGCGACATCGCCCGGGGCTTCATCCGTGCGGAGGTGGTGAGCTACGACGCGCTGATCGCACGCGGATCGATGGCCGCATGCCGCGATCACGGCGAGGTGCGCCTGGAGGGCAAAGACTACGTCGTGCAGGACGGCGACATCATCAACTTCCGCTTCGCCACATGAAGACGGTACTCGTCTGCGAGGCGCAGGTGCCGTTCGTGCGCGGCGGCGCCGAGCTCCTGGTCCGCAGCCTCGTCTCGGAGCTCACCCGACGCGGCTACAAGGCCGATCGCGCCTCGATTCCGTTCAAGTGGTACCCGAAAGAGGAGCTGCTGGCGCAGGCGGCCGCCTGGCGGATGATCGATCTCTCGGAGTCGAACGGCGAACCGATCGACACGGTGATCGCGACGAAGTTTCCGACCTACTTCGTTCGACACCCGAACAAGGTGACGTGGCTGGTGCATCAGTACCGCGCGATTTACGATCTGTGCGGGACGCCGTACAGCGAATTCGAGCACACCGAGCGCGACGTCCGGCTGCGCGACCGGTTGATGGCGCTGGATAACATGGCGCTCGGCGAGTCGACGCGGCTGTTCACGATCGCCCGCAACACGACGGCGCGTCTGGCACGATACAACGGCATCGACGCCGAGCCCTTGTATCATCCGCCACCGCTCGCCGGCGTGCTGAGCGCCGGCCCGTACACCGACTACGTCCTGTCGGTCGGCAGGCTCGAGGCGACCAAACGTGTCGACCTGATCGTGCGCGCGCTCGCCCACGTCCGCGAGGTGCGGCTGCTCGTGGTCGGCGAAGGCCCGCTTCGCCCGCGGCTCGAGGAGACGGCCCACGCGTGCGGCGTCGCCGAGCGCGTGACCTTCGCCGGCGGACTCGACGATCAGCAGCTCGCGCGGGTGTACTCGCGCGCGCTCGCCGTGGTCTTCCCGCCCTACGACGAGGACTACGGCTACGTGACGCTCGAAGGGTTCCTGGCCCGCAAGCCGGTGGTCACCACCAGCGACGCGGGCGGTCCGCTCGAATTCGTCGAAGACGAGGTCAACGGTTTCGTCGTGGCACCACAGGCGGAGGCGATCGCGGCGGCGATTGCCCGCCTGGCCCGCGATCCGGCGCGGGCGAAGTCGCTCGGCGAGGCCGGCTACGATCGGGCGCGCGCGATCACGTGGGACGGCGTGATCGATCGACTGATGGCTGATGGCTGATGGCTCATCGCTGACGGCGGATGGCGCGCCGGGCCGGCGCGGTCCGGAGGCGACGACGGTCGTGATTCCAGCGTTCAACGAGGCGGCATCGATCGCAGGCGTCGTCCGCGAGCTGATCGCCGCCGCTCCATGGCGCGAAATTCTCGTCGTCGACGATGGATCGACCGACGACACCGGCCGCGAGGCGTCGGGAGCGGGCGCACAGGTCATCCGTCATCCCTACAACAAGGGCAATGGCGCGGCGGTCAAGACCGGGATCCGTCGGGCGACCGGCGCGTTCATCCTGATTGCCGACGCCGACGGTCAGCACCGCCCGTCAGACGCGGCGCGCCTGGTCGCGCGGCTCGGCGACTACGACCTGGTCGTGGGCGCGCGCTCGGTCCGCACGCACGCCAGCCTCGCCCGGCGCATCGGCAACGCGACGCTGAATCGCCTCGCGAGCTTTCTCACCGAACAGCCGATCCCCGATCTCACGTCGGGCTTCCGTGCGGCGAGGCGCGACGCGCTCGTCGAGTTCCTGCACCTGCTGCCCAACGGCTTCTCGACGCCGACCACCACGACGCTCGCGTTCATCAAGGCCGGCTACAGCGTCCGCTTCGAGCCGATCGACGCTGCGCAGCGCGACGGTGCGTCGAAGATTCGGCTCGGCTCCGACGGATTTCACTTCTTCCTGATCCTGCTGAAAGTGATCACCATCTTCAGCCCGTTGCGCCTGTTCGTCCCGGTCAGCGCCACCGCCTTCGCGGTCGGTGCCGGGTACGCCGTCTGGACGATCGTCACGCAATCGCACGTCACCAACTCGTCGGTGCTGTTGATTGTGCTGAGCGTCGTGTTCCTGCTCGTCGGCCTGGTCTCGGAGCAGATCGCGTCGCTGCGTTTCGAGGGACGGCCGCCGCAATGAACGCGCTCGTGATCGTCCCCACCTACAACGAGCGTGAGAACATCCCGCTCCTCGTCGAGCGGTTGCTGCAGCACGACGGGGTCCGCGTCCTCGTCGTCGACGATCAATCGCCGGACGGAACCGGCGAGGTCGCCGACCGGCTCGCGCAGCACCATCCCGGGCGCGTCGATGTCCTGCACCGTACTGCGAACCGCGGCCTCGGCCGGTCGTACATCGACGGCATCAAGCGCGCGATCACGCAAGGCCCCGATTTCATCTGTCAGATGGATGCCGACTTTTCGCACGATCCGGCGCGGCTGCCGGCGCTCCTGACGGCGGCGCGGGACGCCGATGTCGTCATCGGCTCGCGCTACGTGCCCGGAGGATCAGTCGTCAATTGGCAGAAGCGGCGCCGGTTCCTGAGCCGCTTCGCGAACATGTACGTGCGCGCCATCACCCACATCGCGGCCAACGACTGCACGAGCGGCTACCGCTGCTGGCGCCGCGCGGCGCTCGAGTCGCTGCCGCTCGACGCGTTCGTCTCGGACGGCTACTCGTTTCTGGTCGAGATGCTGTTCGTCGCGTCGCGGCAGGGCCGGCGGATCGTCGAGATTCCGATCACCTATGTCGAACGCCGGGAAGGGCAGTCGAAGATGTCGCGCGCGGTGATTCTCGAGTCGGCGATCACGCCGTGGCGGCTCGTCGCGGCGCCGAAACGGGCGCGGCCGACCGCCCGTTGAGCCCTTTTCGTGCTATGGTTTAGGCACTTTTTTCCCATGTCCGCCTCCCCCGCCGCCAAGCCCGCGGGTCTGAGTGTCTTCTTCCCGGCGTACAACGACAGCGGCACCATCGCGAGCATGGTGATCCGTGCCGTGCAGGCCGCGTCGGAGCTGACACCGGACTACGAGGTCATCGTCGTCAACGACGGCAGCGCCGACGCCACGCCGCAGATCATCGACGAGCTCGCGCGCACCTATCCGCACGTCCGCGTCGTGCATCACCCGCGCAATCGCGGCTACGGCGGCGCCCTGCAGACGGGATTCCGATCGGCGACCAAGGAGCTGGTGTTCTACACCGACGGCGACGCGCAGTACGATCCGGCGGAGCTGGCGGCGCTGTGGCCGAAGATGACCGCTGATGCCGACCTCGTGAACGGCTACAAGATCAGCCGCTCCGATCCGCTGCACCGGATCGTGATCGGCCGCCTCTACCACCATTTCGTCAGCGTCCTCTTCGGGCTCACCGTCAGGGACGTCGACTGCGATTTCCGGCTGATGCGGCGCTCGATCTTCGAGCGGATCGATCTCGAGAAGACCAGCGGCGTGATCTGCCTCGAGATGATGAAGAAGATCGAGGATGGCGGCTTCCGCATCGTCGAAGTGCCGGTGCACCACTACCACCGTGCGTTCGGCAAGTCGCAGTTCTTCAACTTCCGCCGCATCTTCAAGACCGGCATCGACGTGATGCGCCTCTGGTACGAGCTGGTGATTCGCCGTCAGCACCTGCGCGCGGGCGTCCGGCCGCTCGCGGCCCGCGAGCCGGCCGACCGCGCGTATCCGAGTTCGCCGCGCACGTGATTGTGAGCCATCGCGACTTCTATCGCGGCCGCCGGGTGATGGTGACCGGCGGCCTCGGCTTCATCGGCAGCAATCTCGCCCGGCAGCTCGTCGATCTCGGTGCCGACGTGCTGCTGGTCGACTCGCTCATCCCCGATTCCGGCGGCAATCTGTTCAACATCGACGGCATCGCCGATCGCGTCCGCGTGAACGTCGCCGACATCCGCCAGCAGACGACGATGAATTATCTGGTGCAGGATCGCGACGTGATCTTCAGCCTCGCCGGCCAGGTGAGCCACATCGACAGCATGCGCGATCCGTACACCGACCTCGAGATCAACTGCCGCAGTCAACTGACGGTGCTCGAGGCGTGTCGCAACCACAATCCCGGCGTGAAGGTGGTGTTCGCCGGCACCCGCCAGGTGTACGGACGGCCCGATTCGCTGCCGGTTGACGAGACGCATCTGGTGCGGCCGACCGACGTGAACGGCATCAACAAGGCGGCGGGTGAGAACTACCATCTCGTCTACAACAACGTGTTCGGCGTCCGGGCGTGCTCGCTGCGGCTGACCAACGTCTATGGTCCGCGCCAGCTCCTGAAACACAGCCGTCAGGGATTCATCGCCTGGTTCATCCGGCTGGCGATCGACGGTCAACCGATTCAGATCTACGGCGACGGATCACAGCGCCGCGATTTCGTCTACGTCGACGATGCGGCGGACGCGTTTCTGCGCGCCGGCGCGCACGACACCTGCAACGGCGAGGTGTTCAACGTCGGCGGCGACGAGCCGATCAGTCATCGCGATCTGACGGCGATGCTGATCCGCATCGCCGGCGGCGGGTCGGTGCGATACATCGAGTGGCCGCCGGAAAAGAAGGCGATCGACATCGGCAGCTTCTACGCCGACTCGACGAAGTTCGAGCGGCTCACCGGGTGGACGCGCACCGTGCCCCTGGCCGAAGGCCTGCGGCGCACGCTCGAGTTCTACCGCGAGCACTTCGACCGCTACGTCGACGCCGCGGATCGGATCCAGACGCTGTGATCGCGGCCCGCATCCCGTTCATCTCGCTCGTACCCGGCGAGGACGCCGCCGCCGTGC
>DATFWL010000329.1:0-4279 GCA_035259385.1 Vicinamibacterales bacterium | reverse complement strand
GGTCGATGTCGCCAGGCGTAAAACCCGCTCCGGGTACGCGCAGGCAGCAGCACAACAGCTCGAGCGAATGATGCGCCTTCTCCATCGCGACGAAGCGAAACTTCACCGCCGCTCGTTCGCGAAGAAGGCTGCCGCCTCTTTAGATCTCCCGCTCTTCCCGCAGAATCCGATTCTCTTTTCGGAATCGGCCGAGCTCGTCACGCTCCACGGTCGTGAGGCCCGTCTTGCCCTGGGGCCGATCGGCGCGGGTCGGGCGACCCAGGTGCGCAGCGCCGTTTCCGTCAAATCGAGATCGCGGGCGACCGCGCCCACCGTCTTGCCGTCGTCCAAGACGAGGCGCACCGCCTGGACTTTGAAGTCGTCGTCAAAGTGCCGGCGTGGGGCCCAGGCGTTTCGTTGCGTCGGCCATTCGGGACATCGTAGCCGCCTTTCGGAAGATGTCCACGAAATCGGATCAAGCGCAGCACAAAACGAGTATTCGATGCGTCCAAGTTACAACCTGGCGCAGGAAGCGAAGACAAGGAGAACAGCCGCAGGCACCCTTGGTCGCGTCCCTCACCCGAAAGTCGGCGCCAAAACTGGCGCCAGTGCCGTCCAGCCGGCGGATGTCGCATTCGCCACCGGTGTTCCTGGCGGCATCTTGATGGTGCCAACGACCGAGACTTGGTCAGTTCTACTTCGTCGCCTCCTCGAAGCGCCAGTCGTCTTGGAGTTCAGTATGCAGCTCCGCGGCCCGCAATTCAGCACGCCTGGTCGGCCCGTTCGTCACGATTACCCACTCACTTGACTTCAGCAATGGCAATCCCACTCTCGCCAGCCACGGCGTACAGCAGGTAGATTCGCCCGTTTTCTTCGAACACCGCCGGATCGCGGAGTTGGTTCACATGACCGTAGGCAGTACTTCGGAGTGACGGTAACAACGGTGCGTCCGCACCTTCCCACGGGCGTTCGGGACGGAGTACCGGGACGGGGCGTGTTTCGGACCACTTTGTCCAGTCGCCCGAGATGTCGATCGTACTCAGCAGAATCGCCTCGGGCGCATCTCCAACCTGCGTCCAGAAGACCAGCAACGTGTCGCCACGTTTGAGAAGAGCGGCGTGACGCATGTTTGGATTGAAAAGCAGAGGACCTTGTTCGAAGCCGCCGAGAGGGTTCTTCGACCGGTACAACTGGCCAGGCATCGCCATCGCGTACGTATAGTCCCGGTGGAGAAAAGTCCGAAAGTACGTGCGTCCGAGAATCTCCGGCCTTGCCACGAAATGAATCCCATCCCCCGATGTAGCCACGCGCGTCACTTGTTCCTGCAGCCCGTTCAGGCCGTGGTAGTACATGATGATTCGCCGGTTGACGTTGTCCACGTGCACGTCCGGCGACGCAATATGCGGTGTTGTGGCCTCTGTGAAAAGGTCATGGGAGAGGTTGGCAGGTTGTGGTGCCACACGGAGCTGTTCCAGCACATCGACTGGAGCTTCCGGTGGTTTTGTCAGTAGATACGAGCCTTCGATTTGAAGACTGCCCGGAACGTAGATCTTCCAGGGCCCCACGAGATTGTCGGCATACGCCAGACGAATGTACCGACCTTTGTGATCGGCGAAGTAAAGATAGTACTTCCCAAGACGGCTGGGTACCCAATCCGGAACACGAACGAGCGATGGACCCTGAATGTTTGGCCCGAGACTCGGATCCAACGCAGGGCTGATGATGGGCCGGTCGAGAAGGCGCTCCACCCGGAGAGGTGAGCGCGAAGTTTGCGCAAAGCTCGCAGATGACAGCGCGAGTGCAAAGATCGCCGCGGTTCTAACCAGTCTTCGCAGCGAGCTCATTTTGACCGGCCTCTCCGCCCTGAGCGTGATGGCGGTACACGTCTTGCCGCCCAGCGGCCTCGGTAGACAACTGAAAATCGGTCACCACGAGCCGACGACCGACGCCGATGAGTTTTACTTGATGGCGCCATCACCGCGCAAGGCGGTTTGCACCCTGGTACGCCAGCTGCGTGGGCCACATTTGAGCCTTCCGGGTGCGTCGAGCGTCGCGTCGGCGAATTCTTCGAGCAGCACGGGTGCTTCGCGGTCGTCGCCGCACTCAGTCAATCGCCGGGCCAATTCCGTCCGAAAGGAGTCTAATGGATATTGCAATGACGCGCATCAGCTGGTCGCTCGCGCCTGAAGACTCTGGCCTGGAGGATGACATGCCGAAGCCACCCCTGACTTTTACGTATTACATTGCGGCTCCCGCCGACAAAGTCTGGGACGGGTTCGTTTCGAAGGAGGCGAATCAAACGATCTTCGCCGGCGCTGACTTTGAGGTGGACCTCAGGCCTGGCGGGGCGATGACATGGTCAGGGCCTGGTCACGATGGGAAGCCGATGCGATATGTCACGGGAGAGGTGCTGCGGGTCGAACCACAGAAGCTGTTGGAATACAAGTTCGGATTGGGCGACGGGGCGGTCATGTCGAGAGTGAAGGTGGAGCTGACGCCGGAAACCGAGGCGGTGAAAGTTGTCGTGACGAATGATGAGTGGCAGGAAAGTGACCCGGCCTACCCTCGAAATGCGGATGGTTGGCCGCGCATTCTTTCCCGATTGAAGACGCTGCTGGAGACGGGGAAAACGTTTCGACCGCATTAGGATAGCAGCCCCGCCACTGCTGGTTATTCCTCACGCAGTGCTTCGACGGGCGCTACCCTCGACGCGCGCAGCGCTGGAAGCAGTGATGCGGCGAGCACCGTGGCAAGAAACATGGCTGCGGCAATCAGGCAGCGGTCGGGGATCGCCGGGGGCGATGCCGTAGAGCTGCGCGCGTACGAGCCGCGCGGCGGCCCAGTGCAAGACGAATCGCGACCTGGTGCCGCCGGGTCAGTGAGCGCGCCAGGGTCAAGCCCGCAAGGTTGGCGCACGCGACCGCCGGGAGAACCCCCATCAGGCCCAGGAGCACCTCGAGCGTGGTGCCGTACCGGGTGCGGAGACCCGAAAAGCCTGACGCGAGCGGTGCCACGTCCAGCCGCTGATGGAGCAGCGCCTCCCGTTCGGGTTCCGGCAACGTGGCCGGCAGCGTCGCCGACTGAATCGACGGCCAACGCGCGAGCCGTTCCGCGCGCGCCGCGTCGATGGACACGCCGCGCGCGAGACGTCCTACCACGTTGGTCGATCGAAACGGCTTGGACGGGTCACCGCTGGCCGGCCGCATCACCGCGAAGGGCACGATGATGTCGGTCGTCGCGTCGAATTGAAGACCATCGAACCCGTCCGCCGCGACCCCGATCACCGTCGCCGGCACCCCGTTGACTTTGATCGCCTCGCCGATGCCGAGACCATTACCGAAGATCCGTCGCCGGAAACCCTCGCTGAGCAACGGCGACCGCGTCGTCTGATTCGCTGAAGAACCGTCCCGCCGATGGTCGCGCGCCGAGGATGTCGAAGTAGTTTGGCGAGACGGCTTCTGTCGACGCGTCGAACACCCCGGAACGCGCCTCGACGCGCAGGAGTCCTCCGCCGGAGTACATCGACATCTGCGCGAAGGATCGCTGGGCGCTACGGTACATCTTGAACGTGTCGGCGTAGAAGTAGCCCGACACGTTCGCCCGCGGCTCAAGGGCCGACGGGGCCACGAGCTGCTCGGGGCTGGGAACCGCGAGTCTTCGCAAGACGAGTGCGTTGAGCAGGCTGCCTACTGCCGTGGTCGCGCCAACAGCCAGCGCCAGCGTGACGACGACGATCAGCGAGAAAGTCGGAGCCCGTCGCAAACTGCGGAACGAATGCCGAACGTCAAGGCGTAGTGCGTCCCACATGCGTGAAGTCTACTGAAGGATCGCTGGCGGCACGGCGGACGAAGGGCATTCCGGCCAAATGGCCCTTCTTCCCCAACAAGACGCTTGGGATGACATCCGGATCGCGTGCGTCGATGCCATCGCAGAGTGCGCCGAGGACGTCCTGAAGGGAAGCGCCGTGAACGATCAGCGAGCGTTCGCTGGTGAATCGCGGGCAGCGAATCGCGAATGCGTGGCGACGTGAACGATGAGTCGGTAACGGCCACGAATCATCGTATGCGAATCCGTCGAAGTCGCGTCTTTCGGAAACGTACTGTTGCGAAAACACGTCTGAAAGGGTGAGCATAGGATTTTGTTCGCCGCACTGGAGGCACGCACATGACGAAATCCACCCTCGAAGCCGAAGCGATCCTGAAACGGGCCGCGCCGCTCACCCATCAACAAGCCCACGAGATTCAACCGTTTGGGCATCTGGTGCGGATGCCGATTGCGTTGTCCGAACAGACGTGCAAGG
>DATFWL010000328.1:0-3764 GCA_035259385.1 Vicinamibacterales bacterium | reverse complement strand
CTGGGTGCCGTCACCGCCGAGGGCACGCCGGGAAAGCTCCAGTAGTCGTTGTGGTACCCGTGCATCAGCCGGTGGTTGTCGTTGATGTTGTAGTTCAACTTGTAGAACACGCGGCGCGACGTCGACTTGGCCGGAAACGCGGGATCCGTTCCCGGCTGCGAGTCGTAGTCGTTCTGGTACTCGAACGAGCCGAAGAACCAGAACTTGTCTCTGATGATCGGCCCCGTGATCTGATATGTCGTGTCGACCCATTGATCGCGGTGGTACGGCAGGCCATCCGCTGGACAGTCCGCCACGCCGGCGCACTCCTCCGCCTTTGTGGTGTTCCGGCTGGTGAGCCCCTGCGACTGGCCGTAGTAGGTGGCGTCTCCGTGAAACGCGTTGCCACCTTGCCGCGTCACGACGTTGAAGACCGCACCCATGACGTTGCCGTACTCGGCTGGCGCGCCGAGCTGCAGCACTTCGATCTCCTGCACCGCGTCGGCGTTGGGCCACGGCCATGCCGTGCCCCCCGTTGGCGCGGAGAGATCGGTTCCGTCGATCGCATAGACGTTGTCGTTCGTCGTGCTGCCAAGAGTGGTGGCAGTCGTCGCCGATCCAACCGTGGATGTGGCGCTGACGCCGGGAGCCGAGTTGACCAGGTCGAAGAACGAGAAGTGCCTGATCGGCGCCGACGCCACCCACTCCTGGTTGTAGTTGGTGCTGACCGTCGTCGACGACACGTTGACGACCGGCGACTCGCCAGTGACGGTGACTGTCTCGCTCAAGGTGCTCACTTTCATCTGCACCTTCAGATCGACGACAGCGCCCACGCCGACGGGAATGGCCTCGCGGCGCAGGCCGGCGAACCCCTGGAGCGTGAACTCGAGGGAATACTCGCCCGGTGGCAAGGCCGGAAACCGATAGGTGCCGGTCTCGCTGGTCACGACGGTCGGAGCTCCCGGTAGGCCCGATCCGCGAATCGTCACCGTCACGCCGGGCAGGACGGCGCCCGATTCGTCGGTGACGGTCCCGAAGATCTCGCCCGTCGTTCGTTGCGCGCGTGCCGGCACTGCGACCGCGATCAGTGCCAGCAGCAAGAGGCCCGATGCCACGCGTCGCCGCATGCTGTTCCCTCCCTTGAAGCGTGTCCACCAAACTCGCGTGCGACCCAGGGAAATGAAGACCGACAGCACACGTTACATAAAATATAGAAGCCGCGACTTTACGCCCGTGATTCTACGCCGTCAAGCTGCCGGTGGCGCATCAATTTCCCAGAAACGGCATCGCGCGGCGTTGCAACACCTCTTGCACCGCGCGGTGCGCCTCGAGCATCGCCGCGTCGGTGTGCGGGCTGGCAGCCGCGTCGGAGTTCGCCATCGTGATCAGACCGAACGGCTGACGCGCCTTGACGCACGGCCGATCGGTGGTCGACGTGTACACCCATTCCAGCGGGTCGTAGAGCGGGTTGTACGTGTATGCGTACCCATGCGGCCATCGGTTCACAGCAATCGCGACGACGTCGCGCGCCGGATCGAAGCCGCCTTCGCCGAGACTGCGGGCGAGCTGGTCGCGGATGTTGCGCTCGAAGGTTTCGAAGGTCGCGCTCAACAGATCGGCCCGGCCGATCCGGTGCTGCTCCTTGCGCGGCTTGCCGGGCGCCATCGGGTACCGCGTCATGTGCAGAACGATCGGCTCCTCGGGCGTCTGCGGGTGGTGGAGGTCGCCGAGGCCCACCGCCTCAGACAGATCCACGCCGGTGTGGTACATCGTCGGAGCGCTGACGCCCGTCACGCCCAGTTTCTCGAACGCCTTCCAGTTCTTCACCGCGACGCTCGTGTAGACCAGCGGTCCCTTGACGCCGAAGGCCAGCGCCTCCTTCTGCGCCGCCGGGAGATCGGGGATCAGGTACGGGATGAACATGTTCCAGCAGGCCATCACGACGGCACGTGAGCGAACCTTGTAGGTCTTGCCGCCGCGGACGTAGCTCGTCACCACCTCCGTCGCCTTCGACACGTCGCCCTGGTGCGCGACGCGTACGACGGTACTGTTGAGTCGAATGCGCGTCGGCTGGCTGGGGCGATCGAGCGCCGCGTAGTTGACGTGTGCCGCGCCGACGTCCTCCATCGAGCTCCCCGGAACGGCGTCCGGGATCAGCCATCGCACCAGCAGGCGTGCGATCGTCGCGTTGCCGTCCGGGAAATGGACCGTCGGGCCTCCGCCCGGACCGATCTGACGGCCGTGGTGTCCTCCTGGCAGATCGGCGAGCAGTCCCTTCGGGCTCTGTTCGAGATCCATTCCGGAAAAACCGGGCAGCCCTTCCTGCCACGCGAAGAGCGCGGGGAAACAATCGACGCCGACGCAGAAATTGCCGGCGCCCTGATTGCGGAAGAACCAGAGGACCTGGTTGTCGACTTTCACCAGGTTCAACAGAAAGTCCTGATAACTCATCTTCGCCAGTCGAACTTTCTTGTCCGCCGACGAGAGCCCGGGCATGTAGTCCGGGTGGGGCCCGCCGTACAACCGCAGCATGTCCTTCTGCGCCCGCGCCGAGAGCGGCGTCCGGGCCAGATCGTCGGCGCTGTAGGTGCCGCGTCCGCGACCGCCGCCGCCGCCTTCACCGGCGGCCCCGTCGCGTCCGCCCGGGCCTTCACCACGTCCCGCGCTGCTGTGACGGACGACGAGCCGGTCGACCCCCCAGGTCTCCCTGTCGAAGAAAGTCGCCTGACCGGTCAGCCCGAGCGAGCGATACAGCGACCGATTCTTCTCGTTCGTCTTCAGAAAGCGATCGATGTCGATGCCGACGTCGGTGATGACGGCGCGTGCGTGCTCGTTGTAGCGGTTCCACGACTCGATGTTCAGCGTGCCGCCGTTCAACGCCAGCATGCGGCCCTCGTGGCTGAACTCGTTCCGCTTGGCGTGGCCGCCGAAGTCGTCGTGGTTGTCGAGAATCAGGACTTTCGCGCTCCGGCCGACGTCGCGGACGAAGAAATACGCTGCCGACAGACCGCTCAAGCCGCCGCCGACGACGACGAGATCGTACGACTCGCCGGTGTCGTTCGCGCCGGACAGATCCCACTGCCGCCGATCGCGGAGCTGATGCGCCACTTCGAACGATCCGGGATGGCTGCCGCGCATGCCGACGCGGGTCGGCGGATAGTAGTCGGCTGCGCGCTCTGGCGCGAACTCCTGCTGCGCCGCGCGCACCAGCTCCGGCGCCAGCAGCGGACCGACGACGCTCAACGCCACGCCGTTCAGGAAGTCGCGGCGCGTGATTGCGCGGTCCATGCCGAGCGTGCGGTCATGCGAATCCATGCTCAACCTCGTCTGGCGGCGTTCACTCTCACCATTGAAACTTCACGCCGAGCCTCGCGATGCGCGGCGGCGTGATCGCGGTCGGCCGCAGGAACGAGCCGCCGGAGCTGGTGGTCAGCGCCTGCTCGGCATTCGCATTGAAGATGTTGTACACGTCGAAGAATCCAGTGACGCGACCGCGATTCAAGGTGAAGGATTTCTCGGACCTCAGATCGAAGACGTTGATATTGGCCGTGCGCTCGGCGCCGACCGGCTCCGCGAGAATCGTCGCGTTGCCGTAGTTCAGGCTCGAGATGAACGTGCGGCCGAACGGCGTGCCGGACTGATGACGGAAGATCGGCGCCAGCCGTACCTCGTACGGCAGCCGCACCGTCGCGTTGATCTTGCCCTGCCACGTCGAGAACCGATTGCGGCCATCGACGGTATTGATCAGCGAATTCGGCGTGAAGGCGCCGAAGTTGGTCTCGCGG
>DATFWL010000327.1:0-30220 GCA_035259385.1 Vicinamibacterales bacterium | reverse complement strand
CAGCGATATCTGTGTCACCGGTAATACCGCAGTCGATGCGCAAAAATGGAGCTGTCGGTACAAGGGCGTTCAGCGTCGCACCGCCGGGCGCGGACATCTGTTGGTCACCGTGCATCGACGTGAGAGCTGGGGCCATCAGCTGGCCGAGATCTGCCACGCGATCGCCGATGTGGCGGCCCTGCATCCCGAGCTCGAGGTGTTGTTTCCGGTCCACCTCAACCCGCTGGTTCACGCTCCCGTTCATTCGATTCTCGGTGGGCGCCCCAATGTCCGGCTGGTGGCGCCGCTCGATTATCTCGCCATGCAGCAGGCGCTCGCCGACTCGTATCTGGTGCTCACCGATTCCGGGGGACTCCAGGAGGAGGCGCCAACCTATGGCGTGCCGTTGCTGGTGCTGCGTGAAGAAACGGAGCGGCCGGAAGCGGTCGACGCCGGGTGCGCACTCCTGGTCGGCACGAGCCGGCGCGCGATTGTGGCAGAAGTCGAACGGCTGTGGCACGACGAGGCTGCCTATCGTCGGATGCAGCCCGCCGGTAATCCATTCGGTGACGGCACTGCCTCGCAGCGCATTGTCACAACCATTGAACGGCATTTTTCGGCCACGACAGCGAGCGCCTTTGCTGCCGCCTAAGTGAAATCCTGATGTGGACGGTAGACTTCGTCTCGACTTACCTGTACGCGCTGAAGTTCATCGCCATCGGCCTGGCGGTGCTGCTGCTGATCAGCGGCGTCGACGACCTCATCATCGATATCGTCTACTGGCTGCGGCGAGCTTGGCGTGCGACGATTGTCTACCGAGCACACGATCGGCTGCACTATCTCGCCTTGTCGGCGCCGGCGGAGAAGCCGCTGGCGATCATGGTGCCCGCGTGGCACGAGACCGGTGTGATCCGCCGGATGGCGGAACTCGCGGTGACGACGCTCGATTACGAGAACTACCACATCTTCGTCGGAACCTATCCGAACGATCCTGACACGCAGCAAGACGTCGATGAGGTGTGTGCGCGCTTCAGGAACGTCCACAAAGTAGTGTGCGCGCGTCCGGGACCGACCAGCAAGGCCGACTGCCTGAACAACGTGCTCGACGCCATTCTGCAGTTCGAGCGGCGCGCGAAGGTGCAGTTCGCGGGTTTCATCCTCCACGACGCCGAGGACGTCATTTCGGAAATGGAGCTGCGGCTGTTCAATTATCTCGTCGACCGCAAGGACCTGATTCAGTTGCCGGTCTATCCATTCGAGCGGCACTGGTCTGATTTCACCAGCGCTCACTACATGGACGAGTTCGCCGAGCTGCACGGGAAAGATATCCCCGTGCGTGAGGCCCTGGCCGGCCAGGTGCCGAGCGCCGGAGTCGGGACCTGCTTCAGCCGACGCGCAATGGCGTCACTGCTCGCCGACGGCGACGGCGTCGCGTTCGACGTGCAGAGCCTCACCGAAGACTACGACATCGGCTTCAGGTTGAAGACCAAGGGGATGACCGAGATTTTCGTGCGCTTCCCCGTCGTGAAAGAGGCGAACAGCGCGCACCGCCGTCCGGGGTCGTTCGGCAAGAGCGCGCGCGAAGCCAGCGTCATCTGCGTTCGCGAGTACTTTCCCAACACGCTGGCCGCCGCCGTGCGCCAGAAGTCACGCTGGATCGTCGGCATCGTGTATCAAGGATTCAAGACGCTCCGGTGGACCGACGAGGCAACGCTGAACTACTTCCTGTGGCGCGACCGCAAAGGAGCGCTGACCAACTTCGTCAGCTTTCTCGCCACGCTGATCCTGATGCAATGGGTGCTGCTGTGGGGCTATCAGATGATCGCGCCACACCCGTATACGTTTCTTTCGATCTTCGAGGGCGATCGCTGGCTGACGCTCCTGCTGCAGGTCAACCTCCTGCTGATGACCAACCGGATCGGTCAGCGCGTCTTCTTCGTCTCCAACTACTACGGACTGGCGGAGGCGGTCTGGTCGGTGCCTCGGCTCTTCTGGGGAAACTTCATCAATTTCCTGGCGAACTGCCGTGCGCTCCGGCAGATCGTTCAACACGGTGACGCGCGCCGCGTCGCCTGGGACAAGACGACGCACGATTTCCCCACCCTGGGCGAAGAAGGGCGTGCCCGGCGGCCGCTCGGCCGCATTCTCGTGGCCCAGGGCGTGATCAATGAAGAACAACTGATGGCCGCGCTCGTCCGACGCGCTCGCGGACTGAAGCTTGGCAGCGCGCTCGTGCAGGACGGCGTCATCACTTCCCGGCAATTGGCGGCGGCCGTCGCCGAACAGAGCGGCGTGCCCTGGGAGGACGCGGACACGCTGGCGATCGATCGGAACGTCATCGAACAGCTGCCGGCCGATCTGGCCGCTCATTACGCCGTCCTCCCGCTGCGGGAAAAAGGCCGAACGCTCGTTCTGGCGAGCGAAGGCGAGCTGGACCCGGTGTCGGCCGCGGCACTCGCACGCAAGCTGAAACGGTCCATCGGTTACGTCATCGTCCCGAAAGGCCAGGTGACCGTCGGCTTGCGTTACTGGTATCCGCAGCGGCAGGCCGAGCAGCCACGCCACACGCTCGACGAGGCAGTGGCGGCCGGCACGATCTCGCCCGGCAAGGCTGCAGCGTTGTGGCAGGAGTACGTGTCGCGGCAGGTGCTGTTTGCAGAAGTGTTGATGTCCCTCGGTCATCTCGATCGCGCCGCGCTCACGGCCGTGCTGCTGCGACATGACCGCGCATCGTGCAGTCTCGGCGAGTACATGGTCGGCCTCGGGATGATCAGCGCCGCAGCCGTCGAGGAGGCACTCGAGCTGCAAAAGAGGCTGCAGGGCTCGATCGACTCGCTGTTGAAACGCGACGACGTGGCGACATCGGACGCCGATGAATTGAAGGCGAGCATCGCATGAAACGCTTTTCGACGCTGCTGATCCTCGCGCTGGCGGTACCGGCGATCGGATCGGCTCAGACAATCGACGCCGCCAAAGATCTCACCGGCTACACTCGATTCATCGTCTATCCGCACCTGCAGCAGGGGTGGGAATCGATGCGGCGGGGTGACCGAACCCGCGCACTGGCCGAATTCGAACGTGCGCGCAGCCTGGCTCCGACCAATGCGACCGTGGCGTTGCACCTCGCGACCGCCTATCAAAAGTTTGGTGAGCTGCGTCAAGCTGAATCGCTGCTGCGCGCGCAAATCAAGCTCACGCCTGGCGACGCGCGGTTGCTCCCGGCGTTGACTGCGGTGCAGGCGGCGATGGCGCCGCCGGCCGCGCCGGCTGCCGCGAGCGCCTGCATCGACAACGTCGACCTGCGGTGTAACGACGCGCCTCCGTCGTCGGACCGGCATGCGACCACGGCGGCGTCTGCGGCTGCTTCCTCGATCACCGTCACAGCAAAACCCGCCGCGCGACGCCGGGACACGGCTCGGCGCGCGGATCCGTTAGTGCCAATGTCGTCCGAGCCAGTCGAGCGTCCAGGCGCCACTCCGCAGTTCGGCGCGGCCTTCATGTCGGCGCTTCAGCGGCACGACTTCGATGAGGCGGCGCGACACGCGGACGCGTGGCTTGCCGACGACGCGAGCGACGCAGCGCTGCTGGATGGCCTCACGTACCAGCTGCTCACCGCGGGCGCGACCGAGCAGGCAACGGACCTGTTGCTGCAGACGTATCCATTCGCCAACCGTGGCCCGGCCGAACGAGACACGTTGCTGCAACGACTGATCATGCTGATCGAACAGCAGCCTGGCGCGTTGCCCGCTGAACGACTGGCCCCGCTTCGACAACCGCTCGACACACCGTCATTGCGCAGCCGCCAGGCTGTGTTATGGGAGCGCCTCAACGATTGCGAAGCCGTTCGCACCGTGCTCGCGGACATCTCGTCTGAGTATGGATATGACGACTGGCTGCGCCTCGGCGACTGCTCGAGCGGGGAAGATCCGGCGCTGGCCGAACGCGCGTACGCGATGGCCCACGAGCAACGACCGGGTGGCCGCGCATCGCGGGAGCTTGGCTACCAGGCATACGCGACTGCTCACTTCGACATCGCGCTCGATGCGTGGAGGAGCGTGGGGGCTGAGAAACTGACGGCCGATGAGTTGCTCGCGGCCGTGTCCACTGCGGTCGCGGGCGGCGCGATCGACCAGGCCGGCAACTGGCTTGACATCTATCGCGGCCGCGGCGATGCGTTGAACCATCGTTACTGGTCGCTGCTGGCAGACACTACCTTGCACAGCGACCCGTCCACGGCGGCCGACGCGCTCACACGCGCAATCGCCTTGCAGCCCGAGGCGGACGACTACCGGCGGCTCGCATTCGTCGAACAGGATTCCGCGCGGAAAGTGGGCTGGCTCGAACATGCGGCGGCGCTCGAACCCGACGACCCAGGTCTCCAGGCGCAGCTGGGATACGCCTACTCAGGCGCCGGCTGGGTCGTGTCCGCGGTAGCTGCTTTCGAGCGCGCCGCCGCGCTGGCGCCGGACGACCGCGACGTCCAGCGTGCATTGGGATTCGCGTGCTGGCGTGCAGGACTCGCCACCGCCGCCGGGCGCGCGCTGGAGCGTGCGTGGCGGGCCGATCCGACCGATCTCGAGGTCGCGCAGCAACTCGTCTACGTTCATCAGCGGCTGAAGCACAACCAGGAAGCACGCGAGTACGCCGAGCATGTCCTGGACGCCTACGCCGCGTCAGAGGCCGCGACTGGCGATGCGCGAGCGTTTGCCGATCGGCGCTACGGCTTTCAGCGCACACACGAGGATCTGGGTCGCCGCGTGACCGTCAACGTTGACGGATGGAGCGGAACGAGCGTCGGCACCGGCACGAGCGGCTCGCAAGCCGGCAGTCGCTACCAGAGTTACGCGCAAGCCGAAGCGGACGTACGGCTCGGCAACCCGCCAATCCGGGACGGCTCGACGGTATCCGCCTATGTGCGCGTACTCGCAGACGGCGGCGAGCTGTTTTCGGCGCTGCCCTCGCAGAACGCGGTTCTCGGCGTCGGCTTGCGTTGGAAGCCATGGCGTAACCAGGTGGTGTATTTTGCCGCCGAGAATCAGAACGGTCTTGCCGATCGCAACCGTCGAGACGTCCTCCTCCGAGCCAGCGCGTCGTTCTTCAACGGCGGACGGGCCGGTGACGATTGGCACGCATCCGGAAACGGATGGCTCTCACGAAACCTCTACATCGACGTCGCGCATTACCTCGAAACCAGTCACAGCGCATTGACTGCCGATTATCGGACCAGCTATCACCGGAAGCTGACGACGGGTCAGACTGTCGAACCATATGGCCATTTGCAGATCAATGGTGCACGGGATGTTGCGTTCGAACACGATCTGCGGGTCGGAGCAGGCGTCCGCTGGAATATCTGGTACGGTGCCACGCAGTACGACGCGGCTCCCCACAAAGTTTCGCTCGGCATCGAATTTCAGCAGGCCCTGCAGACCTACCTGCCTGATCGCAACGGCCTTTTCGTCGCGCTCGGCACGCGGTGGTAACGAACCGGTCGTATCCGGTAAGCTTCGTCGGCCCACGGGCTGGCTGAACGGATTGCTGGATCAATCGCGCGTTGCCGGACCGAGTGCTTGGCGATAATGTCAGATTGCTTGCGCGAGTCCCGGCTGCCATGCGGCGCGGTTTCTGGACTCGCGACGGCCAGTCGGGCCCGCATGGGGCGATCTGGCAGACGAGTGATCGAACTCGCGACGCGCCTGGTGGCGGCTCGCGTGGTGCCGAAGTATGGACAACACCTTTGACGCGACCCTGCGAACAGCTGTGTATCGCCACTTCGCGACCACGGGTCAGTCTCCCACATTCGATGCGATGCGCGAGGCGACTGGCGCCACGAACGAGCAGGTCAGGGACGGCTATCGTCGACTGTACGCGAAGCGCATGCTCGTCCCGACTGGCGATTTCGTCTCCATCCGGATGGCGCCGCCGTTTTCCGGCGTCCCAACGCAGCATCATGTGGCGGTGAATGGCACGCAGTACTTCGCCAACTGCGCGTGGGATGCGTTCGGGGTCGTCAGCGCGCTGGGCGGGACGGGTGATGTGCTCTCCCGCTGCGAACAGACCCTCGAACCGTTCGTCCGGCGTCTCACCCCGGACGGACCGCCGCCTTCAGGATGGCTGTTTCACTGCGTCGTTCCAGCATCGGAATGGTGGAACGACATCGTCTTCACCTGAAGCACGATGCTGTTCTTCCGGTCGGAGGACGCATTGGACCAATGGTGCAAGGCTCGTCAGCTGCCGAGACGGCCGACGGTGACGCTCCCACAACTCTGGCAGATGGCGGTGGCCTGGTACGCGAACCGTTTGAGTGCTCAGGCGCGGCGGCCTGACGCCAACGAGATCAGGCAAATCTTCGCGCGGATCGGCCTCACCGACCGGTTCTGGGATCCTCGAGCCGACAGCTTCTGAACGCGGTACCGACTCATGGTCCAAATTACGCTCGACAAAGCACGCGAGGCCGATGACGCCCAGTCACGCCGTCGCACCGCCGATGACCTCGATGTCACGTGCCACCGTCTCGTCATGACGACGTCCCGACTCGATTGATGTCGGTGACGCGTGCGCGGCGAATGACTGTGCCGCAATCTTGCCGTCTCGCACGATGAACGTGTCAGTTGCCATCGCATAGACATTGTCGGCGGTTTCCGCTGTCCACAGAACGTAGGCGTAGTCGCCCTCGACCGACTGCAGCTTCATCCTGAACGAGGCGCCTGGCCTTTGGAATTCGGCAAAGATCTGCTCGAACAACGCTCTAATCGCGCCCACTCCCTTGAGCGGTCCGCTCGGCGTGAATAAGACAGCGTCCAACTCGTAGTCAGAAAGAATTCCACTGAGATCGCCTTCGCCGAAACACTTCAGATGGTGCTCCAATATGTCCGTTGTCGTCATGAGCTCCTCCCTCGAGTGGGTCTGAATGAAAGGATTGATCCTGAGATCAGCCGATGTGGCGTGTTCAGGCAATGCCCGCCCAATAGTCCGCCGACGTCACCACTGGAATCACGTTGAACTGGACGATGTCTGACCACGCGTCGAGCCACGGCTGAAGCGCCCCCGCGTCAGCGGCTTCCATCACCTGAAAGCACCGCGCGCGTGTCGGATCGATCCAGCTTGCGTGGTAGGTCACGCCATCCGGGAGCATTCTGCCACGCGATTGAAACCGTGTCCGAACTGGCAGCGGATCGCCGTCTCGGAACTGCTCAATCACCATGAACAGCATCCGCGAAGTATACCGATCTCGAGCGGGCACAAGGCTCGATGCGCTCGAGAAGTGTTCACGAAGCGAATGACGCGTCGGCGAGACGGTTCGGTGTGCGTCGGGCCGAGAGGATCGTGAGCGTCAGCAGCGCGACCCTGTCGCCATGGTGAACGTCGGACCAGCTCGTCGCAGCGCCGCGCGCGGGCTGGAGCGGCAGGCCAGGCGGCGCACGGGTCAACCCGGCGCGAGGCGACGCAACATGCTCGCCACGAGCTCAGCTGGTGGCGCCGCGACGTCGAACGGCTCGCCCAGGTCTACGCTCTTCGCCAACGACTCTCGTTCCTCCGCCAGGTTCACCAGCGGCGGCTTAGATCGCACTGGCCGCCGTCTGGTGGAACGCGTGTTTAGGCAGCGCGCCGGTTCACGAGTGTGATTGGTTGACGAGCCGCATGACGTCTTCGAGATTCTAGATCGGTGCGAGATCCGATCGTGTCGATCATTCCTTGCGGCATTCCGGAATCGCGACACACGTTGGAGAATCGTATGCGATGCAACTGAAGGCCATCGCCTTCGATTGGGGACACACCGTGATGGATGAGAAGCGTGATCGAGAAGTCCCCCTCGACGTGCGTCCGATCCACGTGATGCCTGGCGTCTTAGAGGTGTTGCCGCGCCTCGAGTTTCCATTGGCGCTCTGGGCGAATACCCGTCTCGCGCAGGAGTGCGATGTGCGCGCGTGGCTGGAGCGCGCCGGCCTCGGTCGTTTCTTCCGCTGGGTGGTGACCTCGGTCGACGCTGGCGCGCGTAAGCCGACGCCGCGGTTCTTCGAGTACGCGCTGGCGCATTGTGGGCTCGCAAAAGAGGACGTCCTCTTTATCGGCAATCAGCTGAACACGGATGTGGCGGGCGGTCAGGCCGTCGGAATCTCGACGGTGTGGCTATCCGGATCCGAGTATCGCAGCGCTGACGATACACCCTGTGAGGTCTCGCCGACGTACACGATTCGAACGCTCTATGACCTCCCAGTCCTCTTGCAGGGACTGCAGAACCAGCAGAACCGACTGTGAGCTGCTTGCCGATGGCGTTGACATCAGCACGATTCCGCTGATGCTCGCGCACGCGCGTACGAAGCAGAGTCAGCGGTACTTGAAGATCACAAACGAAGAACTGCGGAAGGCGATGACCGAAGTATGGAACGCCGGCCTGAGTTGCGCACCGTCAATCAGGCCGGCTGAACGCGAGTTCGGGAAGGGGAAGCGTGGGCGCCCCCCAGGAGTCGAACCAGCGACCTCAGCTTAAACGGCCTGACACACGACCGTTGGCAAGCCGCGCGGATGAACGTGTCGTGTCGCGCAACTAGTCGGGAATCGGCAGAACGCCGGGCTTTCGCGGCGGCTGTTCGGGTTGCGGCTGGCCTTTCACCTGTTCGTCAGGCCGCGGCTGGGGCGTGTCCGGTCGCTTCGCGCCTTCATGCTCTGCCTGCTGGCGGACTCGGTCTTCTTTCCGCATATGTGCTCCTGCGTTGTCGCGAATGTGAACTCTGCGGAGTCACCGGGTTCGACTCGTTCGTATCTGCTCGCAAGCGCCGTACCTAACAGAGGCGTCCACGCGACCGCGCGTCACGCCATCGTCGCCAGCCGTGTCAGAGCACGTGCGGTGACGAAGGCGACAACGATCGTAATCAACCCCATCAGGAGGTCGTTGCCGGTCGAGGCGTGAAGATCGGTGTAGTGTAGCGCGAAGGGAGCAGCGATCAACCACAGGCCGCACAGCGCCTGAAACCAGGCGACGGACGTCGACGGCGCCGTGACCGCGAGCGCCCACCAGGACGTCGCAATCAGCAGGAAGCCCAGCACGACGTCGTTCGCGGCGACCGTTGCGTGTGCGAAGCCGTTCAGCGTGAACGGCGCGATCAGCAGCCAGATACCGACGAGCAGATTGATCAAGGAGACGCGTCTCATGCCTGCACCTCCTGAGTGACATCGAGTGCAAGAGACGTGCAAACCCTGTCTCAGCTGCGATTTGATCGTTGCTGACGGCCACGATCGAGAGCGCGACTGTTTCGATCCAAGGGAACTCCCGGCGTCGTCGCGAACGGTCGCGCTTCCGAATACGACGGAGCGCACTTCGACGCGACCGCGCAGGGGAACTGCGCGCCCTCGGCTTGAACCGGGCCCGCGTCGTCGACGCGATCGTGGACACCCTGCTGTGCGTTGTCACCCATTTGTCACCGCCTATGGTTCTTGCCCGCAACAACGCCTCCGAATCCCTACAGCCGTCACATCCAGTAACCAGGACGCCGATGCGCGTGTGCGATCGCGACGATCAGGGTTCGATTGGGTTCAATACGATAAGACGACGTTGAACGGAAACCGGCGAAGGAAGTACCGGCGGGTGTTGTGATCGTAGGGAGGGCACGCCCCCGGAAAGCGTGCTATCGCCGATTCCGCAACGTCCAACTCGTTGCTGAATTCGACGGCCGCAGTGGCGCCGCGCTCCGCATACCACCGCGCGGCAGCCTCAGCCTCGTCGACAGCTTCGTCGAGGATCTCAAGATCGCGGGCCACGGCCGGCCGCTGCGTGGATGCACCGACGCGCCTCGGCCCAGGAAACAGCCTTCGCGGTGCCCGTGTCGACCCGATCGAGCCGCGCTCGAATCTCTGCCGACCATGCAGCCTCCGCGGCCTCGTCTATGTCACGCGAGGTTTTGGATCAACTCGCCCGCGAGCGCTTCGCGCTCCTCGTCAGAAAGTCGCAGCGGCTCTACCAGCAGTTGTTTTGCGTCCATCTTGACGCGGCTATTTTACCGCGTCAGCGCGTTCAACCGCATCGCTGCGGGAGGTCCAACGCTGCGAGCGAAAGATACGACAAACACCCGCGCTCGCAGTGGGTGTGATGACCGTTTTGCGCGTGCTCACCGAGCGTTCGCGACGCCGCCCTTCGACATCCTCCACCGGCGATGGGTGACCGATGGTGACAGCGTGTTCGACCTCGTCTCGTCCACGGCATTCGCCGATGCGCTCCACCGAGGAACCGGTCGAATCGAATCGCAGGTTCTCCCATTCTCGTACCGATCTGCACTGGCACGACCTGCGTCACGAAGGCGCGCGCCGGCTGCTCGCCGATGGCGTCGACATCCGCACGATTCAGCTGATGGTCGGACACGCCGACATGAAACAAACGCAGCGGTACCTGAACATCACGGATGAGGAACTGCGGAAGGCGATGACGGGAGTGTGGGAATGTCGCCGTCAGCTGCGCGGTGGGCCCGTAGAGATCCCCGTAAGTGAACATGAGCGTTTACCGATTGTCACCCATCGTCACCCGCGGATCGAGAGCGTAGCGCGCCCGACTGGACTCGAACCAGTGACCCCCGGCTTAGAAGGCCGGTGCTCTATCCAACTGAGCTACGGGCGCACATTGACGGCAACCTATTGTCCCGACGCGATTTTACCTTTTGCACCTCCCTTCGGTCGATGGGGCAGCACCGTACCGGATCCGCGATCTTGGTGCCGTTTTGGTGCCGCCCGGCTCTCGTCCGGGCCCAGATTCCGCGACTCGAGTTGATCCGCTCGGCCTCCGCAATGGCATCCTCCTGCTCCCACGCCTAGGTAGCCGCTTTGGTCACGATGTAGCAATGCATACGCGCCTCCGTCGCCAGACGACTTCGAAATGCTACTTGTCATCGGCCCATTGCTAATGAATGACCGTCACCTTCAGCGGGGCCCTCCGGACCGGAGAGTTCGTCGGCGCATCCAATCCGAGGAGCTTCGCCCGACGTTCCATGACCCGCACCGCGACGTTGATGGCGCGTGGATCGCGGGTGCGGGTGGCTCGCGCGAGGGCGACGGTCATCGTCCCGTTCCGATAGCAGTAATCGCGTCCATCACGGTGCATCGGAACCACTCTCGCCTGCTATTCACACGGCAATGGTGCAAGCGCGCATGTACGTCGGCTTCAAGTCTCCTGGGGTCGTCAACGCGCAGTTCATATTCGACGACGTTGGGGAGAGGAACGCCACTTGTGTACAGCTCTTCTGCCCGTTTTGTAGGGTCAGACATCGAGTATCCGATTTTGACCAACCCCTCCATGGCGGGATGGACATCACGTAGATCCAACCTTTCAGGTCCGGTCTTGGAGCAGGACTGCCTACCCACTTAGCACTATGTTCGACCCACCAACGAGCGGCAGCCTCAGTGCTAAATCGGTCGGACCAATACCGAGCGGCAGCTTCAGCGTTAAATTGCTCGGACCAATACCGAGCGGCGTTCTCAATGTTGTGCGTGAGCCAGTCATATCCTTGGTATGCCATGGTCTCACTCCATCTGCTGATCGACGATGCGGACGCGATCCCGCCGCGAGACCGCGCGAAACTCCCGGTTTCGAGGCGAAAGCGTCGGAGGATTTGAGGGGTTTTCGTGACGGGCGTCCTGCAAGTTTGCGTTAGTGCAGGTAGAGAATGGATTGACAAATTACGGGACGACTGACACCCGTTCTTCCACATCAGAACGCAAGGGCGCCGGCCTGGCGTGAGCCCGCGACCAACGATTCAGAAAACGATCGTCCGACCTCCTTAAGGAATGGCGAGGTTCGATCCGAGGACCACGATGTAGCCTCGGAAACCCAGCGCCGCGGCGCCCCATCCGACGAGAATGTGGCCATCGGGCGTCATGCCAGTGATTTCTCCGGTGTTGACCCACGTGGCAAAGGCGCTCGGCACTCCGTTGACCTGCAGGAGGTCCTTCAAGTACGCGGGCCGGCCGCCGATCCAGATGATCGCGTTCGAATCCGCAGAGCCGCCGATGTCTTGCCCTCCGCCGATAATCCGGCCGTCGTCGCTGGTCGCTTTCGCCTCGACGCCGACCACCGGACCTGCCCCCGGGCCCGGCACGGTGATTCTCTTGGGCGCCGGCAGGCACGTGGTGCCGCCCTGGGCCGTCCACATCCACGCACTCTGGTCGATGCTGCTGAGCGACGGACGACACTGACGCCCAACCACAATCGAACCGTCAACGTTAGTTCCCCACGCCTGGCCGACATAGCCATCGGCACCCGGGATCAGTTCCTGCCGGCCGCCGATCCATCGCGCTCCGCGTCGTGGGCCGTCGGCGCCTTCCTGGTAGCCGACGATGACGTTGCCGTCGCCGGACACACCTGACGCCAGGCTGCCCTTTCCTTGTACGGAGCTGCCGAGGTCCACCATGCCGGCCGATGCCGTCCAGCGGAATGCATGGCTCAGCGCGCACCCGTCATACGCGTGACCGACGATGACGTGTCCGTCCCGGCTTACGCCGTACGCGGCGCTCAAAGAGTTGTCGCATGGAGCCGCAGTCGGGCTGAAGGAGCCAAGAAGCTGCCACTCGGTGCGCGCGATCCAAATCCCTGCCTGACGGATTTCGCCACGGTCCTTCGCGATGCCAACAATCGTGCGGCCGTCGCCGCTCACGTCATTCGCGCCCTCACCCCCGTTAAAGATCACTCCCTGGGTCGGCGCCCAGTAGAAGCCGCCCCCGCCATCGAGGCCGCCGACGACGACCACATTGTTGGCGCTCACCGCCGAGGCCAACGCACCCGCTCGCGGATCGAGTTCGATCAAGAGCGCATTGGTTGCCTGGGGCCGCGACGCCAGCGCCAGCGTCAACGTCACCCCGAGGCCTGCGATCATCGCCACTCGCTTTTTCATGATCTTGAGCGGCATGCTACGAGCACGACACGTGCCACATCAGACCGTTGAATTCTTCGGAATCGTGGGCTGTCCAACCCGTGGGGCTCCGCAACGGCGGAGGGGCTCCGAAGCGTCGGACGAACGACTCGAGGCGCGAGGGCGCTCTTGACCGAATCGGTTGCACGTTCGGCGAGCCGTCCCGCCATGTGTCCAGCCGAGACGAACCGTGCGCCGACCGTCGGCTCGAGCCCCTCGCCCTTCTGCACGAGGTGTTGAAAGAGGCTCTGCGTCGAGCGCACTCGCGATGGCAGGCACGATGTCGATGTATCCTGACAGGCGGAAGGTGATCGATGGCGAAGCACACGACGATCCTGTCTTCGGTTCTGGCCGGCTCGCTGCTCGCAACAGTGGCTGCCGCGCAGGCGCCCGCCGCACTGAAACTGCCCTACGCGGCCGTCCACGATCCGGAGTTCATCAGCGTCGCCGAGGCGACGTTCATGAGCGCCGAGGATCGCATCATCGGCGTGATGGACGGCGCCACCGCGAAGGCGTATCCGGCCGGCATCCTGTCCCAGCACGGCCTCGTGGAGGATCGATCGCGATCGGGCATGATCGCGATCACCTGGTGATCGTACTGCAACACGGCCCTCGTGTTCAGGGCCGAAGCCAAAGGGAAAGCGCTCCACTTCGACAACGCCGGCGTGGTCGGCGGCAACGAAGTCTTCAAGGACCGTGAGACCGGTTCGCGCTGGCAGCAGTCCAGCCTCGAGGCGATCTCAGGCCCGCTGCAGGGTACGCGACTCAAGCTGTACCCGTTTCTCCTCACCAGCTGGGACGAGTGGCATCGGCTGCACCCGACCACGCTCGTGCTGAAACCGCTGCCGGGCTACGCCGATCGCATTGCCGACAAGAACCGGGAGATCCGTCAGGCGTTCTCCGGCGAAGGCGCCGCGCCGTCCGACGTCACCTATCACGACGATCGCCTGAAGCCGAAGGCGATGGTGCTGGGGCTGGATGTCGCGGGGGAGAGCATGGCCTTTCCACGCGACACGCTGCAACGGGTGAAAGTGGTGAACGATCGGCTCGGCGGCCAGCCGGTGCTCGTCGTCCACCAGCCGCAATCGGACACGACAACGGCGTTCGTCGCGCGCGCCCGCGACAAGACGCTGACGTTCAAGGCGGCGAATGCGAGCGTCACCGAGCTCACCGATGAACAGACCGGCTCGAAGTGGAACGCCTACGGAGAATGTTCGGCCGGAACGATGAAGGGGGCTACGCTCGAGGCGCTGATTCTCGAACCTGAGTACTGGTTCGCGTGGTCTGAATTCCACCGCGACACGAAGATCTACGCTCCGCAGCCCTGAGGTCGAGGCCGACTGCCTCGACCTTCGTGCGCTCGCGACCGGCGATCACCGGCAGGACGGGGAGACGCTCTGCAGCGACCGCACTCGCATTTCGCGGTTTACGAGCGTCCCCGTCGCCGACACGCGTTGTCCGACGAGCGTGGGCAACGTCAGCGTGTCGGCTGCGTCGACGAGCTCGATCGACGGCGAGCGTTTCGTCAGAAAACCGGTCTTCCAGCTTCGCGATTTGAGGCCGTCGACACCGCTCGTCTCTTTGAGCCGGAACCCCGACTCACCACCTTCGAGGCACCCCGTCACGGTGACGACTGGCGATTCGTCGATATCGCTTTTCGCTTTCGTTGCTGCTGGAGCCGCGCTCGTTGGTGTTACCGTCACTTCCTTCGCTGGAAGCTCGGACGCCTCAGGGCGGCGCTCGCTCACAGCCTCGAGTGGTGCCGGCTTCCTCCGCCCGGCCGGTTCAGGTGATGGCTTCACAACCACCGTCGGTGCAGGCGGATTCGTTTTGATGGCGGCCACAGCCGTCGTCGTCCTCGACGGAAGGATCTTTTTCGCGTCGGAGGCCGCTGGCGCAGGCATCGTCAGCAGTTGCGCCTGCAGCGCCGCCTGCGGTTCGGCGACTGCCGCGTCGCGTGGACGCGACGCTTGTCGCGCGGCGAGAAACCCGCCCGTGGCGATGATGCCGATCACTGCCAGGACGATCGGCGCCGTGCTGACGATCGTCGGCGAGGGCGTCACCTTCTTCGCCCGGCGTCCCTTGAGCGACCGGGTCGGCTGGTGGTTTTTCTGAGCCTTCTTTCCGCGCGCCACAATTCGCCTCATTGAAAGCCTGCGGAGCTTTCGGTCTGCGGAGAGCAGATACTGAATCGGTCGTGCCCGCTTCATCATGGTCGTCACACGGACCCGCACCTTTGCGGCGCGGAGTCCCGTGACACCGGATCAGCAAGGAGAGTGCCTCATCGGGGGCCAAAATCGTCCCTCGTAAGCCACGGTGACAACACGGGTTCGTGCTGCTGCCCTGGCGCCGTATCGGCGTGGCTCAGGATGACACAGCCAGATCCGTGATAGCGGAACGAAATTCGCCGGTCGCACGCCGGCCCGCAAACGGAGGATTGGCGCTCCACACGGCGCAACGTCGTCGCGGCTCGGCGTGGGTGCGATCGCTCGAAGCCTACAGCTGCAACGGTCGCGCGCCTATCGAACGAAATATTTGCAGTTCAGCCATGCGACGTGTGGATCGACTCAGCAACTCTCCCGAAGCAACATCCCCATGGATCACGTCGATCGAAGCGGCGCGATCGGCCGCAACTCTCGTTGACAGTGCTCACGCGCGGGAGATATAACCGCGGTCCGACTCACCCGCATCATGAAGCACTGGCGCGAAACCGCGGAGATCATCGACCGTATCGCCGCGCTCGCGTCGCGGGGGCGCCGCGCCGCCATCGCCACGGTGATTCGAATCGAAGGCTCGTCGTACCGCCGCCCCGGTGCCAAGCTGCTGGTCGAAGACGACGGGCGGACGCTCGGCGGCGTGAGCGGCGGTTGTCTCGAAGCGGACGTGCGCGACGTCGCGCTGCACGTGATCCAGAGCCGCACGCCGCAGCTGCTGCACTACGACACCGGCGCCGACGATCACACGGTCTGGGGTCTCGGCCTCGGCTGTAACGGATCGGTCGACATCTTCGTTCAGCCCGCGACGGAGCCTGGCACGCTGGAGGTCCTCTCGGAGATTCGCGCGCGCCTCGATCGCGCGTCCGCATTCGGCATCTCGACTGTCGTCGGCGGTCCGGCCGGCCTCGGCCGCATGGCGGTGCTCGACCGCGATCTGCGCCACATCCGTTCGCAGGTCGAAAGCCTCGACGGCCGAACGGTGTTCACCGAAGTCTTGACGCCGCCGCCGGCGCTGATTGTCTGCGGCGCGGGCGACGATGCGCGGCCACTGGTGGCGTACGCGTCGGAAGCCGGCTTCGCGGTCACCGTCGTGGATCACCGCCAGGCGTTCCTCGCCGCGGAGCGGTTTCCCTCTGCGAAAGGGCTGCTGCACCTGAGACCCGATGGCTCCGCCCCCGGGTTCGACGTCGATGCGCGCACGCTCGCCGTGATCAAGACGCATTCGTTCAATACCGATCGCGACTGGGTGCGTCTGTTTCTGAGGACGAGCGCGTTGTACATCGGCCTGCTCGGACCCAGGGCGCGCGCCGATCAGATCCTTCGCGAGATCGGGGCGGGGGACGACGACCGGCTGTTCGCACCGGTCGGGCTCAGCCTCGGCGCCGACGGCCCCGAGCAGATCGCCATCAGCGTCGTCGGTGAGCTGCTTGCCGTACTCGCACGCCAGCAGCCGGGACACCTGCGTGAAAGGGGACAGACGATTCATGCCTGATCGCGCCGGCAGCGTCGCCGGGGTCGTGCTGGCCGCCGGCACGTCCACGCGCATGGGACAGAACAAGCTGCTGATGGAGCTCGACGGCGAATCGCTCGTGCGGCGCGCGGTCGAACGGGCCGCCCGAGCCGGCTTCGATCCGTTGATCGTCGTGCTCGGGCACGAAGCCGACCGCGTCAGGCGGGCGCTCGAGGGCCTCGACTACCAGCCGGTCGTGAACAGCGACTACGAGCGCGGTGTCAACAGTTCGCTGCGGGTCGGGATCCAGGCGGCCTCCGCCTCGAACGCCCGCGCGGCGGTCGTCGTGCTCGCCGACATGCCGTTCGTGACGACGGCGATGCTCGAGACGCTGGTCAGCAAATATCGACGGAGCGATGCACCCCTCGTGATCTCGGACTACGAGGGAGTCAACGCGCCGCCGATGCTGTACGACCGGGCGCTGTTCGGCGAGCTGGCGATGTCCGAAGGGCAGGGCTGCGGCAAGCACGTGGTGAAGACGCACCGCCACGAGGCGGAGACGGCGTCGTGGCCGGTCGACGCGCTGACCGATCTCGACGCACCCGAAGATTTCCAGCGCGTCGCCAACACAGCCGACGGGCGGCGTTGAGATGCGCGCCGACATTCTGCAGCTCGCCGCCGATCTGTCGCGACGCGGTGAAGCATTCGTGCTGGCGGTGGTGGTCCGCCGCGAGCCGGCGAGCTCCGCGCAGCTGGGCAACACCGCTCTCATCACCGAAGCGGGCGAGTATCACGGCTGGCTCGGTGGCAGCTGCATGCAGCAGACGGTTCTGCGCGAAGCGGCGGCGGCGCTTGCCGCGGCGTCGCCGCGGCTGATTTCGCTCTCCCCGAATCCGGACGCCGATTCCCGCGCCGGCGTTCGGTCCTTCCCGATGACCTGCCACAGCGGAGGCAGCGTGGACATCTATCTCGAACCGGTCCTCGCGCCGGCGCGCCTGCTGGTGTTCGGCGTCTCGCCAACGGCGCAGGCGGTTGCGCGGATCGCCACGGTGATGGGCTATGCCGTGGATGCCGTCGATCCGGCGGCGGACTGCGCGACGTTTCCGGATGCCGACCGGGTCATGGCAACGATCAACGTCGAAGAGCTTTCCGGACGGCCGGCGTCGCAGAAGAGCCGGCTGTTTGCCGTCGTCGCGACGCTCGGCCAACACGACGAAGACGCGACGCTCGCGGCGCTGCGTGTCGAGCCCGCCTATCTAGGTGTCGTCGCCAGCCGCACGCGGTTCGCGGAGATGCGGGCCACGCTCGTCGCGGCCGGCGCATCCGAGCGCGCGCTCGATTCGATCGCCAATCCTGCCGGCATCGACATCGGCGCCCGTGCGCCGGAGGAAGTCGCGCTGAGCATCCTCGCCGAGATCGTGCGGGTGCGCCGCGCGGCAATCGATCGAGCCGCCACCGAGGCGAGTGCGGCGGCGGCGTCACACGAAGAGCGGGATCCGATCTGCGGCATGACCGTCGTGACGGAGACCGCACGTCATCGCGCCGAGCACGGCGGGCGCACCTATTACTTCTGCTGCGGCGGCTGCCGGGAGCGGTTCCTCGCCGATCCGGCACGCTATGCGGCCACCCCCGTCTCCTGAGACGGCCGTGCACCCCGACATCGACTCCCTCGAGCACGACATGGAGCGCCTTGGCTACATCGCCGACGACACCATTGCGACTGCGGTCTTCCTCGCGCGGGAAATGCGCAAGCCGCTGCTGGTCGAAGGAGAAGCGGGTGGCGGCAAGACGGAGCTCGCGAAGGTGATGGCGCAGCTGCTCGGCACGGAGCTGATTCGCCTGCAGTGTTACGAGGGGCTCGACGTCAACACCGCCTTGTACGAGTGGAACTATCCCCGGCAGATGCTGCGGGCCCGGCTGGCCGAGCACGACGGCCGCAGCGCGTCCGAGATCGAATCGCTGATCTTCGGCCGCGACTACCTGCTCGAGCGGCCGCTGCTGCGCGCGATCACGCGACGCGGCGGCCCGGCAGTTCTGCTGATCGACGAGATCGATCGCGCCGACGAAGGCTTCGAGGCATTCCTGCTCGAAGTGCTGTCCGACTTCCAGGTGACGGTGCCGGAGCTCGGGACGATCCGCGCCGAGCACACGCCGCACGTGGTCCTCACCTCGAACCGGAGCCGCGAGATCGGCGACGCACTGCGCCGCCGCTGCCTCTATCTGTTCGTCGATCACCCGGCGCTCGAGAAGGAGGTGCGGATCCTCCGGCTCAAAGCGCCCGGCGCGAGCGAGCAGTTGACGCGCGAGATCGGCCGGTTCATGCAGGCGCTGCGCCGGCGGCGCCTGTCGAAGGCGCCCGGCGTCGCCGAAGCGATCGACTGGGCGCAGGCGCTCGTCCGTCTGCAGCGGCCGCACCTCGACCCCGAGGTGGTGGCCGAGACGCTCGGCTGCTTCCTCAAGGATCGTCACGACCTCGACGATCTCGATCGCGCGGGGATCGAGGCGCTGGTCGCGGACGCGCGGCGCGCCGAGGCGTGATCGTGGCGAACCACGACGATCTCATCGTGCATCTGGCGCGCTTCGGCGCCGTGCTGCGAGCGCACGGGATCGGCGCCGACATCGGCGACGAGATCGACGCCACGCGGGCCCTCGCCTTGATCGATCTGTGCGATCGAGCCGAGGTGCGGCGCGCGTTCCATATCGCCTTCAGGATTCGCCCGCACGACCGTGCGCGCTTCGACGCGTTGTTCGATTCGTTCTGGACGGCGGCCTCGGCCGGCAGCGCTTCCGCCGAGCCGCGTCGAGGTGTGCGCGCGGACGGCACGCTTCCTCATGCGAAGAGCGGCGGCGACGTGCGCGACGTCGGCGAAGACGACAGCCGGCGGTTGCCCGCCGACGGCAGCGCACCCGGTTACACGAGGGACGTCGTGCTTCGCCGTAGACCGTTCGAGGAGTGTTCGGCCCACGACCTGGCGGATATGGAGCGGTTGCTGGCGCGGCTCGCTCCGCGATGGGCGGCGCGACGAAGCCGCCGGCTGACGCCGGCGCGCGGCCGCGGGCTTCCGGATCTGCGGCGCAGTCTGCGCCGCGCGATCGCCACCGGCGGCGAGGTGATCTCGCTGGCGCGACGGGTCCGCGCGCTCGACGACCCGAGGGTGGTCGTTCTCTGTGACACGAGCGGATCGATGGACGTCCACGTGAAGTTCCTGCTCGCGTTCGTGCTCGCGCTGAAGCAGGTCGCGCCGGCCACCGAGGTCTTCGCGTTCAACACCTCGCTGGTTCGACTGACGCCGTTCCTGTCGCCCGGCAGGATTGGCCGCACGCTCGATCGTCTGGCTGCGGACGTCCCAGGGTGGTCGGGCGGCACCCGAATCGGCGAGAGCCTGACGGAGTTCGTCCGCGCCTACTCGCAGACGTTCGTCACGCCGCGAACGGTCGTCGTGATTGTCAGCGACGGTCTCGATCGCGGTGACACGACGCTGGTTGCCGGCGCGATGCGCGCGATTCGCTCGCGCGCGCGCCGGGTTGTCTGGCTGAATCCACTGGCGGGCGATCCGCGCTACGAGCCGACCGCGCGCGCCATGCAGGCGGCGCTGCCGTTCGTCGACCGGCTGGCCGCCGCACACAACCTCGACTCGCTCGAACGGATCCTGCCGGAGCTTGCGGCGTAGTTCCGGTCCCCGGTTGTTGCGATGAGAAAGGAGTCTCGATGATTCCCGCTCCGTTTGACTATCACCGTCCGGCGACGCTGCCGGAGGCGATTGCGCTGCTGCGGCAGCACGGCGATCAGGCCAAAGTGCTGTCGGGCGGTCAGAGCCTGCTCCCGCTCCTGAAGCTTCGGCTGGGCGCGGCCGGCCATCTCGTGGACATCGGGCGCATTCCCGGCCTCGAGTACATCAAGGAGGAAGAGGGCTTCCTGAAAATCGGCGGCCGGACGCGGGAATCGGAGCTGGAGCGATCTGAGCTCATCAAGGTGAAGTACCCGATCCTCTACGACACGGCGCTGGTGATCGCCGATCCGCTGGTCCGCAATCGCGCGACCGTCGGCGGCAACCTGGCGCACGCCGACCCGGCCAACGATCATCCGGCGACCATGCTTGCACTCGGTGCGGAGGTGACCGCCACCGGCGCGAACGGCGCGCGGACGATTCCCATCGATCGGTTCTTCACCGCGTTCTTCACCACCGCGCTGACGCCCGACGAAATCCTGACCGAGATCCGCATTCCCATTCCTCCCGCGCGAAGTGGCGGCGCGTACGTCAAGCTCGAACGCAAGGTCGGCGACTTTGCGACGGCCGCCGCCGCGGTCCAGCTGACGCTCGCCGCTGACGGCCGGATCGAGCGCGCCGGCATCGGTCTCACCGCGGCCGGCCCGACGCCGATCAAGGCGGCGGCAGCGGAGACGTTTCTGCTGACCAAGACGCCTGACGCAGCGGCGATCGCGGAAGCCGCGCGTCTGGCGGCGGCGGCGACCGACCCGACGGCCGATCGCCGCGGCGCGGTCGAATACAAGCGCGAGATGGCGCGCGTGCTGACGGCACGGGCGCTCAACAAGGCGATCGAACGCGCGGGAGGACGATGACATGGCGATGCACTCGATTCACGTCACCGTCAACGGCACGACCTACGAGAAGCCGGTCGAGTCGAGGCTGCTGCTGGTGCACTTCCTGCGCGACGACCTCCGGCTCACCGGCACGCACATCGGCTGCGACACGACGCATTGCGGCGCCTGCACCGTCATCCTCGACGGAGAACCGGTCAAGTCGTGCACGGTCCTCGCCGTCCAGGCGGACGGCAGCGACGTGCGGACCGTCGAGGGACTCGAGCAGAGCGGCACGCTGCATCCGATCCAGGAAGGGTTCTGGCAGGAGCACGGCCTGCAGTGCGGCTACTGCACGCCGGGGATGATGATGACCGGCGTCGCGCTGCTCGGACGCAACACGAATCCGTCGGAACCCGAGATCCGCCACGCGATCTCCGGGAACCTGTGCCGCTGCACCGGGTACGTCAACATCGTGAAATCGATCCAGTACGCCGCCGCACGGCTGCGTTGAGGAGAAACCGATGGCGCCTCGAACCACGGCCGAAGTCGGAGGAATGGGCCATTCGATCAAGCGCAAGGAAGATCCGCGCTTCATTCGCGGGCAGGGCCACTACGTCGACGACATCCAGCTTCCCGGCATGCTCTACCTCGACATCGTCCGCAGCCCGTTCGCGCACGCGACGATCACCTCGATCAACACCGAGCGCGCGTTGAAGGTGCCGGGCGTGCTCGCGGTCATCACCGGAGAGACGCTCGCGAAATACAACTTGCACTGGATGCCGACGCTCATGTCGGACACCCAGATGGTGTTGCCGACCGAGAAGGTGATGTATCAATCGCAGGAAGTGGCGGCGGTGATTGCGACCAGCCGCTACGCGGCCGCGGACGGCGTCGACGCCGTCGAGGTCGACTACGAGCCGCTGCCGGTCGTGGTCGATCCGTTCAAGGCGCTTCAGCCGGATGCGCCGATCCTCAGAACGGACAAGAAGGACAAGAAGGACAACCACATCTTCCACTGGGAAGCCGGCGACCGGCGCGGCACCGATCAGGCGTTTGCGAGCGCCGACGTCACGGTGAAGCAGGACATCTACCTGCCGCGCATCCACGTCGCGTCGATCGAGACCTGCGGCTGCGTGGCCGACTTCGATCGCGTCGCCGGCAAGCTCACCGTCTACATGACGACGCAGGCGCCGCATGCGATACGCACGGTGGTCGCGCTCGTCGCCGGCCACGTCGGATTGTCTGAAGAAAAGATTCGGATCGTCTCGCCGGACATCGGCGGCGGATTCGGCGGCAAGGTGCCGGTCTATCCGGGATACGTCATCGCGATCGCGGCGTCGGTCGTCGTCGGCAAGCCGGTGAAATGGATCGAAGATCGGATGGAGAACCTGCAGGCCGACTCGTTCGCGCGCGACTATCACATGACGGCGGAGCTCGCGGCGAAAAAGGACGGCACGATGACCGCGCTCCGCATCAAGACCCTGGCCGACCACGGCTACGCGGACGCCGCGGCAAACCCCTCGAAGTTCCCGGCCGGCCTGTTCTCGATCTGCACCGGCTCGTACGATCTCAAGCATGCCTTCGCAGAAGTCGACGCCGCGTACACGAACAAGCCGCCGGGTGGCATCGCCTACCGCTGCTCGTTCCGGGTGACCGAAGCCGTGCACGCGATCGAACGCATGGTCGACGTGCTGGCGCAGAAGCTGAACATGGATCCGGCGGATCTTCGCTTCAAGAACTTCATCCCGTCCGAGAAGTTCCCGTACAAGTCGGCGCTCGGGTGGGAGTACGACAGCGGCAACTATGCCGGCGCGCTGCGCAAGGCGATGGACAAGATCGGCTATGCCGGCCTCAGAAAGGAGCAGGCGGAGAAGCGCAACCGCGGCGAGCTGATGGGCATCGGCATCTCGAGCTTCACCGAGATCGTCGGCGCCGGGCCGTCGAAGCAGTTCGACATCCTCGGCATCAAGATGTTCGACTCGTGCGAGATCCGCGTCCACCCGACCGGGAAGGCCACCGCGCGGTTCGGCACCAAGTCGCAGGGTCAGGGACACGAGACGACCTACGCACAGATCGTCGCCGAGGAGCTCGGCATCCCGGCGGCGCACGTCGAAGTCGAGGAGGGCGACACCGACACGGCGCCGTACGGGCTGGGCACCTACGCCAGCCGATCGACGCCGACGGCCGGCGCGGCCGGCGCGATGGCGGCGCGCAAGATCCGCGACAAGGCGAAGAAGATCGCGGCGCACCTGCTCGAGGTGAGCGAGGACGATCTGGTGTGGGAGCCGGGAAAGTTCTCGGTGAAAGGTGCGCCGCAGAAGGCGAAGACGATCCAGGAGATCGCGTTCGCCGCCTACACCAATCACCCGCAGGGGATGGAGGCGGGGCTCGAAGCGGTGAACTACTACGATCCGCCGAACCTGACGTTCCCGTTCGGCTCCTACATCGCGGTCGTCGACATCGATCGCGGAACCGGCGCGGTCGCGCTCCGGCGGTTCGTCGCCGTGGACGACTGCGGCAACATCATCAACCCGATGATCGTCGACGGCCAGGTGCACGGCGGCCTGACGATGGGGATGGCGCCGGCGCTGTTCGAGGAAATCAGCTACGACGAGGAAGGCAACATCCAGGGCGGCAGCTTCATGGACTACCTGCTGCCGACCGCGATGGAAACGCCGAGGTGGGAGACCGACAAGACGGTGACGCCGTCGCCGCATCATCCACTCGGCGCGAAGGGAGTCGGCGAGTCGGCCACGGTCGGCGCCCCGCCGGCAATCGCCAACGCCGTGGTCGACGCGCTCGCGCACCTCGGCGTCACGCACATCGACATCCCGATTACCCCGGAGAAGGTGTGGAACATCCTGCGAGAGAAGGGCGTGGCGGAATAGGCGCGCGCCGCCGCGATTTCCCGCTGCTCGACGAGCGGTTTCACGGGAAGCCGCTCGTCTACCTCGACAGCGCCGCGACGACGCAGAAGCCGCGGGCGGTGATCGGTCGATTGTCGCGGTTCTACCAGGACGAGAACGCGAACGTGCAGCGCGGCGTGTACGCGCTCAGCGAGCGCGCGACCGACGCGTACGAATCAGCGCGGGCAACCGTGCAGCGATTCATCAATGCCGCGCTGCCGCGCGAGATCGTGTTCGTCCGTGGAACGACGGAGGCCATCAACCTCGTCGCGGCCGCGTGGAGCGCAGCCCATCTTCGCGCCGGCGACGAGATCGTCGTGTCGGAGATGGAGCAAAACTCCAACATCGTGCCGTGGCAGATGGCATGCGAGGCCACCGGCGCGGCCCTTCGCGTCATTCCGATCGACGACCGCGGCGACCTGCGGCTGGACGCGTTCGAGCTGCTGCTCACCGACCGCACGCGGCTGGTGTCGATCGCGCACGTATCGAACGCGCTCGGGACGGTCAACCCGGTGCGGGAGATCGTGCAACGCGCGCACGCACACGGCATCCCGGTGCTCGTGGACGGCGCGCAGGCCGTCGCGCACGGGTGCGTCGATGTTCGGGAGCTCGGCTGCGACTTCTACGCGTTCTCGGGCCACAAGGTCTTCGCGCCGACCGGCATCGGCGTGCTGTACGGCCGCGCGGCAATCCTCGACGCGCTGCCGCCGTACCAGGCGGGCGGCGGCATGATCCGATCGGTGACCTTCGATCGCACGCAGTACGCCGACGTGCCGGCGAGGTTCGAGGCGGGAACACCGGATATCGGCGGCGCGGTGGCGCTCGGATGTGCGATCGACTACCTGAACGCGATCGGCGTCGACGAGGTGGCCTCGTACGAGCGCGATCTGCTCGACTATGCGACGGCGGCCCTGTCCGAGGTTCCCGGCGTGCGGATTATCGGCGCGCCGGCGCGGCGAGCTGCGATTCTGTCGTTCGTCGTCGAGGGTGTGCACGCGCACGACGTGGGTACGGTGCTGGATCGCGAGGGCGTCGCGGTGCGCGCCGGCCACCATTGCTGCCAGCCGTTGATGGCGCGGCTGGGACTGGCGGCCACCGTGCGCGCGTCGCTCGCCTTGTACAACACGCGCGCCGACGTCGACGCGCTCGTGGCCGCCGTCGTCCGCGCGCGCGAGGTGTTCGCGTGAGCTCGGACGTCGAGGCGCTGTATCAGCGGATCATCCTCGACCACAATCGCAACCCGAGGAACTTCCGCGCCGTGGCAGGCGGACGCAGCGCCGAAGGGCACAATCCCCTGTGCGGCGACCAGCTCACGGTTCACGTCTGCGTTGAAGGCAGCGTCGTCACCGACGCGGGTTTCCTGGGATCGGGATGCGCGATTGCGACGGCGTCGGCGTCGCTGATGACGGAGTCGGTGAAAGGGCTGGAGATCGGCGCGTTTCACGCGCTTGCCGAGCGCTTCGAGCGCCTCGTCGCCGGACCGGCGGGAAGCCCGGCTGAAGATCTTGGCGCGCTGACGGCGTTCGCCGGCGTCCGTCGCTTTCCCCTGCGCGCGAAGTGCGCGCTGCTGGCGTGGCGCACGCTCGCCGCCGCGATCGATGCCTCCGGGGGGAACGTGTCGACCGAGTGACGATGGAAAAGCAACCGCAGAGAACTCAGAGTTCGCAGAGATTTGTTTTGTTCTGCGGTCTCAGCGCGCTCCACGGTTGCTTCCCGCTCTCCGGCTTCAACCGGACGGCCCTCATGATTGATAATGACGCGCATGATGAACGCACTCGTCCTCGCTCTGCTCCTCCTCCCGGCGGTGGCGCAGGCGCAGACGGCGCCGGCCGTGCCGACGCCAACCGACGTCAAGCCCGGGAGCATCAACTGCGAAGAATGTCCGTCCCCGTACCCATCGTCGTACCTGCCGCTGACGCTGTACGGACAGGACGTGCGCATCGCCTACATGGACGTCGCGCCGAGCGGCGCGGCGAACGGGCACACCGTCGTGCTGCTCCACGGCAACAACTTCGCCGGCTTCTACTTCGGCGGTCCGATTGATGCGCTGCGCAAGGAAGGCTTCCGGGTGGTCGTGCCGGATCAGATCGGCTACGGCCGATCGTCGAAGCCGATCATCCCGTACAACTTCCACGACATGGCGCGCAACACCCGCGCGATCCTCCAGCACCTGAACGTTCCGCGGGTGATGGTGATCGGCCATTCGATGGGCGGGATGCTCGCGGCGCGCTTCGCGACGCAGTACCCGGACATGGTGGAGCGCCTGGTGCTCTACAACCCGATCGGCCTGACCGATCCGCGCTTCGATCGTCCGTGGGACAGCACTGACGAAGGCTACAAACGAACGCTGGCGGCCACCTATCCGACGATTCGCGCGTCGCTGATGCGGTATGTGTCGCACAACCCGGCGGCGTGGAATGCGGACTTCGAGAAGTACGCGCGCATCCGCTACTCCTGGACGCTGAGCGCCGACTGGCCGCGGCTCGCCATGGTGCAGACGCTGATCGGCCAGGTCCAGTATCTCGATCCGGTCGTCTACGACTGGGCGCACATCAAGGCGCCGACGCTGGTGTTCGGCGGCGCCGAAGACAGCCTGCCGGGATCGTCGGCGGTCTTCAAGGAACGGATGCAGTTCATCGGGAACACGATTCCCAACGGCAAGGCGCGGCTGCACCTGTTACCGGGACTGGGCCACGTGCCGCACATGGAAGCGCCGGAGAAGACGTACCCGCCGCTGATCGCGTTTTTGAGAGAAGGTCTTACTAGTACTGCGCAGTAAGGTTGCAAGGCGGGAAGGGCTGGAAGGGCAGGAAAGGCTGGCAGGGTGTGGCGGCGTTCGAACGAATTGCCGAATTGCGGATCCGGGAGGCGATCGCGGAGGGGAAGTTCGATCGGTTGCCGAACCGCGGACGGCCGATCGACCTGGACTGGTACTTCGCGCTGCCGGAGGGTCTGCGCCTTGGCTACGGGCTGCTGAAAAGCAACGACTGTGCGCCGCTCGAGGTCGACCTTCTTCGCGAGATTGCGGAGATGGAAGAGAAGCTCACTGCGGCCGACGCAAACGAGCCACGAGCCCTCGCGCGCCGCATCCGCGATTGGCGCATCCGCCTTCATCTCCTCATCGAGCGCCAGCGCCGCGATCGATGACCTGATCTTCGTGGCTTCGTGCCTTCGTGGCGGCTCCAGATGCCGCGCGGTCAGAACAGCGTTGGTTTGCGGAACGCGCGATCGAGCGCGGCGGTGACGCGCTCGCGCGAGAACTCGCGCTCGTCGCACAGAAATCGTACGACCCCCTCGACATCCGGCTCCGACGCCTTGACGTCGAACCGGTCGGTGACCTCCGGGTGGAGAAAGATGTTCCGCACGTCGGCGAGCCTGTCGGTGTCGCTCAGCGCGTCGCGCACCTCCGGAGGCATCCGCTCGATGCGGCCGTACCGCTGTACCAGCCGCAGCGCCTTCTTCGGGCCGATGCCGCGGACCCCGCTCGTGAAGTCGGTGCCGACGAGAATGGCAAGGTCCACGAGCTGCTCGCGCGTGATCTGCCAGCCGGCGAGCAGCGCCGCCAGATCGAGCACCTCGGGGACGATCGGCCGGAACAGCCCCTGACTCGGCAGAAATTCCTTGCCCGAGATCGTGAGGAACCGCACGAGCCGCGGCGTGCCGAAGAGCAGCGAGTCGTAGTCCTTGCTCGCGGACGCCCACACATCGGACGACGTCGCCGCCATGTGCGCCGCCTGCGCTTCGGCCTCTGACGGCGCCTGCACGGTCGGGAGCCCCATCAGCCGCAGCAGCTCTCGCGCCTCGGCGACCATCTCTTTCGTCAGCCGCGACGTCATCGTCGCCTTCGAGTACGCGCGGGCGAGATCGCCTTCCGCGAGTGCGGCCGCGCGCTCGCGCTCGTAGCGTTCGCGGACCGCGCCCCGCTTGACGATCTCCTCCGCCTTCAGCAGCGGCGGCGCGCCGTCGAACACGAACACGAGCGCAACGCCGTGCTCTGCGATGAGGCGCGTCGTGCGATAGAACAGCCCCGAGAGGTGCGACGTGATCCGTCCCGTCGAGTCGCGCAGCGGCGTGCCGTCGCGGAGGCGAATCAATGCGAGGAATTGATACAGCTCGCCGTTGCCGTCGACGGACAGCGTCCGGCCGCGCAACGCGTCGAGCGCGATCGGTTCCTTCGTGACGATGGGAGTGAGGAGAACACCCACGCGCGTCTCGCAATCGTGGCTCGTCCGTTAATCCCCGCCGTTGCTGTCGTCTAAGGTCCGCTTCCGTCCGATCGACTGTTTCCCGCTCGCTTTTCCAGCGCTTACCTGCGTAGGATACGCGCCGGAGGCGCCCATGAAACCCGTCGTGGCCTGCGTGATCGCGCTGCTCGTGACCACGCCCGCGTTCGGTCAACCTCGAGCATCGTCCGAAAGCGGACACGGCCGCACATTCTGGTCGGGCCTCGCCCTCGGCGTCGCCGGCGTGACGATGTCGGTGCTCGGCGTGACGGTCTACCGGGTGGAAGACAGCAGCACCGGGAACGCGCCGCCCAACGCCTACCAGTCCTGCCTCGCGCAGAAGGCCGACCCGATCTATGCGACCAACAACTGCGATGCGCTGAAAGCGAAGAATCTGCCGCTGCTGTGGAGCGGCGTGGCCGTCGGCGCGCTTGGAGGAGTCCTGATGATTCAGGGCTCACGGACGAGTGCGGAGGTGACGGCGCATGGGTTCCGTGTATCGCATACGGTGAAATTCTGAGACTCGTCGGGCCGCATCTGTCCCTCCTGCAGGCAAGGAGCTGCGTCATGAAAAATCGTCCGCGGGTTCGCCGGGTCGGAGCAGTCGTTCTGTTGGCGGCAGCGCTCGTCGGCATGCCGTCAGGCGCGTTCGCGCAGCGCACCACGACCGGGACGGTGATTGGAAAGATCGTCGACAGCAGCGGCGCCGTGCTGCCGGGCGTGAGCGTGCAGCTGACGAGTCCTGACGCGCTCGGCCAGTTCTCGGGCGTCACCGACGGTCAGGGCGTGTATCGGGTCACGAATCTGCCGCCGGCCGACTACGAGATTCGCGCCGAGCTCTCCGGATTCGGTACGGTGATTCGCAAAGCGACGGTGCGCCTCAACGCCGTGACCGAGGTCGACTTCACATTGTCGGTCGGGACGGTCGCTGAAACGGTGACGGTTACTGCGGAGTCGCCGATCGTCGATCCCGAGCGCGCCGGACTCTCCGTGAACATCAACAACCAGGCGCTCACCACCGTGCCGGTGACGACGAACCGCCGCTTCCAGGACGCATGGCTGGTCGTGCCCGGCGTGGCCGTCAACCCGGCGACGCAGGAGCTCACCGGATCCGAACGCCGCACGAGCCTCGACGGCGCGGACGTCACCGATCCGTACGGCGGCGACATCTTCGCGGTCAATCTCAACTACGACGCCATTCAGGATGTCGAAGTGAAGGCGCTCGGCGCCGAAGCGTCCGACGGCTCGAGCATGGTCGGCCAGTACATGAACATCGTCACCAAGAGCGGCGGCAACCAGTTCCACGGGTCTGCTGCGCTCTTCATCATCCCGCAGAGCTTCAACGGATCGAACGTCGACGGCATTCCGGCGAACCGGCGCGAGGACTATCAGCCGGATCTCACCCTCGGCGGCCCGATCAAACGCGACCGCGTCTGGTTCTTCACCGCCTACCGCCGCGTGCAGACCGATCAGACGTTCAACAACGCAGTGGTGCCGGTCCAGCGGCGCGGCAACCTGTGGTTCGCCAAGGTCACCACGCAGCTGCGCAACGATCACCGCCTGCAAGTCAGTTATCAGTACGACCGCACGGTGCAGGCGAACGCCGTCTTCCGGGGCACCGTCGCACCGGGCCGGAATCTTGGCGTGCTGACGAGCGCCACGACGACGCCGGCCGGCGCGCTGAGCAGTGCGACGCCGCAGATTGTCGCAGCCTCGGCGCTCGGCACGCTGGTGAAGGGCGGGCCGCTCGCGAGCTTCAACTACAACTGGGTGGTCAGCTCGACGAAGGTGGTGCAGTTCGTCGGCAGCTTCATGGTGAACAAGCCGAACGATCTGCAGCCGAACGACGGCCAGGCGCTGCTCCCGACCAAAGTGATCAATACCAACCCGCAGGGCGACATCCTCGGCAGCCTGACGACGACGGCGCTCGAAGGCGGCTTCGGCGCGCTCGACACGTCGCACCGTTCGATGGTCTACCTGTCGCCGTCGATGACCTTCTTCGTCAACGACAAG
>DATFWL010000326.1:0-25307 GCA_035259385.1 Vicinamibacterales bacterium | reverse complement strand
GGCCGCGGACCATAGTGCGGCGGCGCGGTGCCGCGCTCGAGCGCGCCGAGATCGGGCGCCTGCCCGGTGAATCCGTCAGTGACGTTTGCGAGGACGACGCCGCGATCGATCGCCGCCGATCCAGGCCTCAAACTGAAATCGAGATCGGCGGCGGCGTACAGCTTCTGCACGGTGCGAAGATTTCTGGCGTCGAGCGCCGTCACCTTGACGAAAACGTCGTAGTCAACCGGCACGCTGTGCTGATCCTGGTGCGTTGCGGCCGAATATTCCTCGAGCGTCTTGAATCTCCGCACTTCGAGGCCGCCTTCGGTCGCGCGCGCCGCTCCGCCGCGGCCGCCGCGTCCTCCTCCCCCGCCTTCGCCATCGCCGCCGCCCCCGCCGAGCAGCGCCCGGTAGTCGGCTGGCACCTGCCAGGGCGGCGACGCCCATTGAAACGAGAACTCGGCGCCCGGATTCACGCGAAAGCCGTTGTAGTCGGAGGAACTGTAGTTCGTATACGTGCTCACGCTGAAGATCGGCGGCGCGGAGTTCTCGCCGAGGATGAGATTGTTCCGCCAGTGCGCGTTCGCCGAACTGCCGGCGGCAGTTTCAGTCAGGACGGTGTTGTTGTAGAAGAGCACGCCCGCGGCGCCGCTCGTCATCCGCGTCGAGCCGGTCGGCGCGTGGTAGGCGATGTTGCGGATCCAGTAGATCGGCCCTCCCACCGCCGGCTGATTGCACATCGGGTGCGACGCCGAGTTCAGCATCAGGTTTCGCATCACGCGCACGTTGTGCAGGCTGCCGTCGATCTCGAAGGCGTTGTCGTGGAAATTCGTCATGTAGTTGTTGTAGAAGTCGATCGCCACGGGACGCCGATCGCGGTACTCCTTCGGCGGATAGTGCGGGCCGTCGGCCGCGCTCGACCCGTCCGGGTTCCCATAGGTCTCGACGTCGATGCCGTCGTGGAAGTTGGCGACATAGTTGTACGCGACGACGTGGCCGGGACCGTAGACCTTGACGGCGACGTAGGACGCCATGGTCGGCGGGAACTTCTGGTTGTCCACGCCGTTGAACTGCGCCCAGTAATTACCGCTCCACCCGATCAGATGGTTCGGATCATCGCGGCCGATGAACGTGTTGTCGGCGATGTAGAAGTCGCTCGATCCGGAGTAGTTCGAGAACACGCCAAGGCCGACGTTCTCGAAGCGGCAATGCTTCACGGTCAGCCCCTTCGATCCGCCGAGGAACTGCGTCCCCGCCCAGATGGCGATATCGGTGTTTCGAATCGTCACCCCTTCGATGTAGTTGTAATCGCCGCCTTTCACGTTGAACAGATTGAAATTGCCGTTGCCGTCGAAGATCACCTCGCCGTCGCCGGCGCCTCTGATCACGATCGGCTTGTCCGGCGTGCCGCTCGCGGTCAGATAGTAGGTGCCCTCATACGGCGTCGTCGTGTTGACCGAACGATCGGGGCCGTAGTATTCGGCGTGGTACTTGTACAGCCCGGCGTGCACGAGAATCGTGTCGCCGGGACCGACGCGCGGTCTCGCCGTCGTCGTCGTGTCGCCGCCGCCACAATAGGTCTTGTAGGCGCACATCACACCTTCGAACGCCGGCTCGATCTTCGTACCCTTGTACGTCGATGGATAGACGTGGTAGACGCGGCCGCCCACATAGGGCTTCGGTTCAGGACGCGTGCGCACGGTGACGGTCTTGGTGACCGTCTTCGCACTCCGGCCGACGATGCCGTCCGGATCGGAGAGGACGAAACGCGCCTCGTACGCCGTATCGGGTTCCAAATCGAGAATGCTCCCCGCAAACATGTTCGGAGAGACGACGTCCCAGGAGCCCTGCTGATAGATCCGCTCGCCGTCCAGACGCAGCATGGACAGGCCCGGCTTCCACTGCGTCTCGCCGGCCTTTCGATACGACACCCGGACCTCTGCGTTGCGGTTGGCGTCGCCGTCGATCGCCCACTCGAAGCCGAGGTTGATCAGGGTCGGGTGGTCGACGACGAACTCGCCTGGCTTGACGCGAATCTCCGGCGTGGCGGCGCTTGGACGGTCGCCGAGACACAGGAACATCAGGGCGAACGCGACGGCCGGGCAGGAACACGTGCGGATGGACATGGCGGCCTCGTCGGGAATCGGCGCGAGCCTAGCACAGGGGATCGGCGCGAAATCGCAGCGAACGGGCTGTTCTCGAAAGTTGGACAATTTGCGACAACTTGCCGGTTGTCCGCCTGGTTGGGCGGTCGCTACGATGGCATACTTTTGAGCCCGAACATAGGAGGGAGTCATGAGCAGTCCTCAGGCGGTTGGCGTGACCCGTCGGGTTCTGACAGCGAGCGTGCTGGTGCTTGTCGCGTGGTCGAGCGTCCCGTCGGCACAGGATCGACGGCTCCTCGACGTGAACGGGTACGTCCGCGACGACGCCTACCCTCGCCCGCTCCTGCCGGCCGCCGATCAGAAATACGCGAAGATCGACGGCCTCAAGATGAAAGACACGCTGAGGGAAGTGGTGGCGATCTCCCTCAAGAGCCGTGACGACGGCAACAAGTACTGGGGCCGCATCGCGGGCTCGAAATACGAGGGCATGATGCACGACTGGGTGCAAGCCCGCTTCCGCACGTACAACCTGCAGGACGTCCACCGGCAGCCGTTCACGCTGCCGACGCAGTGGTTTCCAACCGACTGGAACTACACGTTCACCACCGCCGGCAAGTCCTATACCTTCAAGTCGGTGAACCCGTCGCTGGAGTCACCGCCGACGCGTGCCGGCGGCGTCGATCTCGACGTCGTCTGGGTCGGCGAAGGGACGGAAGCGGACTTCGCGGGCCGCGACGTCAAGGGCAAGGCCGTTCTCATTCACTCGATTCCGGCCCCCGGATCGATGGGACACTCGGCCGCCTATAACGGCGCGATGGCGCGGGCGTCGGAGAAGGGCGCGGCCGCCATCGGCGTCATCTACGGCATCTCTGACAATTTCGCGATCTGGCAGGGCCTGGGTGGGATCGGTCAGGGCGCGCAGCGCCGTCCCATCACGACGCCCGGCTTCTTCATGGGGTACAAGGACGGCAAGACGATCCGCGATCTGATCGGCGCCGGGCAGGCAGTCAAGCTCCACATGAGCCTCTCGGTGGACATGAGGGACGGCCTGACTAGCTCGAACGTGTGGGGCACGCTCCCTGGCATGACCGACGAGAACATCATCGTCATCGCGCATCAGGACGGGTACTACGAGGCGTCGCTCGACAACGCGTCGGGCCAGTCGGTGATGATGACGCTGCTCGACTACTTCTCGCAGGTGCCGAAGGAACAGCGCCGCCGATCCATTACGTTCGTCGCGACGGCGGGCCACCATGTCGGCTCCCCCGGCACGAAGTGGATGCACGACAATCGCGCCACGGTGCTGGCGAAGACTGCGCTGATGATCAACTGCGAGCACGTCTCCGTGTCGGACACGAAGTACTGGCAGGAGAACCTGCGCAAGGCGAACACGGTCGCGCCACGCCGCTGGTGGATACACGGTAGCGAACGGCTGTTCGAGACCGTGCTGAAGTCCTACGGCATCTTCGGCGTTGGCCTGATTGCCGACATGGATCCGAATGCGTCGGGTGACATGGGTGTCGTCGCCGGCGACATCCCGTCGATTCAGATCATCCGCTCGCCGGTGACCAAGCACACGGACGACGACAAGCCGGAGTGGGTGCCGGCCGCCGGCCTCGAGGCGGTGGCGCGTTCCTACGCGCGCATCATCGACGAGGTGAACAAGCTCGATCGCAGGGATCTGCAGCCGGTCGCGCGGACGAGCACGCCGGCAGGCAGCCGCTGATGAGAGCCGCGCACGAGCCGGGCCGTCGCCGACGCGCGATCACGTCGATGCTGCTCGGCTGCCTCGGCCTGGCCGGCGCGATCGTCGTCGCACAGGCTCCCGCCGGCGGCGGACGCGGTGGGCGCGGCGCCGTGCCGCCGAATCCGCTCGGGCAGCCGCTGATCGATCAAACGGGGCACGTGCCCGACGACGTGTGCATGGCGAATTGCAAGTTTCCTAAGCATTTTGAATTCGCCATGGACATGTACGCGCTCGCCCGGCCGGGATCGAAGCTGCTCGTCAGCGCCCCTCCGCCGCCAGCGCCGGCCCGCTGAGGTCTTGCCTGAACGGCGAGAACTCGCGCGGAAACGGCAGAACGTCCGTGGAGATAGTCCCGTCTTCCGCGGCGCCCGGCCGCGCCGCTATCGTCGGTGACCGTCGTCGACCGCGCGTCGGCGCGGTCCCTGGCGTCACGCACGGTCGCGGCGGCCGCAACGTGTGGGAGCGCCAGGCCAGAGCACCATCACGTCTCTGATCCATCGACGTCGAGACCGAGCAGCTCGGCGCCTCCGTCGATTCGATCCTCGAGATCGGCAAGGAGCCCTTCGTCCGACAAATCCATCGGATGCGAGTGCTCCCAGTCGTGGTGAGCGATTTTGTGTAGGCGCTCCACGACAACGTCGTCCCGCACCTCGATCGCGAGTTCGCGACGCCCATCGAGGCTGCCGGCGGCAAAGTTGATAGAACCGACCAAGGCGGCAACTCCGTCGGCCAGCATCATCTTCCCGTGCAGTTTCAGATGCTTGAGCTTGCGGACCTTGATGCCGATGTCGTCCAGGATCCGCAGGCCGCCAACGCCCTCCACGAGCTTGTCGCGCTTCAGCGTGTGAGCGGGCCGCGCCATGACGTGGATCTTCACGCCGCGCTTTGCCGCCCGGACCAACCGCTCGATGATCACCGGGTCCTGATAGCGCTCGTTCTGGACGAACAGGCGGTGGCGTGCCCGGTCGATGAACTGACAGATGCGGTCGCGCCCGGACCCCGGACACCACACAAGATGACTGTTCGCCGGCGGGTCAAACGCCTGGCGATGCCAATCCGACTCGAAGCAGTCGATGATTTCGACAACCTCGTGCGGGCGGCTCGTCGCGATGGCGTAATCGCGGGTCTGGGTGAAATTCTTCGTTGTCCAATTGAGCGATTTCACGAAGGCCGTTTCATCGTCCACGACCATCGACTTCTCGTGGGTCACGTCGAACGCGGGATTGGCATCTTTCACCTTGATGCCGGCGCGCTCGAGCGATCGGCGCGTGGCGTCGTTGTCGTGCTCACCGTTTCGCCGGGCGGAATTGAGCATCACGCGCACGTTCACGCCCCGTCGCTTCGCATCGATCACCGCCTTCAGCAGCGCCGGATCCGAGAAGACGAACATCTTGATGCGCAGCGTGTGGACCGCACTCTCGATCGCCTCGAGAATTGGCGAGGCCGAGTCGTCCGGCAGTACGATCAGCGAATGGGCCATGCGAGCTCCTCTGCCGACGACACGGGCGACGGCAACGACTCACCGGCGATGGCATCGGCCACCTTCGAGCGCTAAGGATTCGCGGACATGCGGTCGGCGATTCCGGCGATCACGTGCCCGTCGGAGACGACAACCCGCCCGAGCAGCCGTGTCATCCACGCCGGCGCCGCGTCACGTCCGACGACATAGTCAATCACGATCTTCAACGGCGGGCGCTGGCCAGCGCGGCGATTGTCTCCGCCAGCGTCGCGAAGAGGATGAACGCCAGCCGCCCGCGATATGGACGCGCAAGATCGAATACGAGCCGCGGCATCACACGGGCCTTCTTCTGAGCGCACGCTCCGATTGATCGCCCACCTCGACGAACCGGCCGACGCGTAACAACCACGCTGCGGCAAGGGTGACTGCGACGCCGGCAACGCTGGCGATCGCCCCCATCTTGGTCTCCGTCAGCAGAGGTCCATCGGGAAAGACCGCCGTCGCGAAGAACACACCGAACGTCAGGCCCGGCGACGTGGCGAGCGCGATGACGACCACTTCTTTCCAGGTGACGTGACGCGGCAACTCCAGTCCGGCCATGATGGCGATAGCGATCACCGTGACCATGGCCAGCGGCCGGCCGGCCAGTGACGCAATCAAGACGGCCCACGTGCCGGTGCCGAAGCCGCGGACCAGGACGCCACCGTTGGCGAAACCGAACAAGGCGACGACCAGTTGGACCGGCCACTCGAACAACGACTCGAAATGACTGGCCCCGTCATGCCGGACGCGCTGCGCGTTCGTGGCGTTGGTCAGGTCGCGCGCCGAGTGCGGCAGGAACGGCACCACTGGCATGAGCGCCAGCGCTGGATGGACGCCAGCCCAGAAACAGCCGAACCAGCTCATGACACCGGGCCCGAGCAGGTAGGGCCAGACCGACCGTCTGCCCGCACGTCGCAAGAGTGCGGCCAGTCCGATCGCAATGACGATCAACACCGCCGCGGCAGGGTGCGCGCGGAGAGCGAGCGTGCGATTCGAGATCTCGGCAAGGCCGACGATGTCGCTGACGATCGCCACGACCAAGAGGAAATGGGCGGCCGCACCGCCGAGGAAGATGGCTCTCGCGACGACGAGCGACGCGATTACGTCCACGGCACAGACAACCGGCCAGCCCTGGATGAGGACATCCTCATCGCCCGCATGGATGTACGCGAGATAGGCCGCGATCGCGCCGATCGTTCCGCCGAGCGCGGCGACGATCGGCACGGCCGTCCGTCGCCAGGAGTACAGGCTGCCCCCCGGCAACGCCGCCTCGATCACCTCTTGCATGAGATAGGCGAGCACGAACGCCATGCCGACGCCGTTGACGGTGAACGCACACGCCTGCGCGACGTGAAAATAGCTTGCCGAATAGGTATTCGCCCAGACGACGGCGATCGCGGCGCCGAGTGGCAGGACCAGATAGTAATCCGCCGTACGCGTCCACGCCCGCCTCATGGCTCCGCCTCGCGATGAATGACGCCGGCGTCGACGGTCTGCCCGGTGCGCGACACGACCTGGAAGAAGAGATCGTCGCCGGCGATCTCGTTCAGCATGAAACTGCAATCCTGATCGAAGCCGGCCGCCGTGAGTGATGAGCGCCTCAGGTCGCCCTGGCGCAACTGGCCGCCGGCGCCCGAGACGAAGTAGGTGATCCCGTTCTGCGGTTTAAGACGCTCGTAGATGTGGTCGTGACCGGAATAGACGACCTTGACGCCGTACTTCGTAAACAGCGGCTCCAGGCGAACCCGCAGATCAACCTCCGAACCGTGACGCCCGCCGTCCGAGTACACTGGATGGTGAAAGTAGGCAATCTTCCACGGCTCGGTGGTTTCCTTCAGAGCGTGCTCGATCCAGTTCAGTTGCGCGGCATCGAGAAAGTTCGTGTCGAGCGCGAAGAACCGTGCGTTATTGCGTGCGAACGTATAGTACCGCTGCCCGCCCATGTTGAACGGCGCATACGCATCATTGGCGCGGTTGTCGTGATTCCCGAGCGACGCGTAGAACTTCACGCCATTGTCGAGCAGCGACTTGAACGGCTTCTCGAATTTCTGCACGAAGTCGGCCGGGCGTTGGCTCCCGTATATGTTGTCGCCGAGCATGATCACCATGTCGAAAGGAAAGCGGCGGCGCCAGACGCCCATCTGCCGGCCGATGTCGTACTCGAGTTGCTCGCCGGTCCCGTTGTCGCCGATTGCTGCGAACTTGAGCGAGTCGGCGCGATTCGGTACGGAGAGATCCTGCGCCCAGAAACCGGCCGAGGTCATCGCGGTGATGAGCCCGGCGAGAACGACGATGCGCCTCATTTGCGACCGCCGGTCGGTCGTCGCGGCAACGGCAGCGTGCCGCGGGACGATGTGTTGACGTCAGCTAGTTGGCGGCCCTCGGCGATCTTCTGGTGCAGCCGGCCGATGAAACGGTCCGCGATCGCCGGGGGGTAGGCGGCGGCGCGAAACGCGTCGCTCCACTGGCGATCGGTCAGGCCCGCCAGCAGTTCGCTCGCCCACGCCACATCGTCCGGCGAAATGCGCGCGAACAGTTCCTGATGCCATCCGTGATAGTTGAAATGGACGAGACCATCCTTGATGTCCTTGATGAACGGCTCCCGTTCGAAGATATCCGCGTCGCCGCGCTGAGGCGCCAGCTTGCCGGTCTCCCCGAGTGCGGTTCCGAGATCGCGCACGACGTACCATCGCGTGGGGCTCTGGCCTGGCGCCTTGACGTCGTAGAGCGCGTTGTTCTCGTTCTTGACGTCGGAGCTGTTGAACATCAGCAGAATGACGAGCAAGCCCTGGTAGGGACGCATGCCGACGAAGGGGTTCTGCTGCCATGACCAGTCGCCGGCGTGCTGCAGCGATTTCTCCGTCAAACGGAAGCGGCCGCCGGGCTCGACGTGCGTCTGTTTCCCGTCGCTGATGGTCAGCGAGGGGAGAAAGTAGACAGGCGGCTGGTGATAGCCGACCGCCGACAGGACGCGCGACAGCGCCACTTCGATCGGTCCCTCTGCGCCCTGGTCGTTGTGCGGCGGCTGCTTGACATGCCACTCTCGCCCCCGCGAGTCGCGGACGGTGATGCCTGGATTGGTTCCCTGCTGTTTTCGCTGGATGAACGTGTAGGTATCGTCAGGGTCCGGAGCGTGCTCCGCCCCCCACGGTCCGTTGAACAGATCGCGGCTGGCGAGGTCCGCCGGCCGCTGCCAGAGCTCGGCCAGCGGTGCTTCCCACGGCGGCAGCGTCGGCGCGACCGCTGGAGTGCAGAACGGGTGATAGAGCGCGAGTACCAACGAACAGACCAATGGTGCACGGGTCACGGCCAGGTCCTCTTCAGGGAACAAACGGCACGACGGACGATCGCCCAAATGCCGGCGTCGTCCGCTTGAAGGGATCGCTCATCTTGAAGAACACTCGCCAGCCCTCGGAGCTGTGACCGACGTCGAGGCGCGCGAGCGTCGACGTCGCGTTGTGCACGCGCAGGCCGGCGCCGTACGAACGCTTCAAACCGCGGAAATCGAGGTCGCCGGCATGCGACGCGACCTTCCCGACGTCGACGAAGGCGGCGGCGTCAAGGTGCCCGAAGATCGCCCACCGCGACTCGGCGTTGAAGTTCTGCATGTCACGATCGTGAAACCGGTAATCGGTATAGCCGCGCAGGGTGTTCTGTCCGCCGAGGCTCGGCAGCAGATAGAAGGGCACGACGTGTCCGTCCACCGTGTCCGAGAAGACTTCCCACCCGTGCAGGGCGACCACCCATTTCGGCGTGTTGAGCGGGATGAATTGCGACGCCTCCACTTCGTAGCGGCGGAAGCTGTAAAGGCCGGTGTCTCGATCCGAGTACGCCGCGACGGTCGCGCGATACAACCCACCGCGCGAGGGGTGACTCGCGTGATCGCGCCAGTCGGCCGCCACGCTGACATCGCCGTGTGTCATCGGCGGTGGCGCTGAGAGACCCGGCGCGGTCGACTCAGTGAAGCGATCGATTGTGTTCGGAATCGTGATGTGCCGTAGTCCCGTCGCCGTTGACACTGTCGGCTGCGGGATCCAGCCGGCGCGGGCGCTCACCGACAGCCACGGCCTCGCGCGAAACGTCGCGTACGCGAGGAGGTCTGAATTATTGAATCGGTACGCGCTCTCGTTGGCCTCGCTCGACGTGTTGCCCACTCCGAAGTAGTCCACCTGCAGGACATCCTGGTACATCGCCTGCCCACCCATCGCGAGGCGGTCATGGGCGAGACGCGGCAGTTCAAACCGGCCCTGCGCAACGCGATACAGATTCCACGACACGGTGGCGGACGCATCCACAACGGCGCGGCCCTGAAGGATGTGCGTGCGATAGCCGGGCCCCGCCGAGATCCAGCCGGCGCCCGTGATCATGTGCCCGAGTTCGGCGTACGGCCCGTCGCGAGCGTCCGCATCTCCGACCAGCCCGTCGGTGGCATTGATCAACTTCTTCATCGCGGTCGGCTCAGCGAACAGCCCCAACGGTGTCGGCGTCACCCATCCCGGAGGTAAGTCCGATGTCTGCTGTGCGAGCAGGGGTTGCGCGGTGGCGAGCCATCCGATCACTACGAAAACGATCACACCGATGTGTCGCGTCACCAGCGGCCTCATTCAATTCACGGTGACGCGATCAAGCAAAGGCGCGACCACGCGTGGCGTCGGCACTGAAAGCGCGGATCGACTTGCACATCAACGCCTTCGCCGCAAATCGGCGAGTCTGTCTGCGCCGATTCGGTGCGCACCGATACTCACAGGTGCGTCGCCACGCTCACTCGCCAATCGAGGGCGATTTCATCCTGATGAACATTGTCTCGAGCTGAACAGGCACGAGCAGGATCACCGCGGCTCACGAAGGACGGATCGAGATTCCGTCATGCGCGCTGATCGGCGCCGCTCTCGTCGTCTACGTGCGGCCAGACGTCATAAGTCGATGACGACATCGCGAAGCGGCTGAGAGCAGCAAACGAGGAGGTTGCCGTCGGCCGGCTTGTCAAGCGGTTCCGGACCGTAGACAACCGCCCCCGACACCAACCCGCTCTCGCAGTTGTGACACACGCCGGTCCGGCACGACCACCGGACGGGAACGTCGCATGCTTCGGCCAGTTCCAGGATGCTCTGGTAGGACGATGCGTTCCAGTGCGCGGCGATGCTGCTGCGCGCGAATGACACCAGCGGACCCGTATCGGCATCGTCCTTGGGCAGGTGTGGCACTCGCGGCGCGGCGCCGACGACACCGGGCATCATCGACTGGCTGCCGTTGAAGAGCTCGACGTGCATCCGCTCTGGAGCCACGCCCAGGGTGCCGAGCGCCTCCTTCATGTCTCGCATGAAGCGCGTCGGCCCGCAGATGTAGACGTCCGCGTCTCGTGGCACACCGACCGCGTCGAAGACCGTTCGTGACAGGTGCCCGGTCGCCTCGAAATCCTCCGTCATCGTGTCGCCCGAACCTGGCCTGCTGTAACAGACATAGCTGCGGCCGCGCGGGAGCGCGAGCATGAGGCTGCGGACCTCGGCGCCAAAGGGATGGTGCTGTCCGTCGCGAGCGCCGTGGAGCCACCAGACCGGTCGTGTCGAGCGTGTCGCCGCCAGCGCGTGCAGCATCGCCAACACCGGCGTTGCCCCTATTCCCGCGCTGAGCAGCACCACCGGCCGCTCGCCGGATTGCAGAATGAAGCTGCCGCGCGGCGCGCTGACGTCGAGCGCATCGCCGACTCGGACCTGCGTGCTGAGGTAGGCGCCAGCCGCGCCGTTCGGCTCGATCTTCACGCTAATGCGATAACGCTCCGTCGATTCGGGCCCCGAAAGGGAGTAGCTGCGAAACAGCGGCGGGTCCTCGGACGTTGCCTGAAGACGGAGGACCACGTATTGGCCAGGAAGAGCCGCGCGCAGCGGCTGACCGTCGCGGCTGCCCATCGTGAGAGACAGGACGTCGGCGGATTCGCGATCGATCGCCGTCACCGCGAGGGAACGAAATCCCGGTGGAACCGGCTGTGCAGCCGCCGCTGGCGCGAGGCCGGCATTTCCGCGTCCAGCGGCAGCGGCGTCGCTCCGTAACAACGCCTCGAACGAGGTGCGCCATCCCGGTGACAGCGCGTCGATCCGCAAGGTGCACTCGAGTCGATCGCGGGGATGATCGGACGAGTAGAGCAGCGCGTTGATTTCGGCGACCGTCATCCGCTCGGTGGCCTCTCCCACCTTCACGATGTCGTCGCCGGCACCCACCTGGCCTGGCTGCAGGACGCGAAGGTAGAATCCCGGCCGGCCGCTGGACGTGAGTAGAGCTGGCATACGCGGCTCGTTCATCCGAATGCCGACGCGATAGCAGGTAACGCGCGGCTGCGTCACCTCGAACAGCGCGCTGCCGATCCGGTATCGATCGCCGATACACACGGCGTCGTCAGGTAGTCCCTCGATCGTGAAGTTCTCGCCAAACTGCCCGTAGACGAAGTCGGTCCGTTTCAGCTGCTCCTCCCAGTAGCGGTACGATTCGATCTGGTACGCATACACCGCGCGCTGCTCTCCCCCGTGTCCGGCCAGGTCGCCTTGACGATCTCCGTCAAGATTCAATCGGCCGACGCGGCAGCGGCCAGGGACCGGATCCTTCCAGATCGCGGTGTACACACTGCGACCTTTCCACGCGATGTCGCGCGGGAGTCCGACGTTGACCGAGAGCAGGCGGGCCAAGGCGCTCAGTTTCGTGGGTGCTCTGGGGCCTAGTCCATGGCGCGCCACGCGAACGCTATTCGCGAAGCGTCGCCTGGCGCCGCCGTTCGAGAAAATTGGCAAACGCACCCTCTGACGAGACTCCGAGCTGGTCATAAATCGGACACCAGCCCACGACCCCGGTCATGGATGTGATGATTCCGATGAACGCCACCAGTGCCGATGCCCCGGGTGTCACAGCGACCGCAATGGAGACGAAGCCGATCCCTATCGCGACCCGGGCGAGTCGTTCAACAGCGCACTGATTAGGTGTCATCGTCGCCTTGTTTCCGAGAATAGCCTTCGCTGAATGACGAGGCTTCGCAACTCACGGGCCAGCGGCTGACACGGAAAACTGTGTGAGAATGCCGGGACAGACGCCCGGACGTCAATTAGTCGACACCGTGTCAATTGTGAAGCCGCGCTACGGTCTTCGCCAGCGTGCGTCGTGCGGAATGCGTACTTCGCGGCGTCCGAATAGCCGGGCATCGACGGAGAACGCCCCGGGGCCAATCACCGCGATCGCGATCACGTCCGCACTCAAGAGCAGCGCGGCGAGGCGATCGAATGCTAGCGCGTCGGCCAATGCTCCCGACGCGCTCAACAGGACGATCCCAGCGGCACACGCTCCGGCGATCGGTGTGAGAAGTCCGATCACCAGTGCGGAACCGCTGACGATTGCCAGCGCGTCGGCCGCCGCTGTTGTGCCGTTGACGGTCGCACGAATGTGGATGCCGCCGAGGATCGCGACCGTTGTTCCCGCGACGAGCCGCAGAAACAGGAGACCACTCCCGGGCATACCGCCAGGGAACGCCGAGAAGAGCCGCTGCACGCGGCCTGAGCATGACGTGCTGAGCGTGGCTGCGAATCCCTGGAACGTGGTGGTTCCGATTACCACTTTGGAGTTACAGGTGAATGATGCCGCGGCGGACGCCGATGGCCACGGCCTGCGTGCGATCGCTGGCTCCCAGCTTGTCCAGGATGTGCTTGACGTGAACCTTGACGGTTTCTTCCGAGATGAGCAGGCGCTCGGCAATCTCGCGATTGCGACTCCCTTCGGCGATATGCTGCAGCACGTCCCGCTCGCGTTCGGTCAGGGATTCCTCACCAACGTGTTCGGCCAGGTTGGCGGCGACGTCGGCTGGAATATGCTTCTTGCCCGCATGCACCTGCCGGATCACGGCCACCAGCTCGGCTGGCGGCATGCTCTTGAGCATGTAACCGCGTGCGCCGGCGGTCAGCGCCCGCTGAATCTCGACGTCACCTTCGAACGTCGACAGGATCATGATCCGCGCCTCCGGAAACTCATTGCGAATCGAGCTCATCGCGTCGATCCCGCTCCCATCGGGCAATCGGAGATCCATCAGCGTGACGTCGGGCTGGTGTCGTCGAAACAAGTCGATCGCCTCATGCCCGTTCGATGCCTGCGCGATCATCTCCATGTCCGGTTCGTTGTTGATGATCGCAGCGATGCCTTCGCGAAGCAGCGGATGATCGTCGACGCTGAGCACGCGAATCTTCACGATCGGCGTCCTTCCCGAGCAAAGGCGATGCGCCCCGGTACAGTCAGCTCGAGCTCAGTGCCGGCAGTCGCCCTGCTCCAGACTTTGAAGCGTGCACCGATCTTCTCTGCGCGCTCGCGCATGCCTGGCAGCCCCCAATGCCCCTCAGCACCGGCTTCCACGACCTGCGGCGGAATCCCGCGGCCGTTGTCGCGCACTACCATCCGCAAGGCACGCGCCGCGTATTCCAACTCGAGCTCGATCCGTGTGGCGCCGGCGTGACGGAAGGCGTTCGTGAGCGCCTCCCGGCCGATCCGGTAGATCTCGTCGCGGATAATCGGGTTGATCACGCGGGTTTTCCCTTCGACGATCACGCGATAGTCGGCGGCCGAGTCGACATGAAAATCGTCGGAGAAATCGCGGAAGGCATCGGCGAGATCGGTGGCCGATTCATTAGGCGACCGCAAACCGCGGACGGCGTTGCGCCCTTCGTCGATCACGCGTCGCATCAATTCGAGAACTCGTCCAAGTTGCGGCTTCGCCGGCGAATCACTCGGCAGGCGATCGGCGGCGACGTGAAGCTGCATGGATGCGCCGAGGAACCCCTGCAGCAGGGTGTCGTGCAGCTCCTGTGCGATGCGCGTCCGTTCCGCGAGCCGTTCGTCGAATCGAAGGTTGAGCTGCTTCGTCACCTGGCGGACTCGCACGCGATACGCCACCCAGACGCCGGCCGCACAAATGAGGGCGATCGCGATTTTGAACGTGGCCGTCTGCCAAAACGCAGGCTCGATCGTGAACGACATCGACGCCTCAGCGCTGTTCCAGACGCCGTCGCTGTTGGAGGCGATCACGCGGAAGCGGTAGATGCCCGGCGCGAGGTTCGTGTACTCCGCCTGCCGCGCCGAGGTCGGCGCGCTCCAGTCCCGATCGAAGCCATCGAGTCGATAGCGGAATGTCACGCGCTCGGGGACCGCGAGGCTCAACCCGGCATACGGTACCGTCAGACGCTGATGTCGCGGCGGCACTGTGACCTGCTCCTGTCGAGCCGTCGCGTGTCCGTCAACGATGATGCCTTCGATATGAACCAAGGCCGACGGCGCCGACCGCACGAGTTGAACGGGATCCGCCATCGCGATCCCACCAGTCAGCGAAAGCCAGACGCGGCCGCGCGCGTCGGCGACAAGGCTTCGGTGGCGCTTGATGCCTTCGACGCTGGGCAGGCCATCCGTCGTGCCAAACTCGCGCACACCTACATCCGGCAGCGATCCTGTGCTCAGCGCATCTCGATCCACCCGTACGATGCGGTCCAGCGTCGCAATCCAGAGCTGGCGGGCGGAGTCTTCGGCGGCGCCGACGATGGCCCCCCGGAGCGCGGGTGGTGCGCGAAACGACGGATCGACATGACCGCCGCGGATGAGCGCAAGGCCGCCAGAGGTCCCGACCCACAGGTTCCGCGCCGAATCCTCGAACAGCGTGTTCACATCGTTCGAAGGCAACCCATCGGTCGTCGAATAGCGTTGCCAGCCGGACGGTGAGAGCACGCTGATACCGGATGGCGTCGCAAACCACATCCTGCCGTCGAAACTTTCGGTGATGGATGCAATCGTGTTCGAGGCCAATCCATGCGCCGTCGTGTAGGTCGTGAATACGCCGTCTTTCAACCGGCTCAGCCCCCCGCTCAACGTGCCCGCCCAGATCGCGCCGTCACGCGAACGATGAATGGCATAGACGTTGTCCTGCGCCAACCCGTCGCGTGCCGTGAAGTGCTGAACAGTCATCGAATCACCGCCGGTGAGATGGACATGCTCGAGGCCGCCGCGCTGAAGACCGAGCCACACGTCGTGGCCGGATCCGGCGATCGAGTAGACCACGTCCGGTGTGATGCCGCGGTCACTCAGACGGCCGACGTGTCCGTCGCGCAGCCAGAACAGTCCGCCGCTGGCAGGCGCGAACCACGTCCGATCGCCAGCCACGAACACCGCGCCCGCTTCCAGCGCGATGTTCTGCTTTGCGGAGTAGGTAGTAAATGCTCCGTCACGCCAGCGTTCGATCCCGGTCGTCGCGCCGATCCACAGATCACCATCACGATCCTCGAACATCGTCGTGACCTCGCCGTTGACCGATGGCGCGAGATCGTCCGAGCTTGCCACGCCGTGGGTATCGAGCCGGACGAGAGTCTTCGACGCCGTCGCAATCCACAGGTTCTCATCGCGGTCTGTGATCATCGCGAGGGCGGCAACACCGCGGAGCGCGGAGCGGTCGGCGCGAGGCGTCGCGTCGACGTTCCACCGCGTGACGCCGTTGTCCGTCGCGATCCACAGTCGGGAGCGGTCCTGGGCGAGCAGCGCATTGATCTTGCGATCGGGTAATGACATGCGGATGGACGCCGCGCGCGCGTCGTTGACCAGAAACACACCGGCGTCGCGAGTACCCAGCAAGATCGCACCACCCTCTGTCTCGGCGATCGAGATCACATGCGACGACGGCATCGCGGTCGAGGGGACCAGCACATCCATGCGATCGTCGGCGACTCTGACGAGCCCACGCGTGACGTCCGCAACGAGCATCGTCCGATGACGTCCCGGCGCCATTGCGGTCACCATCGAAGTCGGATGGTCGGCCGTTCTCAGAACGTGGTCGAGCGTACCGTTTCGGTACCGCACGAATGCGCCTCGCCGCAACTGCGCCCACAGGCCGTCCTCCGCACGCGGCGCGAGACTGATGGCCGTCGTGTCCAGACCTGACGCTGAATCGTATGGATGAATGAGCTGAAAGCGGATGCCATCGAATCGGACGAGTCCGCGTTCGGCGGCAACCCACAGATACCCGTCGGCGCTTTGCGCGATTGCGTACACCGGCCCGCCGGGAAACCCGGTCTCCGCCGTCCATCGACTTCTCAGATACTGCGACATCGCCCGCTGCGGATCGAGTGCGTAGCCTGCGGTCGCCCACACCGTGGCGACGAGAGCCAGGGAAATACGGCTAAGGCAAGTAGGTGAACTTCTCAACGACGACCTCGACGTCGTGGGCCGGCGCGTGTGGGGCAGCACGATAGTAGAGCAGATTGACGTGGACGCGCGCATTGCCCGGTGACGGCACACCGCTCGTGAACTCGTGCTGCGCGACCAGCGACGTCGCGCTCCTGCCGGCCGACAATCGAGACGTCGCGAAGACCGCGCGGCCCGGACCCCATCGCAGCGAATGCGTCAGCCGCCCAGGCGGCGTCGCGAACCTGAACTCGTTTGCAGCGACGTACTGCGGCTGGACCACGAACTGCGCGTCCTTGTTCCGTGGATTCCCCCATCGACCGATCTCGATGTCCAGTTCGCGATGCTCAGTGCCGGCGCCGAGCTCGTCCCACGTCACCATGCCGAGCACAGCCGCCGGATCGAGGCGAGCGGTGTCCTGAATGTCGAACTCGTACGTGCCGTATCCCAGCGCGCGCGTCAGAATCACCTCGGCGCCCGCCCATCGGCGGTCGCGCTCCGCAAGCTTAAGATGCAGCTGGCCGTGATCGTCTACGGTCGCGTTGCGCGGGTCGTAGTCGTTCAAGCCGCCGCGGTCGGTCGGCGTCTGGCGGATCTCCCATTCGTAGCCGCTGAACGTGAGGGTCGGCGGAGCCGTCGGCACGAATGTGCCGCGACCCTTTGCGGTAACCACCGCCAGGACGTGTTCGCCGCGTTCAGGCAACGTATCCGTCGTGCCGGCCGGAAAAAACTCGGAATCGACGAGGAGCGCGGCGTAGTCCGTCCCGAGATGGATCGTGCTTTTCCAGCTCGAGTCGGCCTCGATGGTTGTAAACGGTCGAAACCTGAACGGTTGGACCCACCATGCGCCTGACTTCGCGAACAGCACCACGCGCTGCCCTGGGCGCGCGCCGCGTACGCGACCGGCGATCGGCGCCATCCGATCGGGGCCGCCCGGCGCCGCGTCGGGCACCAGCGTGAATTCGACCGCGTAATCGGGTGCCGACGGCTTGCGCGCACAGCCTGTAACCGCAACGCCGATCAGGACGGTCGCGCACAGTCCCACGGTCCCGGCCATATCCGTAGTCTAGTCGAACCGGATCGTCGACCACGGATAGCGCCGGGCATCCCTCGTCGCAGTAGAGACCATGTACCCATTTCGGGGAATCACATGCAGACCCTTTCTGGGGTTGTTGGTCCCCACGCACGACGATACAACTGCGAGGTGGTGGCGGGGTGCTGGCTCGCGAAAGCTTTCGCTGGAGCAGCGGAAAGAGCGCCTGTGTCCTCGACCTGACGCCTGGCAGCGTCCGTCGCACTCGCAGGATCGATTCGTGACGTCATGAACGCTGGACACTGGGGTTTGCCAGGCGCTCGAGAGCGACCACAGCAAAATGGGCGCGATACTGGATGTCTGGAGCGAAACGGGAGTCGGAACAGAAGTTCAGCTGGCCGTCGCGGCGTCCGTCGCCTCCGCCAGGACGCAGGAGCGCTCCAGATGCAGACTGTTTCAAAGGACCCGACGTCATGAGCATTGACCCTAGCCTGATCCGAATTCTTGCCGTGGATGACCATCCTCTTCTCCGTAAAGGGATCGCCGCCCTGGTCAACACTGAAAACGACATGAAGTTGGTGGCCGAGGCTTCGAGCGGAGAGGAAGCCGTCGAAAAGTTCCGGGCGCACCAGCCGGATGTCACCCTGATGGACATCCAATTGCCCGGCTTGAACGGCGTTGAGACCATCGGTCACATCCAGAAGGAGTATCCGACTGCTCGGATCATCGTCCTGACGACCTACAGCGGCGATGTTCAAATGGTGCGGGCCATCAAGGCGGGAGCACGCGGTTATTTGTTGAAAAGACAAGTGCCGCGAGAACTCCTGGACACGATTCGAGCGGTCCATGGCGGACAGCGGCGCGTACCTCAGGAGCTTGCCGTGGAACTCATGGATCATCGCGGGGACGACCTGACCCCCCGCGAAATTGACGTGTTGCGACTGATTGCCGGCGGGAACTCCAACAAGGGGATTGCCGATCAGCTGTCAATCGCCGAAGCCAGCGTCAAAAGCTACGTCGCGAACATCCTTTCCAAGCTCGCCGCGAATGACCGCGCTCATGCCGTCTCGATCGGGTTGAAGCGCGGAATTATCACGCTCTAACTCCCCCAGAAGGAGGAGATGCCGACCGTCATTTGGGCGTGTTGAACAGGTTGCGAATATCTCTACGCTGAAGAAAGGGATGATCTCGCAACGTCTGCTCTCCACATTTCCGAGCAGTTGGCCTGGTCTGGGGCCTTCTTCGGCAACCTGTCGAGATGTTTTCCTGTCATCCCCTGAACGGAGTAGCGCCCCGTTCCCACAACGGATCATATCGGTCCAGTACTACTGCCGTCCTACGAGCATCGATTTGTGGTTGTGCGCAGGCAGTGGGCCATTACACACTGGTCTCCGGCGCCCGAAGGCATTCACACAGCGACGGGTGCAAGTCTTGGGGACCGGGAGACAAAGCCATGAACCAAAGCACGCCAGCAGACCTGAACAATCAGCTTTCTCCACACATTTCGCCATGCCTTGTTGACGATGGTCAGCCGGCGTAACCCTGGCGCGAGTGCGATGATCGCTCCAACAGCGAGCTTCCAAGACACTCCAAGCGCCGTACGTGACCATTCCCGGCCGCTCGCTCCACAGGGCATCTCTTCACCTCACCTGATCGGAGCGAGCGCCAAGTTCAGAGCGGCCCTTGAAGACATGAACATCGTGGCCGCGACCGATTGCTGTGTCCTCATCCAAGGCGAGACAGGTACCGGCAAGGAAGGGATCGCACGAGCGATCCACGAGTTGAGCTCGCGGCGGCACCGGCGGTTCGTTGCGATCAACTGTTCAGCGATTCCCTCGGCGCTCCTCGAGTCCGAGCTGTTCGGACATGAACGCGGCGCGTTTTCCGGCGCCGTCGCGCCCAGAATCGGGCGCTTTCAACTGGCTGACCGGGGCACGCTGTTCCTCGATGAAATCGGCGAGTTGCCGGCGGAGCTGCAGCCGAAGCTCTTACGCGTCCTCCAGGAGCAGGAGTTCGAGCGCGTCGGCAGCTCACAGTCAACACGAGTCGACGTCCGCATTGTCGCTGCCGCGAACGAGGACCTGCTCGCGATGGTGATGAACCGACGTTTCCGCGCTGATTTGTACTATCGTCTGAACGTGTTTCCCATCACGCTTCCGCCGTTACGAGAGCGCGATGGCGACATCCGGCTTCTTGCCACACATTTTCTCGAGGTATTTGCGCGCCGTCACGGTAAAGCCATCGCCCGGATTCCAGACGCTGTCATGGATGCGCTCGATGCATACGCGTGGCCCGGAAATGTCCGGGAGCTCCAGAACTTCATCGAGCGCTCCGTCATCAGGACCACCGGGTCGGAATTCCGTGCGCCGATCGCCGAGCTCGCGAATCAGTTGCTGCCGCCGGACGACGTCAGTACCCTCGCCGATGCCGATCGGGCCCACATCATGGCCACGCTTCGACACACCAACGGAGTGGTCGGCGGGCGGAACGGGGCGGCGGCGAGACTCGGCTTGAAGAGGACGACGCTGATCGCTCGGATGAGGAAGCTTGGTGTGTCACCCGCGCGCGTCCTCGCCGACCCAACCAACTCGTGCACGTCGAGGTGACAGATGATCCCCATGCCGGACTAAGCGAGTTCGAGCCCGTACTTGCGCAGCCGCACGTACAGTTGCGTCCGCGAAATTCCCAGCTGGCGCGAGGCCCTCGCCTTATTCCCGTCGACCTTGCGCATCACTGACTCGATGACCCGCCGCTCCAGGACGTTGAGATCCGTGATGTCCACCGTCGCCGGCACGTCGCCCAGAAACAGATCGCCCCTGCGGATTACGCCGTTTTCGCACACGATCGCCGCTCGCTCGAGCACGTTGCGAAGTTCTCGCACGTTGCCGGGCCATTCGTACTTGAGCAGGACATCCAGCGCATCCGGGGTCAGCTCCAACCGCCGACCTCCCGGCGCCTGAGCGAACTCACGGAGGAAGTGGGCCGCGAGCTCAGGGATATCGTCACGCCTGTGGCGCAGCGGCGGGATGTGGATGTCGAACACGTTCACGCGGTAGTACAGATCGAGCCGGAATTCTCCGCACGCCACTGCGTCACGCAGATCCCGATTCGTCGCCGCGACGACGCGCACATCCGCCTTGATCGGGCGTGTTCCGCCAAGACGCATGAACTCGCGTTCCTGAAGCACGCGCAGGAACTTGGCTTGTGCCGTCGCCGTCATCTCGGTGATTTCGTCGAGGAACAACACGCCGCCGGCGGCGAGTTCGATCTGGCCAGGTTTGGACTGCTGGGCGCCGGTAAACGCGCCACGCTCGAAGCCGAACAGCTCGGACTCGAGCAGCTGCTCCGGAACGGCCGGACAGTTAATGGCAATGAAGGGGCCGCGCCGGCGCGGCGAGACGCTGTGCAGGTATCGTGCGACGACCTCCTTCCCGGTACCCGACTCGCCGTGCACGCAGACCGTCGTGTCTGTGGCCGCGACCTTCGTGGCACGCCTGAGAACATCGCGCCATGCCACCGATCCACCGACTAGATGCTCCGCTGCCAGCGCCGCATCGATTCTCGAGAACGGACGTGGTTCCGCCGATGCTGGGAACTTAGTCGGGCTCCCGTGAACAGGACCGTGTATTTCGTCGCGTGCGTCGTCCGACAGCGGTACGTTCATGGCAGACCTCGTTGCGTGATCCGACGCGGACTGGCAACTTGCGCCGAAGCCCGGTATCGAATCCTCCTCCAACCCAAGTGGCGACTCGTTGGAAGGCAATTGGAGTGCCGTCGTTTCGTTGTGGATGGCGTGCGATGTGCGCGCGTGGCCGCGAGGCGGGTCGAGCAGGTGCCTTGTTGTCACTATATCGACCCGGCTACAAGGGTGAGCTATGCGGCACACTCGCGGCCAATACGACGTCATCGTTCGCGTTGAATACGCCTTGGTCGCGCACGCAGCGCACTGCGGATCTCACGAAACAGCGTTCGTGGCGGACACGGCTTGGACAAGAACACGTCGCAGCCGGCGCCACGCGCCCGCTCCTCTTCGTCCGTCCACGCGCACACCGTCAGCACGACGATCGGAATATGCCGAGTCGCTGGATCGCGCTTGAGAGCGGCGATCAGCGCGCAGCCGTCGAGTGGGCCAGGCAGGAGAATGCCGGTGACGACAACGTCTGCTCTTGACGCGAGCCTGAGCGCATCGGTGGCCTCCTGAACGCACAGCGGCATCAGTCCCATATGTGAGAGGTACTCAGCGTAGATGTCCCGATCGTCTCGTTCGGGTTGAACGAGCAGAACGACGGCGGGTCCGGCGCATGAAACGTTTCGGAGATACGGAGCCATCGGATCACTCGCATGGCTCCAAGCCGCCTTTCACGATAATGAACTCCGCAATGGGTTCGACGCCCTCGCCGCTCTTGAGATTGGTGAAGATGAACGGTCGCGTCTGACGCATCCGTAGCGCATCCGCTTCCATCACAGCGAGATCGGCCCCGACGAGCGGCGCCAAGTCGATTTTGTTGATGACGAGCAGATCGGACCGTGTGATTCCTGGTCCGCCCTTGCGCGGAATCTTTTCTCCATCCGCGACATCGATCACGTAGATCGTCAGGTCTGCCAGTTCAGGACTGAACGTGGCCGCGAGGTTGTCGCCGCCAGACTCGATGAAACAAAGTTCGGCGTGTGGGAATCGACGGTTCATGTCGTCTATCGCCGCCAGGTTCATCGACGCATCTTCGCGGATCGCCGTGTGCGGGCAGCCGCCGGTCTCGACGCCCATGATGCGCTCCGCCGGCAGCGCCTCGGCGCGCGTGAGAATCAGCTGGTCTTCCTTCGTGTAGATATCGTTCGTGATCACAAAGATGTCGTAATCGTCGCGAAGGTGCTTGCACAGCCCTTCGACGAGCGCGGTCTTGCCCGATCCAACTGGACCGCCAATCCCGACCCGTAATGGGTGTGCGCAGGTGCCTTCGATCGTCAAAGGAGTCATGAGCGAAACAGCCGTGTGTATTGGGTTTCGTGCAACATGGACGCAACATCCACCATCAGCGCCGCGGAACCGAGGTCATCGAGGCCAGCGGTCAGCGCACGCTCGCTCGCCTCGAGTACCGCATCTTCCAGCTCTGCGAGGGCCCGCTGTCCATCGGTCTGGCCGAGCGGAATCAGCCGAACGCCCGCGGTCACGACGTTGCTGACCAACGCGCATAAGAACGCGCGGAGCGCCGTGCCGAGAGGAGCTCCTTCAGCGGCGGATCGGACACCGATCACAATCGGCAGAACCGGCTGGATGCTCCGCTGCCGAAGCCCTTCCGACAGAACGTCGATCGCCGGATCGCGCCATGCGTCGCGCAGCGTCGCGAGACAGGAGACGCCCTGTTGCGACGCTTCCAATGCGAATTCCGAAGTGGCTCGACAAGCCGACGCGAGCTCCGCAATGTCCAGCAGCCGGTCGTGATGTCCACCTGCCGCGCAGCGCCACGCTTCGACGAAGAACGTCGCATCGTTGCGCGTGGAGCCAAAGCGAAGATCGGCATCCAGCCAGTCGACGAGGCTCGGGCGGTGATGTATCTGGTTCGACCCGATCGCCCACTCGAGGCCGTGCGAATAGCTGTAAGAGCCGGTCGGGAACGCTGGCGACAGCCAGGTCTGCAACCGCATCAGCGACCGCGGTGCGACGTATCCGTCTTCACAGCGCTCCATCGTGATCGCTCGAGCCGTGCGGGCCAGTGTGATGGTCGCTGTACGCGCCGCCTTCGGGCTGAAACGCTGCCTGAAGCGTCACGACCGAAGCTCCGAAGCCGCGAAGCATGTCTTCGATGACGTGATCCGGCCGGATCCGAAGAGCGTCGCCGCGGATCTCGGTCGGCACATGACGGTTGCCGAGATGCCACGCGAGTCGCACGAGTTGACGCGGCTGCGGGTGAGCGACGTCGACGACGGGCTCGGCCGCCGCGCGAACGATGAACCACCTGCCGTCATCGAGCTGCACACCGTCTCGATCGGCCATGGCGATGGCGGCAGGCAGATCGAGAAGGACCTCGTCGCCCCGATCGCTGACCAGGCGGATGCGCCGACGATGCCGATGGTCAAAATCGAGCGTGATCGAGCCGGCTGCACGTTCCAGCGGCCACTCGCCGGCGCGTCGATGAATGATCGCCCGCGGCGTCCCCGTCGACATGTCAATACAGGAAGTAGCGTTGTGCCATGGGCAGCACTGACGCGGGTTCACAGGTGATGAGACGGCCATCGGCTCGCACTTCGTAGGTCTCCGGGTCGACCTCCATTCGCGGCGTCGCACTGTTCAGGATCATCGACTGCTTGCCGATGCGCCGCGTGTTGGCGACGGGCACGAGTCTCTTCGCGAGCCCAAGGGCCCGGCACGCTTCCAGTCCGGCCTGGCTGACGAATGTCACCGAGCTCTCGGTGACCAGACGGCCGTACGCGGCGAACATCGGCCTGCTGTACTCCGGCTGAGGGGTCGGGATCGAGGCGTTGGGATCGCCCATCATGGCGGCAGCGATCACGCCGCATTTCAGCACCAGCTCCGGCTTCACGCCGAAGAAGGCCGGGGCCCAGATGCATAGATCGGCCAGCTTGCCGATCTCGACGGAGCCGACGTGGCTGGAGATGCCTTGCGCGATGGCGGGATTGATCGTGTATTTCGCCATGTAGCGTCGCACCCTGATGTTGTCGTTGTCCCCGCGTTCGTCGGCGAGCCGACCGAATTGCTGCCGCATCTTGTGGGCGGTCTGCCACGTTCGGATGATCACTTCCCCGATCCGGCCCATCGCCTGGCTGTCGGACGACATGATGGACAGCGCGCCGAGGTCGTGCAGGATGTCCTCAGCAGCGATCGTCTCCTTGCGGATGCGGCTCTCTGCAAACGCCACGTCCTCGGGGATGCGGCGATCGAGGTGATGCGTCACCATCACCATGTCGAGCGCTTCGTCTACCGTGTTGATCGTGTATGGCCGCGTGGGAGTGGTCGACGAGGGAATGACGTTCGGCTCGCCGCACACCTTGATGATGTCGGGGGCGTGCCCGCCGCCGGCACCTTCCGTGTGAAAGGTGTGAATCGTTCTATTTTTGAAGGCCGCGATCGTGTCGTCGACGAAGCCGCTCTCGTTGAGCGAGTCGGTGTGAATCAGGACCTGAACATCCATATCGTCGGCGACCGACAGGCAGCAATCGATCGCCGACGGTGTCGCGCCCCAGTCCTCATGGAGCTTGAAGCCGCACGCCCCAGCCGTGATTTGCTCCACCAGGGCGGCCGCCGCGCTGGCGTTGCCCTTGGCGAAGAAGCCGAGATTCACGGGAAACGCATCCGCCGACTGCAGCATCCGGTGAATGTGCCAGGGGCCGGGCGTGCACGTGGTCGCATTGGTGCCCGTCGCCGGCCCGGTCCCGCCGCCCATCAGCGTCGTCATCCCGGCGAACAGGGCTTCGTCGATCTGCTGCGGGCAGATGAAATGCACGTGCACGTCGATGCCGCCTGCCGTGACGATCTTTCCTTCGCCGGCGATGACCTCGGTGCCTGGTCCGATGATGATCGTGACGTTCTGCTGGACGTCGGGATTTCCGGCTTTGCCAATCGCGGCGATCCGGCCGTCTTTGATGCCGATGTCGGCCTTCACGACTCCCCAGTGATCGAGGATCAACGCATTGGTGATCACCGTGTCGACGGCGCCGTCGATTCGAGTGCGCTGCGACTGTCCCATGCCGTCGCGGATGACTTTTCCGCCGCCGAACTTCACCTCCTCGCCGTACGTC
>DATFWL010000325.1:0-3932 GCA_035259385.1 Vicinamibacterales bacterium | reverse complement strand
CACGCGATCTCGTGCCTCGATCATCCGCACATCTGCGCGTTGTACGACGTCGGCCAGCAGGCCGATACCGCCTTTCTCGTCATGCAGTATCTGGAAGGCGAGACGCTGACCCGCCGTATCGAACGCGGCACGTTGCCTCTGCGGGAAGCACTGACGATTGCCATCGACATCGCCGACGCCTTAGACCACGCACATCGATCTGGGATTGTGCACCGCGATCTGAAACCCGGCAACGTGATGGTGACCAAGTCGGGCGCGAAGTTGCTCGATTTTGGTCTCGCCAAAACGTTCGCGGTGACGGCACCAGGCGGTCTCTCGCTTCTGCCGACGGCATCCGCCAACTTGACGGCGCAGGGCGCAATCCTCGGAACTTTTCAGTACATGTCGCCGGAACAGCTCGAGGGCCATGAGGCGGATGCGCGCAGCGACGTGTTTGCGTTCGGTGTGCTGGTCTACGAAATGGTGACGGGCCGGAAAGCATTCGAAGCAACGAGCCAGGCGAGTCTGATCGCGGCAATTCTCGAGCACGATCCTTCACCAATCAGGACGTTGCAACCGCTCGCGCCGCACGCGCTCCAGCGTGTCGTGCACCAGTGCCTCGCCAAGCGGCCCGACGATCGGTGGCAATCAGCGCGCGATCTTGTCACCGAGCTGAGATGGATCGTCGAAGCCGCACCCGAATCCTCCGTCGCGGTGTCGGGGCGAGTCGGCCGCTGGCGTGAGATCTCGATTGCTGTCACAGGGCTCGCCGCCGGCGTGATCGTGGCGGCGGCCGCCGCGTGGTTCGTCCCCCGCGCTGGCTCGCGACCCGTTCACCTCGCGATACCCTTCGATACCATCGCGACGATTGCGCCGGTCACCGCACGCAATCCGCTGGCGATCTCACCCGACGGACAACATGTCGTGCTGTCCGCGCTCCGGGAAGGGAGTCGCCATCTTTATGTGCGCTCGCTCGACGAGCCGACAGCGAGAGAGATCGCCGGAACGGACAATGCGGACAGCCCGTTCTTTTCCCCGGATGGCCAATCGGTCGCGTTCTTCGCCGACGGCATGCTCAAGCGGGTCGCACTCGGCGGGGGAACGCCGCAAACGATTGTCGCCGCGCAAGAGGTACGAGGTGCGTCGTGGGGAGCCGACGGCGTCGTCGTATTTCCACCGACATTTACCGCTGGCCTGTCCAGCGTCGCCGCGGTCGGCGGACCGATCGAGGCGCTCACAAAGCTGAACACCGAGCAGAAAGAAAAAACTCACCGGTTTCCACAGGTCCTACCCGGCGAGAAGGCGGTGCTGTTCACGATCGGGCCGACCGACGTCAACTCGTTCGACGATGCGCGGATCGCGGTGTTGTCGTTGGAGACCAGACGTTACAAGGTCGTCGTCCGTGGTGCGACGTTCGGTAGATATGTGGCCGGCGGTCACCTCTTATACGCGCGCGGTGGCGCGCTGTTCGCCGCTCCATTCGACTTGCAGCGGCTGGAAGTCACGGGCGCAGCGGTTCCGATTATCGAAGATGTTGCGATGTCGACGCAGTTTGGCGCGGCCGCATTCGACGCCTCTGCGAACGGGACGCTCGCGTATCTGCCGTCGTCGCACGAGGCCGTGCGAAGTCATGTGGTCGCGGTGGACCGCACCGGCCGACGCGAAGCTTTGCTCGAAACAGACGCGCTCATCCAGGACGTCGCACCCTCGCCGGATGGCACACGAATCGCGCTCAACCTCGGCGCAGCGAACGACGCGATATGGCTTTTCGCCATCGCGCGCAAGACCCAGACGCGCCTGTCGTTCAGAGATGGCGATTCACACGCGCCGGCGTGGACGCCGGACAGCCGGTACGTGACGCACGGCGTCTCTCATCCAACCGGGGTTGCCTCCGACGCCGCCGATGGCAGCGGACGATCGGAGATGCTCTTCACTTCGGATCACGACATTGTGTTCTGCACATGGTCACCATCAGGCCGTGAGCTCATGTACCAGGAGAGCAACGCGCGTTCCGGCTGGGACCTCTGGGTGTTTTCGACCGTCGATCATCACCGCCGACCGTTTCTGCAAACTCCCTTCAACGAAGGCGATGCCGCGTTCTCACCCGATGGTCATTGGGTTGGGTACACGTCCAATGAGTCAGGTCGGGACGAAGTGTATGTGCGGCCATTCCCCGGACCTGGTGGCAAGTCGCAAGTGTCAACGGCAGGTGGCTCCGTGCCGTTGTGGTCACGAGACGGCCGTGAGATCTTCTACCGGCGCGGTGCATCGGTCATGGCCGTGCCCGTTCATGCAGGTGAAAGCTTCTCCGCCGGCGCCCCGCGCCTCGTTTTTGCAGGAACGGTCGCATCGCCGCCGTTCGCGTTCCGCACCGAGTACAACGTCACACCCGACGGGCGGCGCTTTCTGATGATCGAGCGGCAGCAAAGCGGAATGCTGCAGCATGTGAACGTGATTTTGAACTGGTTCGAGGAACTGCGAAAGCATGCGGCAAGCGCTCGATAAGTTGAAAGACGTCGCCGCAGTTCTGGATGCGGCTCCAGCAGCTGCGCGCTTCGGCGTCGAAGATTCGGCCGTAGAATTGCGGCTCTGTCCTCATTGCGCGGTAGTTTGCGCCCGATTCAAGCCGCTCAGCCAGTTCAAGACGACGGTCAGCGGACGCGGCGCAATGTTGGACTCGACTGGAATGCCCGCGAGCAGGCGCTTTCCGTCGTGAGTGAGCGCGAAGAGCGATCCCGCGCCTTTGGGAATCGGCAGCAACGGCCGCGGCGGGCCCCACCGGAAGGCCTGGCCCGCGGTCGTCGCGTCGGACGCTGTCACCACGTCGACGACATCCACGCGCTGCATCTCGACGGTCCCCGTCACGTAGCTCAATTGGCTCCCACCCCCGAGCCACTGCGGGAAACCGCCGCCCTCGGTCGACACTTGCCACTTCGTCGCCACCGCGGCGGCGCCTGGTCGCGTAAACGGCCGTACGAACACCTCGGGACGTCCTCCGACTTCCTGTTCGGTGTACGCCACCCAACGTTGGTCGGGCGAAAGTTGTGCCTGGCTCTCTGAGAGGCGAGTCGCAATCAGCGGAGCGGGCTTGTGCGAACCATCGAGCGACAGGACGAAGACGTCGAGTCGAGTGCCGGCTCTGGCGGCCGTGAAGAGCAGCGTGCGGCCGTCCTGCGAGATGCTGGTCGGGGTCTGCCCTTCGTTGTCACCCTTGAACAGCACCTCGTCGGTCCCCTCGCCGCTCGCCTGCTTGCGAGCGATCGTCGTCTCTGTGAGCTCGTTGACATAGATGATGGCCTTCCCGTCGGACGACCAGATCGGGCTGCGATCGCGGCCGCCGTTGAACGTGAGCCGCGTCCGCGTGTTACGTGCGAAGTCGATCATCCAGATCGAGCGCCGAGAACCGCGCTCCAACTCGCTGACGCCGACGACGGCTCGTGTCCCGTCGCGAGAAATCGCGAGGTCCGTGTACGGGCCAGGTGTGCCGGCGTCGATGCCGGTGGTCCGGTCGGATGCGTCATACCACCGCAACTGGCGGTCGAGCCCGCCCGTCGCGGTCGTATAGACCAACGTGGAGGAAGTAGCGGAGAAGACGGCGCGATCGAGGAAGGTGCCCACGGGCTCGGCCACGCTTCGCGGTTCGCCGGAGACCTGGAGCGTCTTCAGATCGAACGGCTGAAGCATCAACGCATTCGCGCGAAAGAACAGCAGCCGTCCAGTTTGCGACTGCGCACCGCCGGGTGTAGCAATGAATACGGCTGGACCGGCGAGTGCGGCGACCACGCGCGTCAGCGGCTGCTTTTCAGGAGCGCTGTCGATGTCGCCGACGAAGATCCCGCTCTGCTCGGGATCGTACGACGCTCGGAGGTAGAGGAAGCGGCGGTCGTCCGGCAAGAATGTGGGGAAGCGGTGTCCCATTTCCTGGCGGCCGGTATCCATCGCCGTGATGGCGG
>DATFWL010000324.1:0-3973 GCA_035259385.1 Vicinamibacterales bacterium | reverse complement strand
CCCGGCCATGTATTCCTCGTGCGCTGAGCAAGGTAAGGAACGGTAAGCATCACAGGCAGGAAGACGACCATGCTGGCAACTGTTTCGTATCTCGCGATGTGAAACAGGTGCCACAATACGCCGTTGACTAACCAGGCCCAGCGTCCGAACACCACCTCCTGACGGGGCAGAATGATTCCACGCCACGCCAGTTCTTCTCCGCCGGTGTTAAAAGCCACGTTCGAGAACATCAACCAGAGGAGCACGCCCCAGCGACCAGATAGTTCGATGTCGGGGAATCCGGCTCGCACCGAGTTCACGAACGCGTGAGTCTCAGCGGGAACAGTGAATAATCGCAGGCGCAGGTACGCTTCCGCAACAGAATCGATCAGGATAGTCATCCCGAAGGCGAACACCAGCGCGGCAAGCGTCCAAAACCAATCCTTCCTGCGGGGCGTCCACAGGCGCATACGGTCACGGAACGCCGGCCAAGTCGAAGGGCGACCCTCCAGGCGGAACGCCAGCAACGATGCGACAAGGATCAAAGCGGCTGGAATCTCGAGTGCGACGTTGAGGATCGTGAAGCTCGGAATGCCTCGTCGCACCATCCAAGGTACCAGCCCGAGCACGCTGGCCGACAGAACCGCCGAGGGGATTCCGAAGCAGAACAGCGAGCCGATCATGCCAAGCGGCGGCACCGTGTCGCGTTGTTGCTGACCGTCTGTCGCCTGGCTCGCCGAGATGGCTTCACGCATGCCATCGGCTCCTTCTCTATTGGCGGATTTTACTCTTTCAGGAGCCAGGTCACGCGACTCGGCGGCACGCGAAGCATATGTGTCCGCCAAACCACAAACGGCGCCAACTCATTCGCAATCAAGCGCGCCGCCGCACGTCCAGGTCCCCCTGCCGGGAGTTGCGTATCAACAAACGACCGATTGTTGATCGCGCGATCGCGGCGTCAGGTTGCGGCGTTTTCCGCCAGATTCTCGAGGCTCGCCGCGGGCGTTTGTTGACACAGCGTACGGCGCGCTTTTCTGGTAGGTGTTCACGCTCACGCCCCGCATGGATTGCCCTGAGCGAGCGCGAAGAACAGATAACGCGATCGGCCTCGATAGAGCCCGCGATTTTGGCGCTACGTCGCGACTTCTGTGATCGCACCGCGCAACGCAACGGTCCTTGCGCTCTCGAGGCGCACGGGGATTCATCTGAAGAAATCCGGGAATATGTCGTGATCGAACAAGTCGTCAGGCTTGACGAATCTAGCCTGCCGAAAGGCGGAACCCGACTCGACATGCACGGCATCAGACTGTTCATTGAGGGCGCCGTTGTGGCCGGGCGCGGACCGATGGCGCTGCCAAGCTGAGTGGCCAACCCGCTCGACGTGTCGATTGATCCACAACTCGTGGATCACTTCTAGGAGACTCTCAGCACTGATGTCTGGCGCAAAGGCCCGCAGATCCGACACTTCGTAGCGGCGATTCGGTTCCATTCGATCGAGGATCGAGCTGGCGTCTCTGCTCAAGACATGCATGGCGATAGTTGACGAGAGATCCTGTCGTCGGCGATTCGCATCCAGAGCACAGCAGATGCCACTCGCGGCCGAGGCCGGCAGGGTTTCTTGTCACTTAGTATGACCGTCGTGAGATCCGGTTGGCCGGGGACGGAGACTACAACTATCGGGGGGCAAAACCACGAGAGGGCGCCACTCGACGACGAGCCCCTCTTCGACGGGACCATCGCGATGTTGTTCTACAGCGTCGTGACCGCCGCCACGATCCGCACTCGGAATTGCACCGCCCTGGAGCTCCAGGAAGGCATCGCTGCTCAACGCTCCACGTCGGACGTAGAAGCTGCCGCTTCCGGCGGTCGGATCAAAGTCGTAGAGTCGATAGAGATAGTACGCGCCGCCGTGACGAGAAGCGAATTCGACTTCGTTCGCCGAGATGAAGAAGTCGGTGTTGGCGCCGCCCTTGGTGGTCTTCACTTCGATGAATCGTGGCGAGCCGTCCAACTCGAACGACGCCACGTCGTAGCCACCCCATCGCCCTCCACCGCAGCGACGTGACGGACGCGTTCCGCGAGGTCCTCGCGACCGTTTGCCTTGAGCCACTCCTGCTCTCGAGCCACAACGGCGAGTTCACCGGCCGCCCCAAGCTGCCCCACGAACCGGCCCCGGGCGTGAAATCTGAGTCCGGGTCGAAGATGTCGTGGACGTCGCGACGGCTGTAGTCCTCGAACAGCTGCAATGGCCGCACCGGGCCGTCCGCGGCTCCGTCACAACGACCTTGAACCCAAGCGCTTCGAGTCGAGCGCGCACGGTCCGATTGCCGCCGCTGAAGTCCGCGGCTCGCAGCGCCCCGAGTTCGGGATGCTGGTAGCCGTGGGCGCGCGGACGATCAACTTTGAGTCGTACGCCTTCCCGTTGTGTTCAAGAAGTAGCTGCGCGCAGGATGAAGCGATATCTCTTGAGGAAGGCGTCGCGACCGAACCTATCGAATTCAGGCTCTTGGTCGATTTGAGTGCACAATTCGGCAAGCCCGCGAAGCCTACCACACGTCGAGATCCCGCCCGATGACGAAGTTTCCCGAGTAGCGTGAGCCGATCTCTCTCTGCAGCAGATCCGGCGTAGAGTGGAGTCCGCCATTGGTCAGCGTTACAGGCTGGTCGGCGGCGGCTTCGACAGTCGGCCACCAGGAAATCCAGGCGTGATAGACGATAAGCAAGCCTGGTTTGCCTTTGGTCGCCAGTGCTGCGAGCTGTTCTGATGTCGTGTGATTCTTTGCCCCGAACGAACGCCGGTCTTCGGGCAGCCTAGCGAACATCTCCACTGCTCGCGCCTCATGAATCAATACGTCACAGCCCTTGCAAGCGTTGATCGTCTCGTCCGTCGGACTGGTATCACCAGAGATGAGCGCTTCGTCCGGCGTGTCGAATCGGTACCCGTAGCTTTCAAGCGCGTGTTTCGTCGGGAAGGCGGTAACGGTGCGCGATCGGACGGAGCGGACCTGGGACGACTTGCCCTGGGCCGAGCGCCGGATCACGCTCGTCTATCAGCAACGGCGGATCTACTGCCGAACCTGCGACATCCGCACCGAGCGGATCGCGTTCGCCGATCCCAACGCCGGCATCACGCGGCGTCTGCGCCAGCTCATTGGGCTGGACTGCCAGTCGATGCCAACCTCGCACGCCGCCGTGCGGCACGGCGTCAGCTGGAGCAAAGCGCGCCGCGCCGAGACAGCGTTCTTGCGCGAATGGGACGAGACGCGACCGCGACGACTGCCTCGGCATCTTGGTGCCGACGAGATTCATCGCGGCAAAGCGCAAAAGTTCTACACGGTGCTCTCGGATCTCGTCCACGGCGAAGTAATCGGCCTTGCGCTGGACCGCACACAGGCCAGCTTGGCCGCGTTGTTGACCATGTGCCTGGACGCGCGGCAGCGTGCGTCTGTCGAACGCGTCTGCACCGATATGCACCAGCCGTATCTGAACGCGGTCGGCACCGTCTTGAAGGGCGCTAAGATTGTGTTCGACAAGTTTCACGTGTTGCAGCATGCCTCGGCGGCGCTCGACGAAGTCCGCCGTCAGGAGTTCTTTCGGGCGGGCGCCGTGATGCGCGCCTACGGTCGGGGAAAACGCTGGCTGCTCTTGCGCCGATGGAAGACCGTGCGCGGGTCGAAGCGCCACGAACTCCAACAGCTCTTCTCAGCCAATCGACGACTGTTCAAGGCATACGTGCTCCGCGAGCAGCTCGATCGGCTCTGGACCTACAGGACACGTGAAGGCGTCGCCAGTTTTCTTTTCGGCTGGCTCAAGGCGCTACGCTGGCAACGGCTGTCCGAGATGGAGAAGCTCGGCGACACGTTGGTGAACCACTTCGACGGCATCGCCGCCTACTGCGACCATCCGGTCCGCTTCGGTGTTGTCGAATCGCTGAACACAACCATCAAGGGCGTTCTGCGCCGGGCGCGCGGCATGCGCGATGAAGCGATGCTCC
>DATFWL010000323.1:0-6352 GCA_035259385.1 Vicinamibacterales bacterium | reverse complement strand
TTCGTCGGCCGGATCCGGCAGCCAGATAAGGGAGACGTCGTCCTCGGTGGCCTGCGCGATGTCGATCTTCGCGTCGGCGAGCACGTCGGTAACGTCCTTGACGTCGTTGGTAGCGCGCGGATTCTTGCCGCCGATCAGCATATGCAGCTTGCTGATATCGATTGGCGATTGCCCGTGCTTCGCGGCTAGCACGATTAGCGTCTTACTGGCGAGTCCCTCATGTTCGATCGCATCGACGAAACGGCCTAGTGACGCGTCGACGAAGTCCAGCGCGGCGGCCAGGCCTGAGCTCGGCTTGCCGGCGGCGTTGTCATAACCGTCGGACGTCAACTTCTGGCCAACGCTCACGGATTGGAAGTTCATGCCGAAGATCGTTGGCGTGCCGACCTTGTTCTTGCGGCCGTGGTCCCAACCTTGGATCTCATTGATGATCGCCTGCACCTTCAGGCCGTCATACACCGTCACGAAGTTCACGTCGTCGGTCCACTGCTTGCTGGAATCGAGCACCTGACAGGAGTCGGGGTTGCCTCCCGGACCCTCAGTCGCCACGCACCTGAGCTCGCGTGGGGGCGAGTTGATTTCTGGTGTGTACAGATCCTCCGCGCCGGTGTTCGCGCGGCCGCGCACGATCTCGTACGCGGGGTGCTTGTCGGACCAGGCTGTGTAAAGGCCTGCCGCATGCGCGACGTTGAAGATGGTGTTGACGCGTAGGAATTGATGCGGATAGACGGGATTGCAGCCGTCGCGGGAGTCGCGCGGAAGGCGGTCCGGATCGATCGTGTTCGTCAGCTTGGTTGCGCCACCAAGTCCATCGTCGAATGAGGTGTCGAGGTTCTCGGCGTACACCGTCTCCGCCCCGATCGTTCCGCACGTGGAGTCTTTGGGCGGCGATAGGCGCCGGTCGTAAGAGTCATCGTAGTAGACGCCGGAGCTCTTTGGAGTCGCGCCCGTGACCAGCGCGGTGAGGCCGGGAAACGAATCCGACGGCGTCGCGGTCGACGCATTCGTGTAGTGAACGCCATGCTCCAGCAGGCCGGCCATCGCTGACGTCGGATGCGATGCCGCATAGTTGACGAGGTCAACCTCGTGAAGGCCGTCGACGCTGATCAGCAGGACGTGTTTGTAGTGCCCGCGCTCATCTTCGCCGGCCAGGGCGGCGAACGGCAGTGTCGCTGCGGAGGCGGCCAAGACGGCAGCAACGAGCGTCATCATTTTCGGCGGTCGCGTCATGGGAGATTTCTCCTCAGTGTTGGGTGACCAAGTCTCGTTGTATCGTCCGGGCTCCTGGCGTGTCAGGTGTGTGGCAGTGGCAAAACGCTCGCTAATCGAGCAATCGGCCGACGCATATTGAAGGAGGACGCTCCCAACCGCATAAGAGCAAGACGCCGACGTACTTGTGTCAAACGAGGGATCTTCGGCGTGAGGACGATGATGTCGCTCACGCGGCTCGGATGGCCCGACCTTGCGGGACGATCAAGAGGTCATCACGGTAACCACCGACCGATCAGTATCGCGAGGTGACTACACAGCAATGACGGGGTGATGAAGGGGCGAAGACGATTTCCTGGTGACTTCTTCAGGTGCGACGGTGCGAGACCGATGGGGTGGGAATTTCAGCTCGAGAACGCGTTCCCGTTCCTGGCTTAGATCCTCGCCGTCGCGCTCTTCGGGCTGTGCTCCATGCAGGATCGTGATGGCGCTCGCCCGTCCATCACTCGATGATCTCGTCGGCCCCCAACAGGAGTGTCTGAGGGATCGTAAGGCCGAGCGCCTTCGCGGTCTTGAGGTTGATGACCAGTTAGGGAAAAGGTCAGGGGTTCTTTCTAAGAAGAAACGCGGCCACGATCATCATGTAAAGGGCAGTTCCCCAGTGAATATAGATGGGCGGCGCAAAGCCAAGGTGGCTCAGAATTACCAGCCCATCGCCGACCGGGATGAAAATTGCGATGGCGAAGAGTATTGCAGTGGTGCGCTGGTCTCCCCTCCAGAGGAAAGACAGGATTACGAGACCCGAAAAGATGTCGCGAATTCCCTTGACCCACATAAAAGGAAAGGCGACGGGATCGTGGATTGGGATGCCGTAGGCAGTTGAGGCCCCAACCGGGTTGAGTATGAAGTTGATGCCAATTACGATGATACCGGTCGGCACCACGAGAGTGCACCAGAACAGCAGCGAATTCTTTCTCAAAATCGAACTATCGGAATCTGCTTTCATGTTCATTGTCCCTCTACGTCGCCTAACTCACTGAGTGCTTGCCGGAGCGGGACCATGATTTGGGCGCGAAGCCCCCTGTTCGAATTCCAAATTCGATTCGCCTTCTCTGAAGGCTGCGCCTCAGCGGCGAGCGGTCCATGAAGACTCAGAGCGAGCGCAACCGCGAGCCCGATCAGCCGCATGGGCACCTCGGTGGGGATGGCTGGCGGCATCTAGCCGAACCTGACAACACGCACCAGCATCGCATGGCGGTCTGTGGGAACCATGGCGGGAGGAGCAGAGTTGATAGTTCGTCGTGCGCGTGTTGGCAGCTCAACCCGAATCGTGAGGGCGGTTCATCTGAGAAAGGGGGGATCGGCTCCAACTCCGATGCAGGCCGGGCAGGGGTGACACAGCGGTAACACCCAGAAGCGCCGTTTCGTAGAGGAGGAGGGCGAGATGAAGAAGTCCCGCACCGCGTCCTTGATTGGCCTCGTGGTTCTCGTGTTGGTCGCGTTGGTGGTTCCGTCGGCAGTGGCGACCGATGGTCCGAAGGTTCAAGCCACCGTCAGCTTCGGCCAGTGGCAGACGGACCTGCCCTTCGACAGGTTCACGAACCCAAATGACCGCACCCGTAACAATCACCAGTTGCTCCCTCAAGAGGTCCACATTAAGGTGGGAGGCGCCGTTAACTTCATCATCAGCGGATTTCACGAGCCGACCATCTACGACGATGGGACGCAGCCTGGTGACATCAACGCTAGCATTTTGGAACCGGGCTCTGACCCACCAGGTTTGATCGCGGATCCAAACCGCCGGATATTCCGAGGAATCGACCCGAGAAAGCAGCCGCTGCTGCTGATGACGGTACCGGCGGGTCAGGCAAATCAGGATCGTGTTGAATCGGTTCATTTTTCCAAGCCAGGGCGGTATTTGGTGATCTGCGCAGTCCATCCTCACTTCGTGAACGACGGAATGTTCGGCTTCGTGAAGGTCACCGCGCAGGATAAGGACGACTAGAAGCCTGGGAGAGCGCGAAGACTGGTTTAATGCAGAGCGGCCAAGGACAGGTCGGGTCATGACCGCTCTGCACACACAGTCGATGACGCCTCCTGTGGTTGGCGAGGGCAGCACTTGGTCACGCTCAGGAACTGCTAGTAGCCATCAGTCCTGGAGCAGCGGCTCCCCGTCCCTGAACCTGTCATTTTTCCAGGGGTGTGTGTAGAGAGACTCTCTCTCCTTCTCTCTCATTCTGGTGCATGGCTAGGTTATTTGATGAATTTGGGGCTTTCGCGACCTCGCATCATGTTGGGAGTCACCGTCCAGGACCCGCCACAGGTCGACATCGCGACCTTGCCCGCCGTCGGCGGCGACACGATCGCGGTCAGTCCGCTTCCGATTCCACCGAGGATGCAGAACGTGGCCTTGACCGGCGCATAGATCATCGTCCCGAACGCGCTTCCAGCCGCGTCTCCGATCTCGACGGCTGTAGACTCCAGCTCGGCCCAGCCCGGCGCGCTCGAACCCACCAGCGTCAGTACAAGGAAGAGCGCAACGATATGTCGCATGCGTCACCTCCATCCGGGTGTTGGCAGCTTCACGATACCAGGCTCGAGAAGAGGCCATTGGCACGCGTCGTCCCCCGCACGGGAGGCTCGATACTGTCGGGGCGGATTAGAAGAAGGAGGTAGAGAGCAACACAGACCGCCGCGCCTTCTAAGTCTCAATAGGGTGTTGAGTGGGTGACAGCAGGGTTCTGTCTTCTGACGTCGATATCTATCTTTGCTCTCACAGCATCAGCATAGAGTCGCGATCTTACGGGTTGGCGTCCGGATTGCACAGTGGGAAGGAAGGGTTCGTCTCGCTGATGGAAGATGCTCAGCCGAAGTGCTCGCGTTGCCTCCAGTTGATCACTGCTGACGACACCCTCGCCTTCGAGGGCCACCAGATCCTTCATCTAGACTGCCGTCGGCCCCGCGATCTGAGCCCCGAAGAGCGTGCGTTGCTTTTCAGGTACTGTTTTGACCACGCGGTGGCTGAGTGCCCCACATGCGACCAGGACTTCCGCCAAGCGGAACTTGGAGCAGACCTTGTGGGCGACCGCAGCCACCTGTGTCCGCGTTGCCGCATAGACCTCAACTGATCGTCTGCGGGAGCATCTCTACAGCTGCGCGCTGCTTCCAGGGGAGATGCGCCGCAGGGCGCGGGAGGCTCGTGCAGCTCCGCGGAGGCTCGTGAAGGAGCGCCAGCCGTCTGACCACAATATCCTGATGCGGGAGGCCGAAGCTGCAATCGCTGCGCTTCGCGAAACGATGAGGCAAACGTCGTAGCGGGCGTGACGGCGTTGGTGCTACTCGCCTCGACGCAGCGGCAGCGTGAACGTGAACGTCGAACCCTGACCCAGTTCGCTCTTGACCCAGATCCGCCCACCGTGAAGCTCCACAAACTTTCGGCACAAGGCGAGTCCTAGCCCCGTGCCTTCAATCTTCTTCCCCGCCGTCCCCACCTGTCGGAACTCCTCAAAGACCTTCTCCTGATCCTCTGGGGCGATGCCGATTCCAGTGTCGCTGACGGAAACCTGCACGAATCCATCCTGTGGCACTGCGCCAACGTCGATGCGCCCACCCTCGGGCGTGAACTTGATCGCGTTCGACAACAGGTTCAAGACGACCTGGCGGACCTTGCGCTCGTCGGCCTGAATCTGGCCCAGCCGGGTATCGATGTTCGTATGGAGTGCGATTGACCGTCGCCCGGCCCTTTCACGAACCAGCATCAGGGCGTTGTCGAGGGCGGTGGGGAGGTCGAACTCCGTCAGCTCCACCTCCATCCGCCCGGCCTCGATCTTGGATAGGTCGAGGATGTCGTTGATCAGGGATAGCAGATGGTTGCCAGAGGCGTTGATGTCCCTCAGGTACTCATCTTGCCTCTCGTTCAGCTCACCGAACAGGCGGTCCGACAGGACCTCAGAGAAGCCGATGATCGCGTTCAGCGGCGTCCGAAGCTCGTGGGACATGTGGGCCAGGAACTCGCTCTTGTGCCGGCTCGCTGCGGCGATTTCGCGGTTTGCTGCTTCCAGCTCCTTGAACAGCCGAACATTTTCGATCGCAATGACCGCTTGATCCGCGAAGGTCTTGAGGAGCTCGACCTGCTCCTCCGAGAACGTTCCCGCCTGCGGCCGGCTGACCAGGATCACGCCAGTTACTCGCCCCTGGTGGAGCAGGGGGACTCCGAGGAGGCTGCGCAACTCTGCCTCCTGCGCAGGCCCGGTCAACTGGTACTCCGGGTCGGCCAGGACGTCCGGGATGTGGACGACGTTGCCGCTCAGAACGACCCGGCCAGCTCCGGTTCCACGGCTCGGCGTTTGGGGGAATACCTGCTGGAGGGCGTTGAGCCCCCGCGGGTTTATGTTTGCGAACGCACTCATATGAATCCGCGCGCCGTCAAACGTGTTGATGAATCCGAACGCCGCGTCACAGAGGCGCATCGCCCGCTCGGCGATCGTGTCGAACACAGGCTGCACATCGGTCGGCGAGCGTGAGATCACCTGCAGAATCTCGCTTGTCGCGGTTAGATCGCGATTGCGGGCCTCCAGCTCCTTGAACAGCCGCACATTCTCGATGGCGATGACCGCCTGGTCGGCGAACGTCTTGAGCAACGCGATCTGCCTGTCGTTGAACGGCCGTACCTCGGCGCGCCGGATCGAGATCGTACCGATCGCGACACCTTTTCGCATCAAGGGGACGACGAGTATGGTGCGGAAGCCTAACCGTCGCGCGAGCCCGCTGCCCTCCGGAAACCCCGTCGCCTCGTTCTGCAGGTCAGCGACGTGGATAGTCCGTCCGTCCATGACGGACCGACTTGCGGCAATCCCGCGAACAAGCGGGAGCGAGAAATCGCCGACAGGCCCCCCGACCAGGATCGAGCCGTAGTGAGCCACGAGCAGGAGCCGGTCGCCGTCCCGACGAAAGATGTAAGCATCCAGCGAATCGCACAGGCGAGCGGCGCTGTTCGCTACCGCATCGAACACAGGCTGAATATGTGTCGGCGAGCTCGCGATGACGCGAAGGATCTCGGCCGTGGCCGCTTGCTGTTCATGTGCCTCCGCCAGGCGCTTCTCTAGATCGCTAACCCTGGCGGTGTCGTTCTTGGACGACTTGC
>DATFWL010000322.1:0-2207 GCA_035259385.1 Vicinamibacterales bacterium | reverse complement strand
TGGCTCGTCCTGCCAGACGCCGGTCGGCGTTATCGTCACAGGATCGCCGTCGGGATCGGTGACGCCGGAAACGCCGATACTGACCATCTGGTGATTTGGCGGCCAGGCCGTTGAAGGGCTGGCGATCGCCTTCGAGCAGTCCGGGGGCTGGTTGCAAGTCTTGCCCGGAAACGCTGTGAGCGACAGCAAGCGGCCCGGCTGGTTCGTCAGGTAGGGAGATCCGGAAGCAGGCGTCAGCGCCCCATCCTTCGCGACGCTATAACCGTAGATCTTGCTGCCATCCGCGACATAGAGAAAGCTCCCGGCCTGATTCATCGCCATCCCACTCGGGAAGATGCTTCCAGGCGCCGCGAACGGTGAACCTGCAACCAGCGAGAGGCTTCCGCTCGACGCGACGGCAAACGCGGTGACTGAGCCGCTTGCCTGGTTGCTGACGAACAGCTGACGCTCGTTCGGACTGAGCAGCACCACGTTCGAGTTCCCGCCGACGCCCGGAGTGAACGGCGAATCGGGGCGGGGCGTCAATGCCCCGTTGGTCGCGATGTCGAAGACGTTGACGGTGGTCGTATCTGCCGACGCCCCCCCGAACAGCAGACTCCCCGCGCAGCTCATATCGACGCCGGTAAGGGCTCCAGCCGAAGCCCCTGGGAACGGCGAGCCTGGAATGGGTGTGAGAGTTCCATCCGGCGCGATGCTGAACATCTCGACCGCGTTGATGCCCACGAGGGCAACCGCCAGGAACTTGCCGTCGGGCGAGATCCCGATACCGTCGGGGGCGGAACCGACAGCCGACGGGGAGCCGGTGGTTGTGAGAGCGCCGTTGCCGCCGATACGGAACACCGTGATATCGCCCGAGCCGGTATTGGCGGCCATGAGGAATCGGCCGTCAGGCGTGCACGCGAGCGCGATTCCGCCGCGGCTCACACCGCCCGTCGAGAATGGAGAGCCGGGAACCAGATCGAGGCTACCCGTGGACGGATTCACGAAGAAGCCGCTGACGTCATGACTGCCTGCATTAGAGACGTAGATGAGCTTCTGCCCCGAACAGGTCGCGGCCCGGTTCACCCCGAACAACCCGCCGCCGCCCCCGGTCCCACCGGTCAGAAACGGCGAGCCCGGAACGGCCGTCAAGGCGCCATCCCCTCCTATGACGAACCCTGACACGGTGTTCGGGCCCGGCACGTCGTCGTTCGTGTACACGAAATTGGTCTGCGCGTGCAGGGTGGTGGCAAAGAGGAAAACGACGAGAGGACTCAGCAGAGAACCTCGAATCCATGGACGATTCATTGTCGTCTCCTGCGGCTGTTTATCGGCGGCGCTTTCCGGCGGACGCATTTCGGTTCGTCGAATAAGCGCGAGCGACTCACCAGGGATGCTGAGTTGAAGACGCAAACGGGATGCCGATCGACCGTGTTCAGACGAATCAAAGGGTTGCACGGGGATCGCCGGGACAGTGTGGCCAATGAGCGGGTCAACGAGGCGTGGGAGTTGTATGATGCGTGCGGTGATCCGTCCTTGCGTCCGGTAGTCGACGCGGTCGAAACGGACATCCTGATCCTCGGCGCCGGGGGCGCCGGGCTCTGTGCCGCGCTTCACGCCGCCGATAGCTCGCCGAGCCTGTCCGTCACCGTCGTCGTGAAGGGCCTGCTCGGACGCGCGGGCTGCACGCGCATGGTGCAGGGCGGCTACAACGCCGTGCTGACCGAGCCCGACTCGCTCGACGCCCACTTTCTCGACACGCTCGCCGGCGGCGGCTGGATCAACGATCAGGAGCTCGTGTGGACCCTGGTCGTGCAGGCGCCGGGGCGCGTGCTCGAGCTCGAATCGCGCTACGGGTGCCTCTTCGATCGCACGCCCGCGGGGCGAATCCACCAGAAGCCGTTCGCCGGCCAGACGCACGATCGCACCATCCACAAGGGCGACCTCACCGGCATCGAGATCATGAATCGCCTCTCGGAGCAGGTGCTCCGGCGGCCAAGCATCAAGGCACTCGAGGAGTGCCGGGCGGCGGCGCGTTCAACCTGGCGTGGCAGGACTGGATCAATCTGACCAACCAGGCCGCCGTAGCGCGCTTGATCGCGACCAGCGCGCTGGCCCGCACGGAGAGCCGCGGCGCGCACTACCGGAACGATTTCCCCGCGCCGTCCGCGGCGCCGCTCTACACCGTGCGCGTGCAGTCGCGCGGCGGCGAGACCGCGGTGTGGACC
>DATFWL010000321.1:0-34001 GCA_035259385.1 Vicinamibacterales bacterium | reverse complement strand
GCGCCGTTCCCGCCGGCAGCGCTGACGACCATGACCGCCGTCAGCGCGAGCACGCGATCACGCATTCCAATTCCAAGTTCCAAATTCCAATTCCAATTCCAAATTCCTAATGCTTGTCCCCGCCGATGAAGGTCGCGCTCGTCCGCCTCGACGCCGTCGTGCCACTCGCCGCCGCCGCCGACTCCGGCGGCGGTGCCGCCCGCCGGCCTGACGCGGCGGTCGCCGGACGATTGGCTTCCGGCACCACGATCGGTTCGAGCATCGCGACGATCTCCTGCCGCTTCTCTTCGAACCACGGCGGCAGGAGCAGCGCCATCCCGAGTTGATCGAGCGGTTCGTCCCGCGCGAAGCCGTCCGGCGCCGTCGCCGCGCATTCGGTCAGGATGCCGCCCGGCGAGCGCACGTAGATCGAGTGGAAGTAGTTGCGATCCTTGATCTCGGAGCAATCGGTGTAGCCCAGCTCCTCGTAGAGGTTCTTCTGCTCCGCCAGGGCATCGTCGGTCCCGATGTCGAGCGCGAGATGGTGGCCGGTGCCGGCGCCGAATCCCCAGCTTCCCGCGCGGCGATCGGGCTCGTGCAGGAGCACGAGCGTCTTCGCCGCGCCGCCGTCGCCGATCTCGAACCGGTGGTAGGGGCCGTCGACGCCGGTCTTCCTGAAGCCGAGCGCCTCGATGAAGAACCGCTCCTCTTCCTCGACCTCGCGCACCGAGAGCACCGGGCCATGGAATCCGCGCGCCGCCACTTCGGAATCGATCTGATCAGTCGTCCAGCCGGCGCGCGTGTCGCCGGAGTCCTCGATCACCTCGAGCAGCAGGCCCGACGGATGCTTGAACCGGATGAACGGCTGGCCAAAGCGCTCCTGCGCATCGCTGTGCTCGACCTGATGGCGATCAAGATGATCCGTCCAGAATTTGAGCGTCCCGTTGCCGACCGCGAACGACGTCGCCGAAATCTGTCCGGAGCCCGGCCGGCCAGGCACCCGGCGATACGGGAACGTCGTCAGCACCGATCCGATGTCGGCGTTCGCGTTCGCGTAATAGAAGTGATAGTGCGCGTACCGCCCGTCGAAGAGGACCGTCTGTTTGATCAGGCGCAGGCCGAGGACCTGGGTGAGGAAGTCGATGTCTTCCTGCGCGCCGCGCGCGCAGAGGGTGATGTGATGCAGGCGGGTGATCGCGGTCATGGGTTCCTCCGCTGACTCGGACGCTAGCGTGGCGTGATCCTGGCGCTCGAGAGCTGCTGAAGTTTCAGCTGATATTCGGGATACATCGTTTCCGCTCCGCCCATCGCGGCCTCGACGGGAATGCCGCTCTGCGTCGCGAACTCGTTGACGAACGGATTCCCGCCCGGGAGATAGTGCGGCACGGCGCCGGCCGGCCGCCCCGCGACCTCTTCGACGATTTCGCAGGGCCAGAGCCACGCGGCTTCGGGGAGCTGCCGTTGATTCAACACGAAGTTCTGGCTCTTCACCAGCGGCTCGGTCAGGTACACCGGATCGGTGAGCACGCTGATGTGCGTCAGGTAGTCGCCATGGCGGATGACATGCTCGACGAGCGTCGCGCGATCGCTTTCCGGGAGCCCGTTGCGCCGAATCCAGCCCTGCTTGATGTGGCTGGTCTCGACCGTCAGCATGTCGCCTTCCCATTTGCCGGTCGAGAAGCCTTCCCACGTGTGCGCGGCGTATTCCGGCGGATGCGGGCGGCCGTCCATCCAGATCGTCCGGGTCTGCTCGTAGGTGCTGATGTAGTTCTTGATGGCGATGAGCTTCTGCGAGCTCGGATCGCGCTCCTCCCAGATCCGGAGTTGCAGCGGCCCGCGATAGATGTACGGCGCCACGTGCACCTGGCACTGGTGCTCGGGCAGCGTCAGGCGCGACGGATCCCAGCTGAGCGCCCACTGGCGGGCGCTCTCGGTGATGGGCAGTCCAAGGAAGTTGGCGAGCGCCGGACCGGGAATCCGCTCGGGCTCGTCCTCGTGGTAGCGGGCACCCCAGCTGCCGGACAGGTCGACCTGCGCACCCGTCGCGGCTGGCACGAGCGCGATAGCGGTCAAGACGACGAATGTCCTCGCACGCTGGCCCATCGCAATCTCCCGCACTGACATGTCAGGCCGTGGATGGTGCACCCGCCGCTGCGCGGCGGTCAAGCCTCGCTACGATTCGGCGTCGAAGAACGCCTCGACCGGGGGCGGGACGCCCGGCGGCTCGGATCGCGTCAGCTGCACGCCAGGCCGGGGCGTCCGCATCGACGCGAAGAACTCGATGGCGGCGTTGACGTTGCGCTGTCGAACCTCCTCGTCGGGCTCGAGCGACCAGTTGCCGGGGTCCTGCAGGTTGCCAACGATGATGCCGTCGCTCCGCGAGTTCATGGTCGCGGCGACGCCGCTCGACGTCGGTCCGCCGGCGCGATAGTCCACGTCCGGCTCGGGAACCATCGCCGTCAGCTGACCCTTGACCGGCATCAGCTCCTTGTCGTCGAACAGGAAGTACGACCCGAGGCCGGTGCAGTTGACGACAATCGGCTCGGTCAGCGTCATCAGGTCGCGCGGCGCGTCGAACTTGCGGATGACGATGCGGCCGCCGAAGACGATGAAGTCGCGCACGAGCGCGTCGAGATAGATCGACGGCTCGATGGCGAGCGCCAGCGTCCGCGTCGCGTACTTCGTCGCGAACGGATGCTCGCCAGGACCGAGCAGCTCGCGCGTGTGGTTCGGGCGCAGCGCATCGGGCAGCAGGTCGGCGTCGGTCGCGTAGTTGCCGCGGCCGCGACCTCCGCCGCCGCGGCCGCCGCCTTCGCCGGCAGCAGCCGGCGAATCGGTGGCGTTGTAGGCATCCATCCACTTCACGCCGTAGTTGCGTCCGACCATCAGCTGCAGCTCGCGGTACGAGATCTCCGCGACGCGCAGGAACTGTGCGTCCCACGCCGGCGTGCGCCGATCCTTGTCGATCAGCGCCGTCGTCGGCGTGAAGCCGGCCAGCGACATGTTGGAGGTGGTGTCGGGCGGGACACTCGCCGCGTAGATCGTGACGTCGAAGCCGCGCCGCTGCAGCTGGCGCGCCGCGGTCAGACCTGGCGATCCGCAGCCGATCACCGCCGCGTGGCGGTCGGCGGTCTGCAGCGCGAACTCCGATACCACCACGCCGCATCCCCACGCGAGCGACATCCCCGCGCCGGCGTGGCCGTAGTCGTGGATCAGCGTCTTGTCGCCGAGCTTTTCGGCGCGCAGCACGAAGCCCGACGGACGGTGCGGCCGCAGCCCGACCGTCGTGCGGAGGACGCGATCCCACGAGGCGTGCACCGGCGCAAGATTGATCGCCGGCCGCGCGTTGCGCGCGCGCGTGTCGAGGCTCGAGCTCGTCCGGCAGGCACCGAGACCGAGCCCGACCAGCGCCAGGCTGCCCCGCGTGATCGCGTCGCGCCGGTTCATCGCGACGACGTTGCCGCCGGCGGGTGCGGAAGATGGATCGACATCAGCACCAGCGTGCCGTCGACCTGTGTGAACCAGTGCGCGGTCTTCTCGGGCACCATCACCCAGTCGCCTTTCGCGAGCTTGCGCGAGGTGCCGCCGTCGATCCCGCTGCCGGTCAGGTTCTCGGCGTTGGTCCGTTTCTCCGCGCGAAGCGTGCCTCCGGTGACGAGCGTGCCGGAGCCCTCGACCACGTAGAACATCTCGGCTTCGCGCTCGTGCACCGACGCCGGCGCCGGGACGTTTCCGACGCGATACTCGAGGTTCGCGTTGAACGGCGCGAGCGACACGATCGGCTGGACGAAGTTCGCCTGGTCGGGCTTCCGTTCGCTCTTCGCCTTCGCGATCATCGCGGTCACGTCGCCCGCTCCTGCGAACAGCTTCGGCGAGGGCGCCGCTGCCGGCGCGGCCGGCTGCTGGGCCAGCGCCGCCGAGGAGAACAGCGTGAGAATCGTTGCAATCAGACGTGCGCGCATGGACGCCTCCTGTGGAGCGGATTCTACTGCCAGCGGCGCCGCTATTTCGCCGCGAGAATGTCGATCTTGTTGATCTCCGACGCCTTCGCCAGCAGGTCCGGCGCCTTGGCCATCAGCGCAGCGGCAACGCGGCCCGAGGTGCGCCTGCCGGCCCGGATCGTTCTCGAACGTGTCGAAGATGCCGAAGGTCGACTGGCCCATCCGGACTGCGAACTACAGGCCGCGCGCAATTCTGACATGCACGCTAAACTTCGAGATCTGATGACCAGGAGAATCTCTGCGGTCTCGGCGATCTCCGCGGTTGCTTTCCCCCTGGCGCTTGCCTGGGCGGTGCCGCTTCAGGCCCAGCCGTTGCCGCGCGGCACGATCATCGACTCGGTGACGTGCGCGGACGACTCGACACAAAGCTACGCGCTGTATCTGCCGTCAAGCTACTCGCCCGATCGAGCGTGGAGCCTGCTCATCGCGTTTCATCCGGCGGCGCGCGGGCGTGCGATGGTCGAAACGTATCAGGCCGCCGCGGAGCGGTACGGCTACATCGTCGCCGGATCGAACAGCTCGCGGAACGGCCCGGTGGCGGTGTCGGCGGCGAGCGTTCGCGCGATGTCCGGGGATCTCGGCCAGCGCTTCGCGATCGATGCGGATCGCATCTACCTGACTGGGCTCTCCGGCGGCGCGCGCATCGCGTTGCAGGTGGCGCTCGGCAACCGGAACATCGCCGGCGTGATCGCGTCGAGCGCCGGGTACCCGGACTCGAAGCCGCGATCGTCGCTGACCTTCCCGATCTTCGGCACCGCCGGCACCGACGACTTCAACTACATCGAGATGCGCCAGCTCGATCGCAAGCTGACGACGCCGCACCACCTGGAGGTGTTCAACGGCGGGCACGCGCTCCCGCCCGACTCGGTGGCGCTGGACGCAATCGAATGGATGGAGCTGCAGGCGATGAAGAGCGGACGGAAGCCGAAGGACGATGCCGTCATCGATCGGCTGCTGGAGAAACGGCGGAAGCGGATTGCGGAATCGACCGACGCTGCCGCGACCGTGCATCTGCTCGAGGCGCTGGCCGACGACTTCAAGGGTCTGCGTGACGTGACCGCGGAAGCCTCGCGCGCGCGCGAACTGGCGCGTCAGCCGGAGGTGAAGAAGGCGTTGTCGCGCGAGCGCTCCGGCGACGATGCGGAAATGCGGATGGTCGACGAGATCGCCGGCCTCGAAGCCGGACTGAGCGATGCGACGCGGCACGACGCGAATCTGAGCCGGCTGCGGGAGTACCTGGTCCGATTCGCGCGCGCCGCCGAGGCGGCCGCCGAATCGTCCGAACGCAGCCAGGCGCGCCGCATGCTGCGCGTCATCACCGGCGGCGCCGCCGAGCGCGTCGATGATCCGGAGTACCGGCGGCTGCTCGCGCAGTTCGCGCCGCGGGCCAGGCAGCCCTGACGAAAGGGCGCCCACGAAGCCACGAAGACACGAAGTGTTTCTTGTCCAACGGATTTCTTCGTGTCTTCGTGCCTTCGTGGGAATGTGTTCGTGCGTCGTGCCGCTACAACGATCTCAGGAACGCCAGCAGCGCCGCCAGGCGATCGGGATCGAGCGCGGCGAACCGATCGCGCGCGGCAGCTCCCTGCCCGTCATGACGCTGGATCGCCTGTTCGATCGTCGTCGCGCTGCCGTCGTGCAGCAGCCGCGCTGCCGATCGCAGTCCCCACAGCGGCGCAGTGCGCATCTCGCGCGCGCCGGCCTGTCCCTGCACGATGCCGTCGCCGAGCGTCCCCATGTCGTGCAGCAGGAAATCCGAGTACGGGTGGAACGTCACCCGGTTCAGCGCGGCGACGCTGCTGGCGCCGGTCTCGATTGACTGCAGGTGACACGCGCCGCAGCCGATGGCGGCGAACACGCCCTCGCCGGTCACGACCGCGTCCGTGATCGGACCGCGCGCCGGCGCCGCGAGGAGGCGCATGAACTCGGTGAGCGCGTCCACATCGCGACCGTCGTCGTTCAACGCCGGCGCCGGATTGAAGTCGAGCAGCGAGCAGTCGCCGCCCGGACAGTTCTCGTCCGGAAAATCAGGATTGGTGACGCCGGCCTCGTTCATCAGCGCGTCGCCGGCGAACTGGTGCACGGTCGGCACCTGCGCCTTCCATCCGAACTTGCCGACCGTCGGGAGACGCGTGGCGAGGTTCAGGACGATCGCCGCACGGCCGGCGATCGTCGGATCGCTGTTCGCCTCGCGGCGCGCGATCGCGAGCCAGGTCTCGTCGGCGACGGCGTCCACGAGCCCGAGCCCCCGCGTCTCAGTGGTGCGGCGGCGCGTTGTCACGGTGGCATCGGCCGGCACGCGCTCGCCGGTGAAGGTGAAACTGCCGAACTGCGTCGTCACGCTGCCGATGCCGCGAGACTGCACCAGCGAGCCGCCGAGCTCGACGAGCGGATCGAAGAAGCCGTCGCTGTCGCGGCCGAACCGGGTCACCGTCCGGTTGCCCGCGCCGCCCACCGACGGCGTGCGATGGCAATCGCCGCACGCCTCGTCGTTGAAGACCGGGCCGAGGCCATCGGCGACGGCGTAGCGCTTCGTGAAGACCTGCGCGCCGGCGTTGAAGGCGTCGCTGAGCGCGGGCGTCAATCCGTCGAGCGGCTGGCCGGTGTTCGGCGCGCGCTGCGCAGCGAGGTGGACGGCGGCGGCATACATCAGGCTTGCCGCAAGAAAGACGACCGAGGTTCGCGAGCGCATCGGTTGCGGCTCCCGATCCGGCAGGGTGGCGTCGCGGATGATACACGATCTGGGCCGTTCCCGAATCGGCTGCGAGCGGTATCATTCGAGAGAGGACCTGCGATGAAGCTCAGTCGAATGATCGCCGCCGCTACGGTCGTGATCATCGCCGTTGCAATCTCATCGGCGATGAGCGCGAAAGACGTCGTGCTTCCCGACCCCGACCTGGACGATCGGCTGGCCGACGCGCCCGCGCAGACCAGCGCGGTACTTGCCGGCGGCTGCTTCTGGGGCATCGAAGAGGTGTACCAGCACGTGCGCGGCGTCGTGACCGCCGTGTCCGGCTACTCAGGTGGCCCGGAAAAGTACGCGAAATACGACCTCGTCTCGACCGGCACGACCGGCCACGCCGAGTCGGTGAAGATCACCTACGACCCGTCGAAGGTCTCGTACGGCCAGCTGTTGAAGGTGTTCTTCTCGGTCGCGCACGATCCGACCCAGCGCGGCGGACAAGGCCCGGATACCGGACCGCAGTACCGCTCGGTGATCTTCTACGCGACCGATCGTCAGCAGACGGTCGCGAAGGCGTACCTGGATCAGCTCCGCGACGCCCGCGTCTTCGGCAAGAAGGACATCACCACGCAGCTCGTCCCGCTGACCGCCTTCTACGAGGCCGAGGCGTATCACCAGGACTTCGCCGCGCACAATCCGCATAACCCGTACATCATGATGTGGGATCTGCCGAAGGTGGACGCGCTGAAGAAGGAGTTTCCGCAGCTGTACGTGAGGTAGGCCGGCGCGAACTCCGCGGTTGCTTTCCCTCAGAACAGGAACTTCAGCGCGACCTGGACGACGCGCGGATCCAGCGCCGTGGTGATGGTGCCGAAGTTGGCGGCGCCGGCGACTGCGGCCGGGGCGCCCAGATTCAGCGTATCGAACAGGTTGAAGATCTCCGCCCGCACCTCGAGCGCGCCGCCGCGGCCGGCCACCGGAACCCGGCGCATCACCGCGAGATCGACGTCGCGATAGGCCGGCCCGCGCACCGGGTTGCGCGACGCGGAGCCGATCGTGAACTGCGGCGCGATGGCGAATGCCGCCGTGTTGAACCACTTCGTCTCGTTGCGCTGGTCCGGTGGAAGCGTCGGATCGCCGACGAGGTTCGGCCGCTGGACACCGAACCCTGCGAACGCGTTGAAGTTCGTCGTCTGCGTGACCGCGATCGGCATGCCCGATTCGAGCGTGACCATCGCGGTCAGCGTCCAGTCGCGGGCGAGCGCGCCGAGCACGCCACCCGGCTGATGCGCACGTCCGGCCCCGGCTGGCAGATCCCAGACCACCGAGGACACGAACACGTGCGGGATGTCGCCGGTCGAGTAGTCGCGCTCGAGCGCGCGGTCGAAGCTGTCGGCCACCGGATAGTTCGCGATCGGCCCAGTCAGGATCGACGCGTCGAAGACGGACGAGGCGTCGTCGACGAGCTTGGAGCGCGTGTAGGCCACTGAGTAGGTCAGTCCGCGCGCCAGCCGCTGCCGCACGCTCAGCTCGAGGCCGTCGTAGCGGGTCGTGCCGACGTTGTTGCGATACAGGCTGACCGTGGTGTATTGCGGGAACGGCTTGAGGAGCTGGGCGATCGGAATCGTCGGATCGCCGAGCGACGAGGAGCGCGGGATGGTGCCGAAGTACGGATTCGGCACGCGCGTGAGCAGCGCTGGGCCCTGCGCGAGCTGCTCGACCGTCAGCTGATTCAGATTCGTGTCGGGAACACCAACATGGGTGATCAACGATCCGACGTAGGCGGCCTCGAACGTCGTGTTCGTCGTCAGCTCGCGTTGCACCGCCACGTTCCACTGCTGCACGTAGCCGGACCCGAGCGTGGCGTCGACGGAGAACACGCCCTGGCCGAGACCGGCCGTCGGCGTCGGCGCGATTGGCGCGACCGTCGGACCGTTCTGCAGCACGAACGCCGGGTTGATGGTGTCGAGCGCGCGTTCGGCCACCGTCTGCAGGAACGGGAACGTCGGCGTCGTGAACGGCGTGGTGATGCCCGCCATCTCGATCCACACCATGCCGTAACCGGAGCTGACGATCGTCTTGTCGGTCGGCCGGTAGACGATGCCGAGACGCGGCCCGAAGTTGTCCTTCTTCAGCGGCCGTACCGGCTCGTCGCCCGGATACTCCAGCTGCCGGGTCCGAAGGTCGAACACGCCGACCTGTCCGTGGATCTCGTTCGACGGGAAATTGAGCGTATAGCGCAGGCCCGGGTTGATCGTGAGGCGATCGGACACCTTCCAGTCGTCCTGGATGAAGTACTCCTGGAAGCGCGCGCGCTCCTGGATCTGCGACCTCTGCAGATCGATCGAAAAATTCTGCACCTGCCCGAGCAGGAAGCTGGCGAACGGCGTGCCGGTGTTCGCGGCCCCCGGCAGATCGCTGCCGATGTTGTTGAAGGTGAACGATCCGGTCGGCGACGGCGGCTGAATCACGTCGAGCCGCTCCCACCGCCAGTCGAGGCCCATCTTCAGCGTGTGCCGGCCCTTCAGCCACGTGAACGAATCGGCCACCTCTGTGACGCCGGTGCTGAAGACGGACGCGGTGTTGGGCGGCGAGCCGAGCTGCTGATAGCCGGCGATCAGGAACGTCGGCAGCGTGTTGGGGAATTGCGCGTTCGATGGAATGCCGGGAATACCAATCGCGGATCCGGCCGACGAGCTGAGCTGGGCGGCCGTGCGGTCGACGTGGCGCCGCGTGTCGCCGACGCGGATCTCGTTCAGCATGTTCGCCGCGAACGTGTGCTGGTAGTTCGAGGCAAAAGACCACGCGATCGTATCCTGCGGGCCCAGCGTGCCGCTCGTCACGCCGCTTCCTTCCGGCAGCGGCGTGACGGGAACGAACCCGTCGCGGAAGTACGTCAGGCGACCGAACACCTGATCGCGCCCGGTGATCGTGTGATCGATTCGCGCGTCCCACTGATCCTGGTCGTCGACCTCGCCGCCGGTGCGGCTGAAATTGTTCGCCGCGCCGCTCGCGGTCGGCAGCGGATAGCGCTGCACGAGCGACAGCGCCACGGAATCGATGCGGCCCGCCGGGATGGTGTTGCCGGGAAACGGGCTGCGCGTCGCTCCGACCGTCGTCGCCGGATCGTAAATGACCGGCACCCGCCCGCCGATCGCCTCGGTGAAGACTCCCTGCCGCTGGAGGAGTGTTGGAACCGTCGACGTGACGGTGCGGGCGATGTTCTGTCGTTGGCCCTGGTAGTCGGCGAAGAAGAAGGTATGGTCCTTCACGACCGGTCCGCCGAGCGTGCCGCCGAACTGGTGTCGCCGGTACGCCGGATTCAGCGCGCTGGACCGCTGAAAGTAGTTGCGGGCGTTGAGATGCTCGTTGCGCAGGAACTCGAACGCGTCGCCGTGAAACGCGTTCGCACCGGCTTTGGTCGTCAGGTTGACGACGCCGCCGTTGAACCGGCCGAACTCCGCGGGCGGGCTGTTGCTCTCGATCTTGAATTCCTGTATCGCGTCGATGACCGGAAAGTAGGCGACCTGTCCGGGCTCCGGCTGCAGCACGGAAATGCCGTCGAACAGATACTCGTTGGTGCGCGGCCGGCCGCCGTTGATGCGCGGGAGCTGCGAGTTCGGCGGCAGCGCGACGCCGGGCGCGAGCGCGGCCAGGGTGATGAACAGGCGGCCGTTCAGCGGCAGCTGCACCACCTGCTCGTTTTCGACGACGGTCCCGAGGCTCGCGGTCTCGGCGCGCACGATCGGCAGGTCGCCGACCACCGTCACCTCCTCGCGCACGTCGCCGAGCGCGAGATCGAAATCGAGCCGCGCCTTCTCACCGGTCGCCAGGCGGATGCCGCTTCGCCGCACCGGCTCGAAGCCGGACAGCTCGACCTCGATGCGGTATTCGCCCGGCCGGAGGCTCGCCGCGGTGTAGACGCCGTCGTCGCTGGTGACCACGACACGCGGAATGTTCGTCCCGACGTTGGTGACGGTGACGGTGGCGCCGGGGATCGCCTTGCCGGCCTGATCCTTGATCAGACCGGTGATTTCTCCGGCCGCCACCTGCGCGCGCGCCGGCGATGCGACCAGGGCGACGCCAAAGGCCGCCGCGACAACGGCCCGGATCGAGGCAGTTCGAGCGACCGGCATCCGCAGACTTTACTGCGGACCGAACCATGATTCAAATCGAATCGAAATACATCGAACCGGCTAGTTCGACAGCATGACCTCGGTGGCCTTGACGACCGCGGTGACCTTGTCGCCCTTTTTCAGGCCCATCTCCTCGCCGCTGCGGCGGGTGATCACCGACTCGATGACCGCGTCGCCGACGACGCGCACGCTGACGTGCACCAGCACGTCGCCCCAGACGATGTCCTCGATCGTGCCGCTCAGGTGATTGCGTGCGCTCAGCGCCATCGGTCCTCCTCATGAGATGATCGATCGGTTGATCGGCGACCATCGGAATCGATCTCCCGCCCTTCCTCGCTGACCGTCACCGTCGTGCGCGGCATCGTTGTTGATGTCGGATGGTGTCAGCAACAGCGGCGCCGCCACGTCGCCGCCGCCGGTGAGCGCGGGGTCGCCCACCGAATCGACCCAAATCGACTAGCTGGACCGCGTCATGTTGCATGACGCCGATGATCTTTGTATAAAAGACCGTTCGGCGCAAGACGGTTCAGCGGGTCGATATCAGCCTCATGCACAGCGTCCGAGCGGCGATCGTCGCCTGCCTCTTCATCCCTCTCGCCGCAACCGCCGCCGTGGCGCAGCCGCTCAGGATCGCGGCGGCGTCGGACCTGCAGGCGGCGCTGCCGGGCATCGCCGCGCAGTTCGAGCAGCAAACGGGGCACACGGTCGCGCTCACCTTCGGTTCGTCCGGAAACTTCTTCACGCAGTTGCAGAACGGCGCGCCGTTCGACGTGTTTCTCTCGGCCGACATCGACTACCCGCGGCAGCTCGAACGCGATGGACAGGTCGAGAAGGGCAGCATCTACGAGTACGCCGCGGGCCGCATCGTCCTGTGGGCGCGGAACGATTCGAAGGTCGATCTCAGGCGCGGGCTCGCCGGGCTCGCCGATCCGGCGGTGCGGAAGGTCGCGATTGCGAATCCCGACCACGCGCCGTACGGACGCGCGGCGGTCGCCGCGCTGCACCACGCGGGCGTCTACGGCCGGGTGATGTCGAAGCTGGTGCGCGGCGAGAACATCTCGCAGGCCGCGCAGTTCGTGCAATCCGGCAACGCCGACGTCGGCATCGTCGCACTGTCGCTCGCGCTGGCGCCGGCGCTGAAGAGCAGCGGCCGCTATGTCGAGATCCCGGAGTCGTTCTATCCAGCGATCGAACAGGGGGCAGTGGTCGTCGCGGCGTCACGCCAGAAAGCGGTCGCGCTGCAGTTCGTCGAGTTCCTGAAGCAGCCGGCCAGCATCCGCACGCTGCAGGCGTTCGGCTTCGTCGTCCCGCAACGCTGACGCTTCGTCGCTTCACCACAGAGGTATACAGAGGCACGGGGAACAGCCGGCGCGGGAGCGTTGTTGCGAACTCGGCGCGTCACCGGACGGCCGGCTTCGCAGGCCGACGCGCCGCCGCGAAGCGGCGGCGGGCGACGGGCACGGTCGTCGCGCTCACCTCTGTGTCTCCGTGTCTCTGTGGTTCAAGCGTAAACTCCCCTGCATGGACTGGACCGCGATCGGGTTGAGCGTGCGGCTGGCGGCGATCGTCTCGGGCGTTCTGCTGGTCGTCGGTTTGCCGATCGCGTACTGGCTCACGTTCGCGCAGTCGCGATGGCGTTTCCTCTTCGAGTCGATCGTCGCGCTTCCGCTCGTGCTGCCGCCGACGGTACTCGGCTTCTACGTGCTGCTCGCGCTCGGCTCGCGCAGCCCGATCGGCCGCGCCTGGGAGGCGTGGACCGGACACGGGCTGGCGTTCACCTTCGAAGCGCTGGTGATTGCATCGGTGCTCTACAGCCTGCCGTTCGCGGTACAGCCGATCGCCGCGTCGTTCGCGCAGATCGATCGGACGCTGCTCGAGGCCTCCGCGACGCTCGGCGTCGGTCCGCTGCGCACCTTCCGCCGTGTCGTGCTGCCGCTGTCGATCGACGGCATCCTCGCCGGCATCGTGCTGACCTTCGCCCACACGATCGGAGAATTCGGCGTCGTCTTGATGGTCGGCGGCAATCTTCCGGGCGTCACGCGGACGGTCTCGATTGCGATCTACGACGATGTGCAGGCGTTCGACTTTGCGGCGGCGCACCAGACGGCGCTGCTGCTCCTGCTGTTTTCGTTCGCGGCGCTCGCGTCCGTGTACGCGCTGATGCGGAAGCCCTGGGCGGTCGCCCCCCTGTCATGAGCCTCGACGTCCGTGTCCGCACGCGTCTGTCGCCGCGCTTTCAGCTCGACGTCGCGTTCACCGCCGCACCCGGCACGACCATCGTCTTCGGCGCATCAGGATCCGGCAAGACGACGCTGCTCCGGTCGGTCGCCGGCCTGGCGGCGACCGACCAGGGGCGGATTGCGATCAACGATCGTGTGTTGCTGGACGTCGCCGCGCGCATCAACGTCCCGCCGCCTGGCCGCCGCGTCGGCTTCGTGTTTCAACATCTCGCGCTCTTTCCGCACCTGACCATCGCCGAGAACATCGCCTACGGACTGTCGCGGCAGCCGGCGACGGAGCGCGACGCAAAAACGACGGCGATGGCGACGTCGTTCGGCATCGCGCATCTGCTCGCGCGCCGTCCCGCGGCGATTTCCGGCGGCGAACGGCAGCGGGTCGGCCTGGCGCGGGCACTGGTGACCGATCCCGACGTGCTGCTCCTCGACGAACCGCTGTCGGCGCTCGATCACGACACGCAGTCGCGAATCATCGCGGATCTCCGGGCGTGGAACGTCGAGCGCCGCATCCCCATTCTGTACGTCACACATTCGCAGCGCGAGGCGTTCGCGCTCGGCGAGCGCGTGCTGCTGCTGCGCAACGGGACGATCGCCGCCGACGGAACGCCCGATACGGTCCTGAACGCGCCGTCGCACGAGAGCGTCGCCCGGCTCGCCGGGTTCGAGAATCTGCTCGACGCGGCGGTGATCGAGCGGCGGCCGGCCGCCGGCGTGACGATCGTCCGCCTGACGGGAACGGCGACCGATCTCGAGACGCCGCTGACGTCGTTCGAGGCGGGCGATCGCATCCGGGTGGCGATCCGGGCGGGCGATATTCTGATCGCCACCGCGCCGCCGCGCGGGTTGAGCGCCCGCAACGTCCTGCCGGGAACGATCGTCGGGCTGGCGCGGCAGAGCGCGACCGTCCGGGTCGAGGTCAGCATTGGCGCACCGGTCGAAGTGCACGTCACGCCCACTGCCAGCGCCGACCTCGATTTGCGCCCGGGCTGCCAGGTCTGGCTGGTGATCAAGACCCACTCGTGCCACCCGGTGTCCGCTGTATGATTCGAGTCGATTTCCCGGAGGTCTGCTGACATGGGGTTGATGACCGTGCGAGCCGCCGCCGAGCGGATGGGCATCGGCTACTCCACCCTGAAACAGTGGATTCACCAGGGGAAGGTGCGCACCACCAAGACCGCCGGTGGCCATCACCGCCTGTCGGAGGCGGAGGTGGATCGCGTGCTGGCGCCGCAGACGCCGCCCTCACACAACAAGCGGACGCCGGCCACGACCGGGTTGATCGTCGCGTTGAGCGGCCGGAACAGGCTGCACGGCTTCGTGGACGAGGTCCGCACGGACGGCCTGCTCGGTCAGATTCGCCTGCGCATCGGCGATCAGACGCTGACCGCGGTGATCACCAGCGACGCGATCAGCGAGTTGAAGCTGCGGCGCGGCGATGACGCCGTCGCGATCATCAAGTCAACTGAGGTCATGATCGCGCGCGAAGCGCCGGAGCGACCCGAGCCAGCCGTGAAGCGGCGGCGTCGCCGCTGAATCGACGGTTCGCACCGGCTCGATCCGAGTCCCTGTCGCGCCGAGAAACCACGCCCCCTGTCCATAACGCAAAGGCCGCAAAGACCGCAGAGCCACGCAGGGGAGCGCGCGCGTCGCTCCGCGTTCTCCGCGGTTTGTCCCGTCCCGCGGCGGGTTCACATCGCCGGGATTACGTGCTGGTCGGTTAGGATAGCGCCATGGTGCAGACGCTCGGTCGCGCGATCCTCGTGTGTGCGGTGCTGATCGGACCGGTGATCCACGCGCAGGTCAAGGCGCAGGCGAAGCCCGCCACGCCGCCGTGGGACAAGGGGATTCAGCCGATCAGCCGCGACAGCTACTACAACGCGATCGCGTGCGGCAAGCAGGGCGGCGCGAATCCGGCGTGTGTGTTCTGGGACACCGGTCTGTGCAAGAACGACGATTTCACGCTCGCGATGTACACGCCGTACAAGCAGGTGGCGTACGAGGTGTGGCAGTCGGTGAAGAACAAGCAGGACCCGCCGACGCCGAGCTACGCCGACGCGCAGCGGACCCGCATCACCGTCGGCGTGACCGCGGCCCCGGCGGCAAAGAATCCGATCACCGCGGTGACCCTCAAGCGCGGCGGCGCGACCGTGAAGCCGGTCACGCAGTCGCTCGAGTCCGGCGGCGGCGGCAAGTTCATCTTCGACTTCGCCGCCTTCGCCGCGACCGAAGACGTGACGCTCGAACTCGCCGGCCGCGCCCGGACCGTGTCGTGCGCGATCGATCGCGCCGCCCTCGCCAGCTTCCGGTGAGACAGAAGTCGCAGAGGGTTTCCCCTCTGCGATCTCTGCGCCACCCCTGCGCTCTCCGCCTTCTCTGCGGTCTCCGCCTTCTCAGCGCCCTCCGCCGTTACGGCACGCACTGCACGGTGATGAAGATCGTCAGCGGCTTGTTCGTCTTCGGGAACTGAACCGCCACGACCTGCGGCCCGGTGTACGGCTGGCGGATGCCGCCGACGTCGATGACGCCGATGTTGCACCCCGGCTGCGGTGGAATCGCGATGTAATGCGTGCCGTCTTCCGGCGCCTCGACGTGCGCTTCGTGGTTCACGTCCAGCGCGGCATTGAAGTACGACGATTTCGAGTTCGTCCCGCCGAGCGTGTCCATCCAGAAGATCTGCGCGCCGTCGAGGACCGTTTCACCGTCGTCGAAATTGTTGTTGCCGTTGGCGTCGATGAAGAACCTGGTGTCGATCTCCTGCGCGACACCGTCTTTCCTGATCTTGTAGTTGTCCGTCTTGCTGTCGGCGGCGACGAAACCGTGCACGTTGACGCCCGCCTTGAACCCGCAGTCGACGACGCTCGCCAGGCACTTGTAGTTCTCCACGAGCGTCACCCACACCTTGTAGACGCCGCCCGGATTCGGCGTGTCGAGGTACGGCATCAACTGGATCGTCACTGCGCCGTGATCGACGTCGAACCCGGTCTTGTGCTGACAACCGGTCGCGACCACGTTGGTGATGATGCCGTTCGCGACGTCGAACTGGCGGCAGCGGGCCGCATCGGTCGAGAGCAGCTTCTTCCCGCTCGGGTCGGTCACCTGGAAGATGTACCGGCCGTCGTCGAGGCCGGCCGCCGTCTGTGGTGCGCCGGGGCCGGGACCGCCGTCGAGATAGACGGCATCCTTGCTCGGATAGATGTTCGCGTTCACCTCCGAGCCGTCGGCGACGGTCGTGAAGATCGCGCCCGATGGTGCGTGTGCGAGCAGCGGCACGCAGAGCATCGCGGCGCAGAAGGTTCCCAGGATGAAAGCAGGTACGCGTGTGGTCATCAGTCGCCCTCCAGGCGATACAAAAATGGAAGTAACCGAAGTTGTAGCCCGGCGAGATCAGGCAACCGGCGTGCCGGCGACGACGCGAAGATTCGGGCGGGTTTCAGCGCGCCGGATCGAAGGTCTCCTCAGGCGCCGTCAACGTTCGCCGTAAGGGAAGACTTGGTGGATTACCGTCCGTTGTAACGGACCATGACGACCGTGACGTCGTCGCTCTGGGTGGCCCCGGCGCAGAAGGTCTGGACGTCGGCGAGTAGCGCGTCCAGGACCTGCTGCGGCGTTTCGCCGCGATGGGTATTGGCGCAGGCCAGCAATCGATCATCGGTGAACTCTTCGCCGGCGGGGTTCATCGCCTCGGTGACGCCGTCGCTGAACGCGATGACCAGGTCGCCGTTCTCGAGCGTCACCGTCTCCTCTTCGAACGATGCCTGCTCGAACAGGCCGAGCACGACGCCGCCCTTGTCGAGACGGCGGATGCCGGTCGCGGACACCAGCAGCGGCGGATTGTGTCCCGCGTTCGAGTACGTGAACGATCCGTCGGCGCCGAGGATGCCGTAGAAGGTCGTGAGGAACCGCGATTCGATCGCGCGCCGGAACAGACCGTGATTCAGCCGGGTGATCAGCGGCGCGGGGCTGGACTGGTAGGTCGCCTCGGCGCTGAACATCCCCAGTACCGCCGACGCGAGCAGCGCCGCCGGCGATCCTTTCCCCGCCACGTCACCGACGATGAAGCCGAAGCGGCTGCTGGCGAAGTCGACATAGTCGAAGAAGTCGCCGCCGACCGCGCGGCAGGCGATCGAGGCGGCCGCGGTCGAGAAGAAGGGTCCCTCGCGAGTGCCGGCCGGGAGCAGCGCCTGTTGAATCGCCGCCGCGACCTTCAGCTCCTGCTCGAACTTCGCCTTGTCCTCCGCCTCGCGGTACAGCCGCGCGTTCTCGATCGCCAGCGCCGCCTCGGCCGACAGGGTTTCGAGCGCTGACTGCGCCGACGCGGAGCGCAGTGCGCCGCGCTCGCGGCTGTCGAGGTAGAGCACGCCGATGGTTTCGTCGGCGCCTTTCTGCTCGGCGCGTTCGACGTAGCGAACCAGGCGCAGCGGGGTGCAGAGCACGTGGCGGATGCCGAGCGCGACGGTGCCGGTATGCAGCTGCGCGAGATCGCCGTCGAGCAGATCTTCGACAATCGTCAGCTGGCCGGTGGCGAATACCGTCTCCGGAATCTTCCGGCTCGTCTCGAAGTTGCTGCCCGAGAGCGTCATCTTGCCGCGCATGCGCGCCATCTTGAACTCGAGCGCCTTGTCGCGCTTCGCGAGCATGATGAACCCGCGCTCGGCGCCGGTGACGTCGATGGCCGAGTCGAGCACCATCGCCAGCACTTCGTCGAGGACGCGGCCCGATCCCATTGCGCGCAGAGCCTCCAGCAGCGCCGCCATCTGCCGCAGCTCGGTGGCCGCGGACACCGCGCTTTTCTCCACCGACGGCGCTTCGTCGTCGATGAAGAAGACGATCTCGGTGTCGCCGGCCTGGCCCAGCTTCACGTGATCGCCGTGCGCCAGGACCTTCTCGGTGACTTTCTCGCCGTTGACGAAGGTGCCGAAGCGCGACTGCTTGTCGCGGATGACGCAGGTGGCGTTCTCGTAGCTGATTTCCGCGTGGACTCTCGAGATGTCGGCGCCGGGCAGGCGCAGATCGGTCTCGCTGCGCCGACCGATCGTGAACAGCGGCTTGTCGATGTTGACGATGCGCCGGCCGAGCGCGTCGGTGACGACCAGTCGGGGGGCCGGCGGCGACTCCTTCATAGCGTCGCGATTATATGCGACGGCGGACGCTAGAATGGCGCGTGCCCCGGTTCAAGCTGACGATCGAGTACGCCGGCACGCGCTACAGCGGCTGGCAGATCCAGAAGAACGCGCGGACGATCCAGGGCGAGATCGATCGCGCGGTGGGACGCGTGACCGGCCGGAAGGACTTCGAGCTGTACGGATCGGGCCGCACCGACGCAGGCGTCCACGCGCTCGCGCAGGTGGCCCATCTCGATGTCAGCACGACGCTGCCGCCGGCGACGCTGGTGCGGCGGCTCAACGACGAACTGCCCGCGGACATCAACATTCTCGGCGCCGCGCCGGTTCCACACCGTTTTCACGCGCGGCACGACGCCGTCGCGCGCCGCTATCTGTATCAGGTGGCGACGCGCCGGACGGCGTTCGCGAAGCCCTACGTGTGGTGGGTGAAGGAATCGATCGACGCCGGCCGGATGCGCGACGCGGCGCGGTCGCTGATCGGGCTGCGCGATTTCCGGTCGTTCACCGCCAGCGACGCGCGCGACGACCCAGACGAGCGGTCCGCGTCGACGCGCGTGCTGGTCGATCAGGTGGACGTCGTGAACGACTGTCACCTGATCCTGGTCAACGTCCAGGGATCGCATTTCCTGTGGAAGATGGTGCGACGAATCGTCGGCGTACTGGTCGAGATCGGCCGCGGCGGACTGCCGGTCGAGGCCATGGCGACGATCCTCGCGACCGGCTCCGAAGCGCCGGCGCGGCTGACCGCGCCGCCCTCGGGGCTGTTCCTCGACCGGGTCTTCTACAAGGGCGACCGGATCGACCTGCCCGTTCGCGCGGCCACACCGCTCGAGTGACTCTAAAGGCCGGAGACCCAGGCGACGATACCGAGAGGATGCTCGTAGGCCCGGTCCCGCCGCCGGCGCGCCGCACGCTCAGGCTCGAGCCGCCGGGCTCCTGGCAGATGCTCGACGTGGCGGAGCTGCGCGACTATCGCGAGCTGCTGTTCTTCTTCGTCTGGCGCGACGTCAAGGTCCGCTACAAGCAGACGGTGCTCGGCGCGCTGTGGGCGATCATCCAGCCGCTGGCGACCACGTTCTTCTTCTCGGTGCTGTTCGGGCGCTTCGGCGGCCTGTCGAAGCAGGTGTCGGGCCCGTACGCACTCCACGTGTTCGTCGGCATGATGCCGTGGACCTTCCTCAGCAACGCTGTCGTGCTGGCGGCGAACAGCCTCGTCGGCAGCAGCCATCTCATCACCAAGGTGTATTTCCCGCGCATTCTGGTCCCGGCGGCGGCGATCGCGTCGAGCCTCGTCGATTTCGCGATCTCGTTTCTCGTGCTCGCGATCATGATGGCGATCTACGGGGTCGCGCCGACGTGGCGGATCGTGACGCTGCCGCTGTTCGTGGCCGGGACGGTCGTCGCCGCGGCCGGCGCCGGGGTGCTGTTCGCGGCGCTGATCGTCACCTATCGCGATGTCCGCTACGTGCTCACGTTCGTCATCCAGCTGTGGCTGTTCGCGTCGCCGGTGCTGTACACGCTCGAGATCATCCCGCCGCAATACCGGCTGGCGTACGCCCTCAACCCGGCCGCCGGCCTGATCGGCGGGTTTCGCACCAGTCTCCTCGGTGGGCCGTTTCCGCTCGACGTCATCCTGATCTCGACGATCACAACGGCGGTGCTCGCCTTCGTCGGAGTCCGGTATTTCCTCCAGGTGGAGCGGCGGTTTGCAGATGTCATCTGAGGCGATCGCGATCGAGAAGCTCGGGAAGCGCTACACCATCGGCGCACAGCTGGCGGGCGACACGACCCTGCGGGAGACTCTGATGTCGTTCGTCGCGGCGCCGTGGCGGCGTTTCCGCCGCCTCGCCGGCCACTCGTCCGACGCGACGCAGTTCTGGGCGCTGCAGGACGTCAGCTTCCGGGTCGCCGTCGGCGAGGTGATCGGCATCGTCGGGCCGAACGGCGCCGGCAAGAGCACGCTCCTGAAGATCCTGTCGCGAATCACGCCGCCGACCACCGGCTTCGTCGATCTCACGGGGCGCGTGTCGAGCCTCCTCGAGGTGGGTACCGGCTTTCATCCCGAGCTGACCGGGCGGGAGAACGTGTTCCTGAACGGCGCGATCCTCGGGATGTATCGCGCCGAGATCCGCCGGAAGTTCGACGCGATCGTCGCCTTCGCCGAGCTCGAGCAGTTCATCGACACGCCGGTGAAGCACTACTCGAGCGGCATGTTCGTGCGGCTCGCGTTCTCGGTCGCCGCGCACCTCGACCCCGAGATCCTCATCGTCGACGAGGTGCTGTCGGTCGGCGATCTGCATTTCCGCAATCGCTGCCTCGGCCGGATGGAGGACCTGCGCGGGGAGGGACGCACGGTGCTGTTCGTGAGCCACGACCTCACCAGCGTTCGCCAGCTGTGCACGCGTGCGCTGCTCCTGAGCGGCGGTCGAGTGGTCGACGACGGCCCGCCGGGCGACGTGACCCGGCGCTACGAGCAGCAGCATCATCACCACGCCGACGCACGGACCGGCGCAGTCGATCGCCTGCATCCGCCGCGCGGCTATCACCTGCGTCGCGTGGAACTGCGCAACTCCAGGGGAGACGCGACCAGCCACTTCGATGCCGGCGAGGTGATGGAAATCCACCTCTGGTCGAGCGGGCGGGCCCCGGAGAATTCTTACGGCGTGGAGTTCAAGCTCCTGAACGACAACGACGAGGTGATCAGCTTCGGCGCGGCCAATCCAGTGCAGAACACCTACTACCAGTCGGTGGATCAGCACTTCGTCTGCCGGCTCGGTCCGCTGCCGCTCACTGAAGGCGCCTACGCGTTCAGCTTCAGCGTCGGCGTGTGGAACGTCGAGCGCTGGGACTCCTGGAGCAAGGCGATCGGATTTACGATCGAGCGCTGCGACCTCTTCCACACCGGACACGGCGTCGCCAATATCAACGACGGCGATTTCGTGATCCAGCAGCAATGGCTGTCCGGGAACTGACGCCGCTCGTCTCGATCAACATCCCGTGCTACCGCCAGCTGGAGCACGCGCGGCGGTGCGTGCAGTCGATGCTCGCGCAGACGCTGCAGGACTTCGAGGTGATCCTCCTCGACGACGGCGCGTCCGACGAGTACCGTGAGTGGGCGGCGAGCCTCGGCGATCCGCGCGTCCGCTACCTGCGCAACCCCGAGCGGCTTGGCGCGATGCGCAACATGTTTCAGGCGATCATCGCTGGCCGCGGCTGCTACTCCATCGCGTTTCACGAGGACGATCTGCTCGGATCGCGCTATCTCGAGGCCGCAGTCGGCATCCTCGACTCCGATCCATCGTGCGGCTTCGTCGGCGCCGAGCTGCAGCAGTTCGAAGACGACCCGACGCCGGCAGAGCTCGATCGCCCGATCCCGGCGTCGAGCGTCGAGCGCTATCCGGACGCCGCCGCGTTCGTCCGTGCGCTGATGCGCGGCGTCAACCCGATGTTTGGATCGATCGTGTATCGCCGATCCGCCATCGAGGCGATCGCTCCGGCGCACGACGAGTACACGACGCTCGCCGATCGACCGTTTCTGCTCGACGTCCTCGGGTCGTGGTCGTCGGCAATCGTGCGGGCGCCGGTCGTCTGGTACCGGGCCCATGGCGAGGACGATCGACGGCATCAGGCGATGGCACCCGAGCACATCCTGCGCCTGTTCGCCCGCTACCGTGCGGCGCTGCCGCAGGAGCTGAGCGAGGTCGATCGCCGTCTCTTCTTCGACTTCAGCGGCTACTGGCTGTTCACGCTGCATCGCCTCGTTCCGGCGGCGGCGCAGTGGCCGCTGCGGCGATTCGCGCTGCGCGCGTGGCGCGAAGGGCTGTATCACCCGCGCTGGTCGCGCGGCATTGGAAGAAAACGCCTGCTCGCCGAGCTGGTGGCCGGACGCCGGGACGCATGAAGGTGATCGCGCTGCTGCCGGTGAAGGACGAAGCCTGGGTGCTGCCGCAGGCGCTCGCGTCCCTGTCGGCCTTCTCCGACCTCGTCATCGTCGCCGATCAGAACTCCGCAGACCGCTCACGCGATGTCTGCCGATCGTTTCCAAGAGTGGTCCTGATCGAATCGGCCGAAAGCCGCACCTGCACGCGCGCGCGGTGGCAGCTGCTCGACGCGGCGCGCAGCTACGACGGCTGCAACCTCCTGTGGTGCACCGACGCCGACGAGCTGGTGTCACCGTCTGCGGCAGCGGCCTTCATCGCGCGCCAGCGCGGCGCTCTGCGGCCTGGCGCGCTGGTGCAGTGCCAATACGTCCACCTGTGGCACGACCTCACCAGCTACCGCGTCTTCAACACGAAGTACGGCCCGCAGTGGAAGGAGCTGGCGTTCGTCGACGACCGTCGAATGGACTGGAATCGCGCCAAGGTCCTGTCGCTGCACGAGCCGCGGGTTCCTATCGAGGGAGCGGCCGGGACCATCACCGCAGACGAAGTCGTCGTGCTTCATCTGCAGTGGCTGCTCGGCCGTCGGACGCAGAGCCGGCAGGCGTGGTATCGATGCCGCGAATGGCTGGACGGCGGCTCCGCGCGCGAGATCAACGAGCGGTACGCTCCCACGCTGCCGGCACCGTCTGCGCGAACCTCGCCGGTGCCCGACGCGTGGATTCACGATCTCGCGTTTCCGGATCTCGGCGTCGATCAGGAAGAGTCATGGACCGATCGCGATCTGCGGCGCTGGTTCGACGAGCACGGTCCCGAGCACTTCGAGCCGCTCGAGATCTGGCACATTTCGCCTCTGCGCGAGGCGTTCGTCCGCCGCACCGGCCGGCAGCCGCGACCGGATCGATCGTACCGGCCGCGCTGGCCGGCGCGCGCCCGCAGCTTCGGGCGGCGGATCGCCGCCGGCGCGCGGCGGCGCCTGCCGTTTTGAGGGCGGGAGGGGCGGAGGGGCAAGGCGGCTGGATCAGTCAGAAGCGGGAGGGATCACGCGACCGTTCCTCACAGTGCTGACGGCACCTGTTCCGAGCCACTCGCGCCGATGGTATCAGCGCACGCGGAGCGCGATCCGTCCGTTCGTCAAACCGGGCGTGCCGCTGCCGTACTCGTCACCGTATCCGGGTCATTACGCGCTCGTCCGCAGCGTGGTGGAAGGTTTGGGCGAGATCCGCGCCGACTTCAACTTCAACCCGCAGAGCATGAGCGACGTGGGCCGCGCGGTCTATGCGCCGGAGAACGCGGCGCTGGCGCAGGCCGCTGCGCTCAAGCGTCGCGGCCGTGTCGATTATCTCGTCGCCGGTCCGGTCAACGCGCTGTTCCCCGACGAGAGCGACGGCGTGCTGCTGATGCCGGAGATCGATCGGCTCATCGTCGCGTGCGAATGGGTGAAGGACCTGTACCGGGACGCGCCGCAGCTGGTGGAAAAGAGCGTGGCGTGTCCCTGCGGCGTAGACGTCGCGTTCTGGACACCAACGAACGACACCGATCGAGCCCGGACCGCGGCGATCTACTGGAAAAGCGGCGACGAGGCGTTCTGCGAGCAGGTCGAGGCGATCGTTCGCGGCTGCGGGCTCGAGCCGCGGCGCCTCCGCTCCGCCCACGGCGAGCACGCACATTTCACACCGGAGGAATTTCGCGCGCTGCTCGACCAGGCCGCGGTCGGCGTCTTCCTGAGCTCGTTCGAAACCCAGGGCATCGTGCTCGCCGAGGCATGGTCGATGAACGTGCCGACGCTCGCCTGGGATCCGCAGGGCGAGGCGCGCTGGCGGGAGCGATCCTTTCGGTCGGGCTCGTCAGCGCCGTACCTCACGGCCACAACCGGCAGAACATGGAAGACGATCGACGAGCTCGCGCCGCTGCTGCGCGATGTGCTGTCAGACCGGGATTCTTTCCAGCCGCGCCAGTGGGTGCTCGAACACATGACGGATGCGATCTGCGCGGCGGATCTGTACCGGATCATTCGGCAGGGAGCGGGAGTGTGGGACCGATAGGCCCATCGGGAGTGTGGGACCGCTAGGCCCATGGGGTTGGTGGGAAGGGCTCGCGCATCGCGCGAGCCAGGTCCACTGGTCCTTCCCTACCACCCCATGGGCCTTTCGGTCCTACGGCGCCCACCCCATGGGCCTATCCGTCCTATGCACTTACTGCGGAGCCGGGAATGCTGGCGCCCCTGACGGCAGCCGCACGCCGAGAGCGAGCCGCACGACCTGCGCGTAGCTGTTCGTTCCCGCTTCGACTCGGTTCGCTTTGAGGTAGGCGTCATAGGCCCGCCAACCCACGGCGGCCACACGTGGGCTGACATGACGGACGAAGCGGTCACGGATGGCCTGCAGATCGGCGCGCGGTCCCGGTGCCAGCTGCTTCGCAATCGCGACCGAGGCGTCGCGCCCAATGGATTGCGCGATCTGGCTGTAGAGAAAGAGCCAGCCGCTGTACTGCACGGAGGGCGTCGAGCGCAGGCACGCCAGCCAGGCGACGAAGTTGGCGTCGCCTTCGTCAGCGAAGCCGGCGAGATGACTCCACTCGTGCAGGACGACGAACGGCCGCTCGAACGGCAGGACATCGGTCGCCACCAGCGTCTCCAGAAAGAACGGATCGGTCATGCCGTCGACGCCGGCCCTGCGGAAGTACCAATCGAGCGCCGTCGTCTTCGGCCGAGCCGGCACGATCGACGCGCCGCGGCCGATATCCCCCACCGCGCGGCGGAGTCCGTCGGCGAGCCGGCCGTCGATTTCGTCGCCCGACGGAAACCCGGAGGCGTGCGCTCCGTCGTGCAGCGCGTTCACCTGCTCCACGGCCAAGGCGGCTGCACGCTGCGCCGAGTCGGCGGTCACGCGTCGGGGTTCGTAAGGCAGCGCCTCGATGAGCGGGATCCGGCGGTAGTTGAGGCCCCAGGCGATGACGAAGGCGAGGTAGGCTCCGGAACCAACGACGAGGGCCCGCACCGCGATACGGACGAGTGTCAACGGCCACGGTTGGCGCGACCGGAGGTCGCGCCATGCGAGCGCCAGAAATCCGGCTACGACGAGGACGATGAGGAGATCGAGGATGGGCAGCCGCGTGAAATTCGAGGTCGTCGTGAGCATTCGCTGCACCGACGGATAGAGCCCTTCCGAGTACAGGCGCTCGACGACGGCTTGTGGCACGGGTACCACTGCGGCGATCGCTGCGCCCGCGACGAGGGCGATCCGCCACCGTAATCCGCGTGCAATTCCTCCGCATTCCATCCGTTAGATGCCCGAATCGCAGCTAGAATAGACACAGCCATATGCAGCCCGGGATGCGGCGCATACGTGCGAACCGCCGCTGCCGATGTGCTAGGATACTGTCCGGCCGCTAAAGCTCGTTAGTGTCTTCTCAAGTCATAAAAATCTTCCGGGGTGCGGTTCCGGCTCCAGGCTCCGATAAGTGACGTGAGGATTCGTATGTCCCGCCTCATTCTGAGATCAGCTGCGATTCTGCTCGCCACCGTTTCCCTGTCGGCGGGTCAGCAATCAGCGACGCAGACGCCGCTGGTGTCGAGCACGCAGTCGACGCTCCGCGCCTCGACCGCGACTCGCGTGGTGGGCTCAACCCCCACCCCGGCGACGACGATGATCCAGGGCAACGCGCTCGACTCTGAGAATGGCCGAATGGCGTACGCCGTCGTTCGCCTCCGCGATGCGCGGTTCGGACGAATCGTCGACACCGAGCTGACCGACGCGTCCGGGCTCTTCGAATTCCGCGCCGTCGATCCGGGCAGCTACATCGTCGAGGTGATGGGCAAGGACTCCTCGGTGCTCGCCGCAAGCCAGATTCTGAACGTCAACGCCGGTGAAGTCGCGTCCGCGATCGTGAAGCTGCCGTTCAAAGCGTCGTCGCTCGCCGGAATCCTCGGCGCCAACGGACTTCAGACCGCGGCGCTGGTCATGACGCAGGCGGCCGCGAGCGGTGTCTTCGCAGTGATCCCGACCGATCCGGTGAGCCCGCTCGAGTAGTCGATGGTCGAATCGACCTCCTCGGGCGTCACACAACAGACCGCCGCGGCGACGCCTCCCTCAGGCGCCGCTCTATCCGCGCCGTCGGCACCTCCGTCGACACCGGCGCCGCAGTACACGCCAGACTCCGACGTTCACCTGCTCGATCGCCTCGCGGTGCTCTATCGCTACCGGCGCATCTGCGTGACGACGTTCGTGCTCGTCACGGCGGCGCTGACGATTCAGGGCTACAGCACGACGCAGATGTACCAGGCGCAGGCGCGCCTGCTGATTGAAGACGAGCGCTCGACGGCCGTTCCCGGCTTGCAGAACGACCAGAACACCTACTACGAGGACCCGGAGCCTTACTACCAGACGCAATACAAGATCCTGAAAGGACGCGATCTCACGCGCCGCGTCGTCCGCAAGCTCCACCTCGAGAACAACCTCGAGTTCAACGGCAAGAAGCCCGCGCCGCCGTCGGCCTCCTCGCTACTGCAGGATTTGAAGTCGAAGGCGCTATCGCTCGTGAAAGCGCCGGCGACGCCGTTGGAAGGACCGAAAGTCGACGAAACGGCGGACGAGTCGGCGCTGGTGAGCGGATTCATCGGGCGCGTCGGCGTCGAACCGGTGCGCGGCAGCCATCTGGTCGACGTCACGTTCCTCTCCGAGGATCCGAAGTTCGCCGCCGAGGCGGCCAACGCCCTCATCGACGAGTACGTGAATCAGAACCTCGAGCTGAAGCTGCAGTCGACGCAGGGGATGCTCGACTGGCTCGACAGGGAGCTCGAGAATCAGCAGAAGCGAGTCGAGGAGAGCGAGCGGGCGCTGGCCAACTACCGTGAGAAGGAAAACGCGCTGTCGCTCGACGACAAGCAGAACATCGTGCTGTCGCGGCTGAACCAGCTGAACGACGCGGTCACGCGCGCGCGGACCGAGCGGGTCCAGAAGGAATCGCTCTACAACCAGGTCAAGGCGATCTCGACCGGCACCGCACCCGACGCGATCCCGGCGATCGCGACCAATCCGGCGGTGTCGAGCGCAAAGGCGAAGCTGAGCGATCTGCAGCGTGAAAAGGCCCGGCTGCTCGAGCGCTACGCCGAGAAACACCCGCAGGTCATCAACGTCAACGCCGCCCTGCAGGACGCGCAGCGGCAGGTCGATCTGGAGATCGCCCGCGCCGTGCAGTCGGTGAAGAACGAATACGAGACGGCGGTGCTGCAGGAGCAGACGCTGGCGCGGAACCTCGACGGCGCCAAGTCGGAAGCCCAGGACCTGAACCGCAAGGGCATCGGCTACGGCGTGATGGAGCGCGAGGCGAAGAGCAATCGCGAGGTCTACCAGTCGCTGCTCACCCGCGAGAAGGAGCTGCGCGTCTCGGCCAACAGCCGCACCAACAACGTGCGCGTCGTCGATCGCGCGGAGACGCCGCGCGGGCCGATCTCGGCCAGCGGCCGGCGCACGGTGATGATGTCGATGTTCATCGGCCTGGTGCTGGCGGTGGGCGTCGCGCTCGGCCTCGACTACATGAACGACACGATCAAGACGCCGGAAGACGTGACGCGGCGTTTGAAGCTGCCGTTCCTCGGCCTGGTGCCCGCGGTCCGCGGCGACAAGCACCCGCTCCTCGCTTCGTCGCACGTGCCGCACGATTTCGGGGAATCGTTCCGATCGCTGCGGACGTCGCTGCTCTCGAAATACCAGGGCGATGCCACGAAGATTCTGATCGTGACCAGTGCACAGCCGCTCGAAGGAAAGACGACGACGGCGGCGAACATCGCGATGGCGCTGGCCTACGGCGGGTCGCGCGTGCTGCTGATCGACGCCGACATGCGGCGTCCGGGCCTGCATCGGCCGCTGCGTCTCACCAACGAGCGCGGCCTTTCACAGGTGCTCGCCGGGCAGGCGCGGGTGCGCGACGTGATTCAGCGGACGGTCGACCCGAACCTGCTGGCGATCACCGCCGGCCGCTCGCCGCTCAACCCGTCCGAGCTGCTGTCGTCGGAGCGCATGAAGACGCTGCTGACGAACCTGGCGCACGGACCCTTCAACTGGATCATCGTCGACACGCCGCCGGTCCTTGCGGTGACCGACGCCGTGATTCTCGCGCCGCTCGTCTCTGGCGTGACGTTCGTGGTCGGCGCCGAGATGACGCGCCGCCGTCTCGCGGAGCGGGCGATCGAGACCGTGATGCAGGCGCACCCGCGCTTCGCCGCGGTCGTGCTGAACAAGGTCAATTTCGCGAAAAACAAGTACTACTATTCGCGGTACTACGGCCATCAGTACAAGAACTACTACGCGGAAGCGGCCTCCTGATGGTGCGGCCGACGCCCTTCTTCTCCTGATCGGCTGGGCGCTCGCCGCCTTCGCCGGCGCGTATCGCTGGACAACCGTTCCGCTCTCGTTCGGCGTCGCCGCGCTGGCTGCCGTCGTCGGTCCGCCGGTCGCGCGCCGTTCGAGCCGGTGGCTCGACGCGCTGCTGACGATCTGCCTCGTCGTCGTCGCTGCGCAACTCGTGCCGCTGCCAACCGTGCTGCACGACACGCTCACGCCGAACGGCACCGCGGTGGCGGGGGCCGTTGCACTGGCGCCGCCGCCGAGACCGCCGCGTGCGCCGATCTCCATCGATCCCGAATCGACCGCCTGGGCGCTTGCGCTCGGCGCCTCGTACATCGCGCTGTTCTGGTGTGCGCGCGCCATCTTCGCCTTCGGCGGCGTCCGGAAGACGATTCGCGGTGTCACGATTCTCGGACTCGCGCTCACCGTCCTGGTCGCCGTTCAGCGCACCACGTCGCCGAAGCTTCTCTACTGGACGTGGCAGCCGCTCAGCGCCGGCGCCGCGCCATACGGACCGTTCGTCAACCGCAACGGCCTCGCGGCGTGGCTGGCGATGGCCGTCCCGCTCGCGATTGGCTACCTGATGGCGCGGCAGCGGTCGCCGTCAGGCGCGAGCGGCAGCTTTGCGGAGGCGGTCGCCGGCATCGACGCGACCACGCTGCTCCTCGGCGGCTCGGCCTGCCTGATGATGGGCGGACTGCTCGGATCTCTGTCGCGATCGGGGATCTTCGCCGCGGCAATCGGCCTCACCGCATTCGTGCTGATCTCGCAGGCGCGCATCACCGCCGGCCGCGCCATCGCCGGCGTGGCGGCGGCGCTGGCCGCGATGGTCGCGATCGGATCGATGTACGCCAATCTGGGCGCGCTCGCGATGCGGATGCAGGAGACGACGGAGCTGGGCGAGTGGGGGCGGCGCGCGATCTGGCGCGACACGATCGAGATGATCCGCGATTTTCAGATCACGGGGGTGGGCGCCGGCGCGTTCAAGCGCGGCATGCTCGTCTACCAGGAGGGCTCGCGGCAGTTCTTCTTCAACCACGCGCACAACGAGTACCTGCACCTGCTCGCCGAAGGCGGTCTGCTGCTGGCGATACCGGCGGCGCTGGCGCTCGTCGTCGCTGGCGTGATGATCGCCGGGCGGCTGCGCGCAGATCGTTCGCCGGCCTTCTGGATTCGGCTGGGCGCGGTCTGCGGTCTGATCGCAGTGGCCGTCCAGAGCATCTTCGACACCAGCCTGCGGACGCCGGCGGACGGTGTTCTGTTCGCTGTTGTCGCCGCAATCGCGCTGCACGAGCGGCACGATGCGTCGCATCCTCATTCGCGTCGCGCCACGCCCGGCGACGCCCTCGACGCAGGATCGGCCTTCGATCGCAGGGCCGATTCGGCGTCGGGCCACGCCTTCAGCGTGGCCGAACCACGCCCGGATGTGCGCGTGATCCCGACCCACGCGGCTGCGACGTCGACGAAGCAGGCCAGCACCACCAGCCGATCACCGTGCGCGACGAAGAACGCGGCGAGCGTTCCGCGCGGCACCATGCCATCGAGGCGCGTCGGCAGGTCGAACATCAGCACCGCCTGAAGACACGCAAGCTGAGTCCATCGCGGCGGGCGGTCGCCGGCGCGGAACCACAGGAACACGAACGCCGGCAGCAGCAAGACCAGGTTGTTGACGTTGTGGTAGACCGCTGCGAGCGAGCACAGGCAGAACAGCGCGGGAATGCCGATGCCGCCGTCGGGCAGCGGCCGGCGCGGATCGCGCGACGCCAGCCACACGGCGGCGGCGACCAGACACGCCGCCAGCGCGATCCACACCGCATCAGCCGTCCGAGGATCGACGGTCCCGGCCGCGACGAGTTCGCGGATGCTCGTCTTGCCGTTCATCGCGCTCTCGCCGCTGTACAGGCCGACAAGCGACGGCCAGTAGCCTCGAAGCGTTTCGACCGGGCTCTCCCCGACGCGAACCGAGTACACGCCAACGCCGGCGGCGACGACCGCGAGGGCCACCGCGACGACACGCAGGCGGCCGCTGAGGAGCGCCCAGAGCGCGAACGGTCCGGCGATGTGCGGCTTGAACAGCGCCAGTCCGAGCAGGACGCCGCTCGAGCGCCACCTGGTGTCGGCGGCGAGCGCCGACGCGAGCGCCAGCGCGAGCGACAACGGGGTGAACTGCAACAGCGTCCGAGTGCTCGTCCAGCACCAGAACAACAGCGTCGGCAGGAGCGCGAGTCCGGCGCGCGGCGTCGCGCAGCGGACGGCGAGATACGGGAGCACCGCGGCAAGCGCGACGCCGGCCGCGATCCACACCGGGACGACCAGCGGCCGCGGCAGCAGTCCGAGCGGCGAAAGAACGACGAGCGCATTCGGCGGATAGTCGACGGCGTCGTGGACGCCGGTGTAGTGACGTGCCCCTTCCACGATCCAGCCTCGCGTCCACGCGTAGATCGTCGCCAGATCGGAGGCGCGCGACGGATCGCGCCAGGCGAGCCAGATGCCGATCGCGAGGTTGACGCCGGCGGGGACGGCGATTGCCAGAGTACCGAGCCGCGCCGCGCGTGAGCTCACCATGGCGGAGACGCCGGAAGCCGCGCGAGTACAGCGCGTAGAATGTGCGCGCCATGACGCCGAGGATCGCGGCTGCTGCGTTCGCCGTCGCCCTCCTCGCCGGCGCCGCGCTCCGCCTGAGCATCCTGCCGATCCGCGTCGCCGACATCGACGCGTCGTGGCGCGCGTGGAGCTATCACGCCGCGACCGGCGGCGCGGCGAACGTGTATGGCCCGCGCGGTCACACCGTGCGGTTCGGCGACATCGACGTCCCGGTCGTCTATCCCCCGCTCGCGATCGACGAACTCGGGATCGTCGGTCGGATCTACGCGTGGCTCACGCATGGTCGATTTCCCGACGACGATCGGCTGACGATGGCCATCAAGGGCACCATCGTACTGTTCGAGGCTGCGCTGACGGCGCTGCTGTACGCTGCCGTTCGCCGCGTCGGGAATCCCGCAGCGGCCCGCCTCTCGGCGGCCGCGTACTGGATCAACCCGGCGGTGCTCGTGACGGCCTCGCTCGGCTATCTCGACGCGCTGGCCGCTCTGCCGGCAACGGCTGCGGTGATCGCGGCGTCCGCCGGCCGACCGGTTGTCGCCGGCGGCCTCCTCGCCGCCGCCGTGATGACGAAGCCGCAGGGCCTGTTCGCCGCTCCGGTCGTCGCGCTGGCGCTCTGGAATGCCGGCGATCGACGGGGTGCCGCGCCCCTGGCCTGGGCCGTGTGCGCCGCGGCGGCGGTCGCGGCCGCGCTCTGCGCGCCCCTGGTCGCCGCCGGCACCCTGCCCGACATGCTCCGCTCGGTCGCCGTCCTCGCCGGCCACGATATGCTGTCGGCGCTCGCGTTCAACCTCTGGTGGATCGTCAGCTACCTGTTCGCCGCGGCCAGCGCCGCCGGAGGCGGCGTTCGCGCGGCGCTCGCGACGCAGCCCGCGATTGTGACGCACGCCTACGTGATCGAGCGCGGCTTCCCGCATCCGCGGATCGTGGCGATCGCGATGCTGCTGCCGATCGTGGCGTGGTCATGCTACCGGGCCCGCGGCGCCGCCGACCTCGCGCTGCATGCGGCGCTCGCAGCGTTCATCGTCGTGAGCTATTTCATGGTGTCTGTACAGGTGCACGAGAATCATTTCGCTCTCGCGATACCTTTTCTGACGCTGGCTGCCGCGCTGCGGCCGGAGTTTGCCGCCGTGTTCGTCGCGCTCAGCGTCACGTTCGCGCTGAACGTCGGCCTGGTCTACGGCTGGGCCGGGCACGCGCCGGCGACCACGATGCTCCCGGTCGCGCACGTCGACGCGACCGTCCTCATCGCGCTCGTGAATTGTGTGCTGTTCGTGTGGTTCGCCGCGGTGTTCGCGCGCGCCTGCAGGCGCGACGGCGCTATCGCAGCGTGACAGCGCGACACGCATTCCAGATTCCAAATTCCTAATTCCTAATTCTCTGGTCAGGCGACGATGGCGCGGAACAGGATGCGGCGCGCCGGCGGGTGCTTGAAGAGGGCGCGGATGAAGGGACGGTGCTCGTTGAACCGCGCGGTGGCGCGGAGGATCGGCATGATGCCGTCGGTCTGGGCGAGCTCGAAGAAGCTGTCGATCGCGGCGTCGGACAGCTTTGCAGCGACGTCGCGCAGCGCGTGCTGCGCCTCGAACTCCTCGGCGAGCTCGCTGCGCCACGCGCGCTCGTATTGCGACAGCGTCCCGGCGTCGACGCGGTCGCGAGCGAGCGCGTCGGCGGCGACCTCGGCGGCGAGCGCCGCGCTCACGATGCTGTAGTGGATGCCGCCGCCGGTGGTCGGCTTCACCAGACCGGCGGCGTCGCCGATCGCGAGCAGCCGGTCGCCGTAGGTCCGCGAGATCGTGCCGAGCGGCAGGATCTTCTGCCGCGGCCGCAGATCGGCGCCGACGATCCCCCAGTCGTCGCGCAGGCGCGCGAGCACACGCGCGTAGCACTTCATGATGTCATGCGAACCCATGACACCGACGCGCACGAACTCGCCCTCGGGCCGCAGCACCGGCACTGCCCACGCGAAGCCGTCCGGCGCGATGTCGCGGCCGAAGTGCAGCTCGACGTCGCGGAGACGGCGCGCCCGGAATTCGCGCTGCGCGGTGTGGAGATGCGTGCGCGGCAGCCCGAACCCGAACCGCCGCTGGAACCCGTACGTCGCGCCGCAGGCGAGCACCGCCAGGCGCGCCCGCACCGATTCGCGGCCGGCGGTCGCGTGGACCGCGTCGGCGCCGACGTCGAGCGCCGACACGCGCGCGCCGGTCCGGACTTCAGCGCCCGCGGCCACGGCGCGCGCCGCCAGCGCGCGGTCGAACGCCGGCCGATCGATCACCGTGGCCAGCGGTTGTGGCGTCGTGTAGTCGACCGGAATGCCGCCGGGCGACACGAAGCGGACGGTCGTCAGGTGGTTGAGCGTCGCGTCGGTGGGAAGATCGAATGCGGCGAAGCTCTCGGTCGCCAGCACGCCGGTGCAGTGCACCGGGTCGCCGACGCGATGATGTTCCTCACAGGCGAGAGTCCGCAGCCCTGTGGCCGCCAGTCGCGCGGCCAGATACAGTCCACCAGGGCCCCCGCCCACTATGAGGACATCTACCGACTCACCCATGCGATCGGGTGCATTATAAGCGGACTGTAAGAACTAGATGCGGCGGTGGGGCTTCTCCCAGTCGCCGCGTAGCGTGATCCAGAACGACATCAGGATCAACTTGAGGTCGAACCAGAAGCCGGCGCGCTTCAGGTACAGCCGATCGAGGCGGAACTTGCGCGCGCGATTGATGTCGCGCGGCGCATAGACCTGCGCAATTCCCGTCAATCCCGGGCGGACGGCGTGCCGCGCCTCGTAGCCGGGAATCTCGTCGAGCCGTACGAACCGACCGTCGCTCCGTACTTCGACTTCTCCGGGGCGCAGCGGACGCGGACCGACGAAGCTCATCTCTCCGACGAAGATGTTCCACAGTTGTGGGAGCTCGTCCATCGCGGTTGCGCGCATCAGACGTCCGACGCGCGTGATCCGCGGATCGTCTTCGGCCGCCTGGACGGGACCGGTGCGCGCCTCCGCGTCCGGGATCATCGA
>DATFWL010000320.1:0-2669 GCA_035259385.1 Vicinamibacterales bacterium | reverse complement strand
CGTCTACGAGCAGACCCTCTGGCTGCCATTGACGAACGGCCCCGCGCTGCATCAGCGAGGGTTCGCCGGCAGCCCGCTCGCACGGCTGCGCGACGGCGCAACCGTGCAGAGCGCTCAGAAAGAGATCGACACGATCAACGGTCGTCTGGCAGCGGCGGATGCGGCGACGGACCGGAGCGTGGCGCCGACGGTGTTGGACTACTCGGGATTCGTCGGTCCGAACGCCTCGATGATCTACGGCTCGATGCTGGCGGCCGCGTGGTTCGTGCTGCTGATCGCCTGCGCCAACCTCGCGAACCTCACGCTCGTGCGAACGACCGCTCGGTCGCGCGAGCTCTCGACGAAGATCGCGCTCGGCGCGAACCGCGCGCGGATGGTCCGCCAGCTGCTCGTGGAGAGTCTCGCGCTCGCCAGCTCGGGCGGGCTGCTCGCGTGGTGGATCACGAAGTGGGGCGTCGGTGCGTGGGCCACGACCACCGCCTCCCGCTACCTCGCGTTCGACTACCGTGTGGATGCGCTGACCGCGGCCTATCTGGTGGCAATCTCCGTCGCGTCCTCGCTGCTGTGTTCGCTTGTGCCGATCGGGTGGGTCGTGCAGCTCGGGGCGGGCGATGCCGTGACGGGCGTGGCGCGCGGCGTCACACAGGGCGTGCGCGGCAAGCGCCTCGCCGCGGGGTTGATCGCCGTGCAGATGGCGCTGGCGATGGTGCTGCTTGCCGGCGCGGGCGTTCTGGTGCGGAGCCTCGTCAAGATCGTCGGCGCCGACACGGGCGTGCGCGATCCGGGTCACGTCGTCGTCGCAGGGATGCTCGTCCCGTCCGATCGCTATCGGGATCCGGCCGCGCGGCTGGCGTACTTCGATCGGCTCGAAGCGCAATTGCAGCGTGTGCCCGGCGTGGAGCAGACGTCCGTGGCCAGCTCCGCGCCGATGATCAGCGGCAACATGCGGCCGTTCGAGATCGAAGGGCGGCCGAACCTGAGAGAACGCTCGCCTTCCGCGCAGTTCCTGACCGTTGGCGTGCGATATTTCGCGCTGCTCGGCGCCACGGTGACAGCCGGCCGCGACTTCAGCGATAGCGATCGGATCGCGGCGTCCGCGGTCGCAATCGTGAACGATAGTTTTGCCGCGGCGTTCTGGCCCGGCGAGTCGCCGATCGGACGCCGCTTCCGTCAGTCGGTGGGTAACCAGCTGGGCGAATGGCGAACGATCGTCGGCGTTGTCGAGAACGTCATGCAGGGCGACGTGCTCCGCCAGACGTTCAGACCGGTGATCTACGTCTCATTCAGGCAGGACCCGACGGCGCGCGGTCGCGACAGCACGCAAGCGGGTTTCAACGGTGCGAACGTGCTCGTTCGGACCAGCGTGCCTCCGGCGATCGCCGCGCGCGCGATCCGCGCCGCCGCGGAGCAGGTCGATCGCGACGTGACGGTCGAAGAGTTCGCGACCTTGAACGTCGTCCTCCGCTTCCAGCGCGACAACATGGACCTGGAGCACGCGGAGCTGGGCAACCACGCGGCGGCCGCGCCCGTCTTCGCCATCATCGCGCTGCTGCTGGCCGCGGTCGGCCTCGTCGCGGTGATCGCGTACGCCGTCGCCCAGCGCACGAGGGAGATCGGTATCCGCATGGCGATTGGCGCCGCCGCGGCCGACATCGGCCGCATGGTGCTTCGCGAAGGCATGCGGCCGGTGATCCTCGGTCTCACGCTCGGCGTGACCGCGTCCTTCGCGGTGAACCGCATCCTGCAGGCGCAGCTCGTTGGCGTGTCGCCGCACGATCCGATGACGATGGTGGGAGCGCCTCTGCTGTTGATCGCGATGGCGCTGCTCGCCTGTTACATCCCGGCGCGCGCCGCGATGCGGGTCGATCCGGCCATCGCGCTACGGCACGAGTGACGTTCCGCGACATAGCACGCCTCGGATCCAGTGTTGGCTCCGTCGCTCGGCATGCACCTGAACCGCGAGGCCGTGCATGTCTCCAATTGACCCGGCTTCGCCAAGCAATCTGTTGCGGAAATCGTCGCGTGCGGCGAGCTGTATCAGTATGCTTGTCGCGCTTTTCTCCGCAGACGCAGCTCCGGCAAATTGCCGCAAATGATCTCTGCACATTCGGAGGTCTGACACAATTCAGCGTCGACGACGTGACGTGCGTCTCGCTAAGCGATTGGCAGCGTGGCACATGTCAAATCGGATATCCGTGAAGGAGGGTTTTGCGCTATCCTGATCCAGGCCGCGTCGCAACTCGTTGATTCTAAACGGAGAGATGTCCGAGTGGTTGAAGGAGCACGCTTGGAAATCGGATCGCCTCACGCGCGCTGATGCACACCAAATCTCACCAACGCATTCCCGATCAACGACTTCACGCAACATCGATAGGCGTCGACATGTCCTCGTAAGTCACCGTGTTGACCGGGGGTTTGAGGGGGTATGTGACACAGTTCTGAGTGTGCCGTGAAAGGTGAGTCAATGCAGCCGGTGCAAGTCCGGTCCAAGGAGGTGTCGGTACGCCTTGGTAGCTACCTGGACGACTGGGAGGGTGACCGAACCGTCGAAGCTCCAGGGACAACAGCCCACGTTCGGTGGGTTCGCAAGTGTGCGGGCCGCAACGCGAGTGAAGCCTGAGCAGGCCCCGAAAGTGTCAATGCGAGCGCCGAGTCTCCTCAGATACGAC
>DATFWL010000319.1:0-6930 GCA_035259385.1 Vicinamibacterales bacterium | reverse complement strand
AGAAATGACAATGCACGTCATTCAGCGTCGTCATCTGGACGTCAGCTTACCTCCGGGCGTACCATCCCGCCGACTCGGAGGATCCCATGTCCACGATCATCCTGCGGCGCTGCGCCGCGTGCGTGTTGTGCGCGGTGATCTGGGGCGCTCCGTCGCGCGCCCACGCGCAGGCCACCGGCGCGATCGCCGGCCTCGTCACCGATCCGTCGGGCGGCGCGCTGCCGGGCGCGTCGATCGAAGTGGTGAGCCGCGACACCGGCCAGGTGCGGACCGCGGTCACCGGCGCGGATGGCTTCTTCACCGTGCCGCTCGTCAACCCCGGCCTCTACCGGGTCACCGCGACGCTGTCCGGCTTTCGAACGACGGCCCGCGAGACCGTGACCGTCGTGGTCAACGAGACGGTGCGGGCCGACCTGCAGATGCAGCTCGCCGGCATCACGGAGACGCTGGTCATCTCCGCCGAGTCGCCGCTCGTCGAGACGACGAACGCGACGCTGGGCGTCGTCATCGATCGGCGGAAGGTGGTCGATCTGCCACTGAACGGACGCAACTTCACCCAGCTCGGCACGCTGATCCCGGGCGTCGTCGCGCCGCCGAGCGCGCTCGGCGGGCAGGACGGCAACGCGACGCCCGGCGGATTCGGCAACGCGACCGGCGGCTTCAACGTGAACGGCCAGCGCAACCAGTCGAACAACTTCCTCCTCGACGGCGCGTCGAACAACGACTCGTTCAACACCGGCTTCGTGCTGCGGCCTCCGCCGGACGCGATCCAGGAATTCAAGATTCTCACGCACTCCTACGACGCGGAGTACGGGCGCAACGCGGGCTCCGTCGTGAACGTGGTGACGAAGGGAGGCACCAACGAGTGGCATGGCAGCGCGTGGGAATTCAACCGCGACGATCGCCGCCAGGCGACGAACTTCTTCGCGACGACGAAGCCTGAGCTGCAGCAGAACCAGTACGGCGGCGCGATTGGCGGCCCGCTGGTGCGGAACAGACTGTTCATGTTCAGCTACTACGAAGGCTTCCAGAACAAGCAGGGGGTCACCGATACGCGCACGGTGCTGTCGGCCGCGCAGCGCGGCGGCGACTTCTCCGGCGGCGCGCCGATCCGCAATCCGGTCACCGGGCTGCCGATTCCCAACAACGTCATTCCGCCGGAGCTGATCAGCCCGATCTCGCAGCGCATCCTCGCGCAGTACATTCCGCTGCCGAACAGCACGGCGAACCGCAGCGTGCGATCGCCGAATGTCGAAGACACCCGCGAGCAGTTCGGGACGCGCGTGGACATCCGGTTGAATCCGGAGCACACGCTGCTCGGCCGCTACATCGTCGGCCACACCAACAACGTCAACCCGCTGGGCGGATCGAACTTCTCGCCGGCCGGCAACACCGCGATCGCGACGCTGCAGGACGTAATGGGATCGGACAGCTGGCTGATCCGGTCGAACATGATCAACGTCGCCCGCGCGTCGGTGAACCGGATCGACGCCAAGCCGACGGTGACGAGCGGGCTCAACCTGAGCGATCTGGGATGGCAGATCACGCCGAGCAATCCGACGGCGGCCGGCCTGCCGTTCATCACGGTCACCGGGTTCTTCACGACCGGCGACGCGCAGCAGCCGTTCGCGACGCGCGTCAACAACGTGCTGACGTTCACCGACGACCTGTCGTGGGTGAGCGGTGTGCACGCGTTCAAGTTCGGCGGCGAGATCCGGCGCGATCAGATTCGCGTGTCGTTCATCAACCGGCCGAACGGCGATTTCACCTTCTCGGGTCAGTACACCGGCAGCGCCGCGGCCGACTTCCTGATCGGCTTCCCGCAGCAGTACCGGCAGGCGACCGGCGATCCGAATCTCGACGGGTCGTCGTGGGTCTACGCGATCTACGGGCAGGACGAGTTCCGCCTCTCGCGGGTGACGCTGAACTACGGACTGCGCTACGAGGTGAATCAGCCGTTCGCGGAAACGCAGGATCATCTGAACGCGTTTCACCCGGGGCAGCAGTCGATGGTGTTCCCGAACGCGCCGACCGGGCTCGTCTACCCCGGCGACACCGGCGTGCCGCGCGGCACCTATCCGACCGATACGAACAACTTCGCGCCGCGGCTGTCTGCGGTGTGGGACGTCCGCGGCGACGGGCGGACCGCGGTCCGCGGCGCATGGGGCGTCTTCTACGACACACTGCCCGGACAGGGGGATTTCTTCCAGAACGGCACGCTGGCGCCGCCGTTCCAGCCGCTCACCGAGGTGAACTACCCGCTGGCGATGACGAGCTCGCCGTTTGCGAATCCGCTCGCGGGCGTCACCGGCACACCGGGCTTTCCGCCCGGGCTGATCTTCATCGGCTGGGGACCGGAGTTCGAGACGCCGGTGGTGCAGCAGTACAACGTCACGCTGCAGCAGCAGGTCGGCGCCTACTGGGGACTCGAAGCCGGCTACGTCGGATCGCGGGGGAAGCACCTGCCGATCTTCATGGAGGTGAACCCGACGATTCCGATTCTGTCGCCGGCGCCGGCGATCGGGCCGCGGATCTTTCCGGCTTATTCGCTCGTCCGTCCGACGTTTTCCGTCGCGCAGGCGTGGTACGACTCGCTGCAGGCGAGCGCGCGGATGCGGCCGTGGTTCGGGCTGAACGTGCTCGCGTCGTACACACTCGGCCACGCCGTCGATCATGTGTCCGGGTTGAACATCGGCGGCGAGTCGCGGCCGATGCTGCCGGTGACGATCGGCGACGATGGCTCGATCGAGGCTGCTCTCGCGCGCGAGAAAGGCGACGCGCTGTTCGACGTGCGTCACCGGGTCGTCCTCAGCTTCGGCTACGAGCTGCCGCGGCTCGCGGACCGCAGCGCGGCGGTGCGACTCGCGCTCGGCGGCTGGCAGGTCAACGGCATCGTCCAGGGACAGACCGGATTTCCGTTGACGGTGATCGAGCCGAACAACGTGTCGCTGACCTCGCTCACGAACCGGCCGAACCTGACGTGCGATCCGAACGAGGGCGCGGCGCACACGGTCCAGCAGTGGTTCAACACGTCGTGCTTCCAGCGGCTGACGGTCGCCGCCAACGCCGGGCAGATCGGGAACGAGCCGCGCGACCCGGTGCGGGGGCCCGGCTTCAGCCGCACCGATCTATCGTTCTTCAAGAACTTCGCAATCGCCGGCTCGCAGCAGGCCCAGCTGCGGGTCGAGGCGTTCAACATCTTCAACCAGGAGCGCTTCGGCCCGCCGAACGGCACGATTGGCGCGCCGACCTTCGGGCAGATCACAGCGGCGGACGATGGGCGGATCGTGCAGCTGGGGCTGAAGTACACGTTCTGACCGCGTGGATGTCCTGGGCTGCGGTCACGCTGCGATCGTGTCCACGGAAACCGCAGAGAGCGCGGAGAGGCGCAGAGGCACGCAGAGACCGCCACGCTGCGGCGCGCACGCGGAGGTGCGACAGGCAGTCGTCGAACGGGAGAGGGTCGAACGGGAAAAAGGAGGCGCACGCTGATTCGAAACAGCCGAGTCTCCGACGCATGTCGTCTGAGGCTGTCGGGTCGACGGCTCGCGCGTATGGCGCGATCGCAACGTGATCCGGCTACACGCCTGTTCAGCGCGCTTCCTTTCCGGTATCTTCCCGACATGTTGCCGACGCGAAACAGGTGCCTTCTCGCGCTGGTCTGCTCAGTTGCGGTCGTCCACGCTGAGCGCACGGGCCCTCGGTTGACCGCGTTCGCGTCCTCAGGTGACGTCTACGTGGATTTTGCGATTACGGCGCCGGTTGTAGACGGGTTGGACGTCGGCTTTCTTGAAGTCAATCCGACGGTGGTCAAGTGGGAGATCGATCTGAAGCCGGGCGGCGCTCAGAGTGAAACAAGACTCCCGACGTTCACGGCTCGAGTCATCCGTAGGAGCATCCTGGAGGTGATCGTTCGCCCGTTGATGGCGCCGGGCAGGTGCGAGACGATTCGTCAGTTGAACGGCCGTTGGATCGAGGCCCGGCAAGTCACGGACTGCGCCCGGGCGTACCAGGCGATCACAGCGTTCTATCTGCCAGTGTTCACGTTGGCGGGTCTGAACCGGGGTCCGTTCGACGTGACGATTCGCGCCAACGTGACCGGCGGTGGATCGAGCAACGTGAAAACCCCCGTTCTCGCTCGGGCAAGAGTATTCTCGTCGGTCAATTCACAGCGATGATGGCCCTCGGAAGATGTCAACGCGCGCGTGATCCGCTGTCGGTCCCGAACGCGGTCTCCAGCCGCTGACGCTCGGCTGAAGCCTGCGCGTTGCCGCCTGCGCCGCCGCGCGTGCGACGGGGTCGCGGTTCCGTGACGCGAATCGCAGCGCGATCCCGTGGCACGCCGCGAGCGCGTTCACATCTCCGCGACGACCGCCTCGGTCACCTGGCTCGTCGTCGACGTGCCACCGAGGTCCGGCGTCTTGATCGCACCGCGCGCGACTACCCGCTCGATCGCGCCGAGGATGCGATCGTGGCCGTCGCGATGACCGAGATGATCGAGCATCAGCGCGCCGGCCCACATCGCACCAATCGGATTGGCGATCCCCCGGCCGGCGATGTCCGGCGCCGACCCGTGGATCGGCTCGAACATCGACGGATGCGCCCGCGTCGGGTTGATGTTCGCGCCCGGCGCGATGCCCAGGCTTCCCGAGATCGCCGATCCGATGTCGGTGAGGATGTCGCCGAACAGGTTCGAGGTGACCATCACGTCGAGCGTCTGCGGATGCGTGACCATCCGCGCCGCCAGCGCGTCGACGTGATACTTCCGGTACTCGACGGCCGGGAAGTCGGTGCGAACGATCTCGGCGATCTCGTCCCACATCACCATCGAGTGGGTCAGCGCGTTGGACTTGGTCGCGCCCGCGAGCAGCCGGCGCGGCCGCGTCGCCGCGAGCGCGAACGCGTAGCGGAGGATCCGCTCGATGCCGTGGCGCGTGAAGACGCCGACCTGCTGCGCGACCTCGTGAGCGGTGCCGCGATGGATGCGCCCGCCGACGCCGGAGTACTCGCCCTCCGAGTTCTCGCGGACGCAGATCATGTCGACGTCGGCGGGCGTCCGCTTCGCGAGCGGCGATGCGATGCCGTTCAGCAGGCGCATCGGACGAAGGTTGACGTACTGATCGAAGCGCTGCCGGATCTGCAGGATCATCGCCGCCGAGACGCCGTCGGGAACGCCCGGCGCGCCGATCGCACCGAGGTAGATCGCGTCGTAGCCGGCCAGCTGCTCGAACGCGTCCTCGGCCATCATCCGGCCGCTCGCGAGATAGTGTTCGCATCCCCACGGCAGCTCGGTGAACGCGATCGAGATGGCCGTGCCGCGAACCGCTTTCTCGATCGCCGCCATCCCGGCGGGGATCACCTCTTTGCCGATGCCGTCTCCGGCGATGACCGCGATTCTCTGTGTGGTTGTCGTCATCGTTTCCTGCGTCCAGCCTGAAAGGCTGGACCTACACGTGCCAGTGCGGCGCTAGGTCAGTCCTCAGTCCTCAGTCCTCAGTCCTCAGTCCTCAGTCTGCAGTCCCCTAGTCCCCCAGTTCCCCAGTCCCCAAGTCCCCAGCCCCTACATCCCCGGCGGCGTGAAACGTCCGTCGATCGCCGTCCATCCGCCATCGGCGAACAGAATCGTCCCGGTCACGTAGCTCGCCGCGTCCGACGCGAGAAACAGCGTCGGTCCGACCATCTCGTCCGGCCGCGCCCATCGCTTCAGCGCGCTCTTGTTCGCATACGCCTCGAACCAGTCGGCGTTCGCCTTGATCGGCGCGGTCAGCGGCGTCTCGACCACGCCCGGTCCAACCGCGTTCACGCGTACGCCGAACGGACCGAACTCCGCGGCGCCCGTCCGCACCAGCTGCAGGATGCCGGCCTTGGTCATCGCGTACACCGACTGCCCGGGCTCGACCACCTGCGCGCGGATCGAGGCGAAGACGACGATGCTGCCCGACCCCTGCCGCGTCATCACGCGCCCGGCTGCCTGCAGCACGTTGAAGCTGCCCTTCAGATTCAGATCGACGACGCGATCGAACTCGTCCTCCTCGTAGTGCAGGATCGGCTTGCGCACGTTGATGCTCGGTGTACAGACGACGATGTCGAGGCCGTTGCGCGTGTGCGCGACGCTCTCGAGCAGGGCGTTCACGGCCGCGGCGTCGCGGATGTCGAGCGAGCCCGCGCTCGCGTGCGATCCGATGCCCGCCGCCACGCGGCGCGCCGCCTCCTCGTTGGCGTCGAGGACGACGACCGTGGCGCCGAGCTGCGCGGCGCCGATCGCGACCGCCTCGCCGATCCCGGATCCGCCGCCGATGATCGCAGCGGTTTTTTCCGACAGATCAAAGAGCTTGCTGAGGCTCATACGCGCGCATCCGTGAGAGAAACACGATCGCGAAGCCCGCCGACGCGGCGGCGATGCCGAACAGCGCCGGAGACGCGCCGGCAACGCCGCGCCCGCCCGTCGTGAACTGCACCGCCAGCATGGTCACCACGCCGGCGGCGATCGCGGCGGCCGCCTCCGGCGTGCCGGCGCGGCGCGAATAAAGGCCCGCCAGAATCGGGACGAACAGCGAGACCCCGAGCAGCGCGTAGAAGAGGCCGATGACGCCGATGATCGTCGGCGACACGATCGCGATGAGCACCGCCATCGCGCCGCAGCCGATTGCGGCGCCGCGCGTCACCATCATCAGGTGCCGATCGTCGGCCGACGGGTTCAGGAATCGCTTGTACAAATCCTGCGACAGCGACGTGGTCAGCATGAACAGGCCGGCGTCGGCGGCGCTGATTTCGGCCGAGAACACCGCGGCGAGCCCGAGGCTGCCGACCAGCGGCGGGACGCCGTGCATCAGGATCATCGGCAGCGCCAGCTCGTGGTTCGGGAGGTCGGGAAATCGCGAGCGCGCGATCATCCCCATGAGCACCGGGACGGCGGCGTAGACGAAGAAG
>DATFWL010000318.1:0-8901 GCA_035259385.1 Vicinamibacterales bacterium | reverse complement strand
ACGGCGATAGCGCTCGACGACGTGCAATTGTTCCGTGTGCGGGTGGCCTGCGAAATCGAACCAGAACTTCTCGTTGAATCCGACGGAGTCCACCACCAGCGTGTCGCCTTCCCACCGGCCGATCGAGTGGCCGTACCACGTCGGATTGGGATCGTCCGGATGCTTCCGGCCGTCCATGAAAATCTGACGATAGCTGTGGATGTTGCCCTCGAACAGAAAGAACACGTGCGTCGGCGTCTGGAGAATACGCCACGGGTACGGCGCCTGTCGCGGAACGCCGGCTGGAAGGCACTGAGCCTCGGGATCGTCTTTAGACATCCGCTCGCGCGCCACCTTTTCAGCCCAGGGCTGTAGAGGCAGCTCGTCGCCGTCTTTCAGCGCGTCGTGAATGTCGTAGATGAAATTTCGATCGGCGTCCCAGATGCCGGAGAAGTCCACTTTGCCGTCCGCGGTCCGCGGCGCGGGAGCGTCTGCGGAAGCGGTGCCCGGCACGTCTCTCTGCTGGGCTGTGGCGCCGAGCAACGCGACCAGCGCGACTGCGATCCCGCCTGCCGCGACGATCGGGCGTGTGACGCGAGGACTCACGGGGCCTCCTTTCGTCTGTGGTTGCGCTTGCCGTCACCACTTGACTCGCCGGAGCGCCGAGCGCAGTGGCATCTTACCAGCCGGTTCGGCCGCCACCAACATTCATGCACGCCCGAGACATCGCCAACGGAGATGATCTACCGGATCGCCCGACGATCGACATGTTCGAGGCAATCGTAGTTGGCTTGTGGCCCGGTGCTGCGGCGTGCAAACGGCGATCGCGGCGGTCGACCGCAGTTACCGGACGCTCGTCGAAGTCGGCGGCCCGGTAGTACGACGCCGCGCGGAACGCCCCGTGTTTTCAGGAACCACAGCGCGCGGGGAAAAGTCGTTCACGGTGTTGCAACGTCTCAGCTCGAATCGGTGAGTCGCTACGTGATCCGGCGACGAATTCTTTTGGTTTCGGGCAGCTCGTCGGGCGCCCACAGGCGAACGGTCAGAGCGACGGTACCAACCTGAATCAGGTCGCCGTCGCTGAGCGCGACTTCAGCCTCGACCGAAGCGGGGCCGACGAACGTGCCGTTGGTGCTTCCCAGGTCCTCGATCCTGACGCGCCGGTTGCTGCTGTCGACGCGAATGACCGCGTGGCGGCGCGAGACGCCGTCCGCATCCAGCCAGATGTCGCATCGCGGATCGCGGCCGATGATGTTGTCGCCCTCCGCGAGCTGGTAGGTCCTGCCGTTCCACACCACCCAGCAGAAAAGCGCCCGGCCCGAGGTGCGCGGACGGGGGTCGTCCGCGGCCGTGCCACAGAACGCGTATCCCACCCCGTGCACGGTTCGGACGAACCGCGAGTCCTGCACGCTGTCGCCGAGCGCGCGCCGAATCTCGCCGATGAGGATGTTGAGATTCGCGTCCACCACAAACGTGTTCCGCCAGATTCGCGCGTGAAGGTCGGCCTTTTCCACCACTTTCGGCCGCGTCTCGATCAAGGCGCACAGCAGGTCGAACGCCTTCGGCGACAGGTGGAGTTCACGTCCGTCGCTCAGCAGCTGACGGGTCTCGGAATCGATGGTGAACTGCGCGAATCGAGCTCTCACGGCGCTCTCCGCCGATGGCCCCTGCGGAATCCTTGTACTTTCCCTAAGATTCGGCGCCGCCAACTCGGCGATAGTGTCGACGAATCTTACCCGGAGCAGTTCAGATCGTGGGCATCTTCGGCACAACGCCGCCGCGGCGCCACCCGCGCGACATCATCGAGGCGGTCGTCGCGAACATGCGGCGGAATCTCGAGCGTCTCAAGTACTCGACGCTGGCGCCGAGCCGCTACACCGTCTATCTGCATCCGGCCGAGTTCGAGCGGCTGGAGACGATCGTGCCGGTTCTGCACGAACAGACCATCCGCGCGCTCGACGAAGAGCTCCAGCGAATCAACGCGCGGCCTCCGGCGCGACGATGGCTCCGCCGCATCGCGAGAGAACCCGACACGCAGGTTCGCAATGCGGCCACCGACTGGCACGTCACGTTTCTGGCGGATCCCGACGACGAACTGAAACAAGGGGACATTCTCGTCGATTCCGAGCTGCTGATGCCGGCGCGGCCGGATCTCGGCGTCGGCGAGCAGACTCGCAAGATCGCGACCGTGCAATCGCGGCAGGGTTCCACGACGATCGAACGTACCCTCTGCCGTTCGTCGCCTTCCTCGCCGCCGCCGCTGGGCCGCATCGAATACGACGACGAGTCCGGTCATCATTTTTACGACGTGACCAAGGACTGCGTCACGATCGGACGCGGCGGCATCGCACATCCGGTGGACCTCCGCATCGTCTCGTCAACCGATGTGTCCCGCGAGCACGCCCGGATCCGCCGCGACCTGGCGAGCGATCGATTCTTCTTGATCGATCTGAGCACGCTCGGAACGACGTTGAACGGCCGCCACGTGCCGAAAGGCTTCGACGACGCCGACGGGACACGACGCCAGAACGGACCCGAGACGCCGCTGCCCGACGTTGCGACCATCGGGCTCGCCGGCGCGATCTTCCTCGATTTCCGGAAACGCCGATGATCGCGCTCCTGCTCTGGGCGCGCTTCGTCTTTCTCCTCGCCTGTGGCGCGCTGGTGTGGCTGTATCTGTGGATGTGCTATCAGTCGGACCGAAAGCCGTGAACCACTCGATGCCGACGGCGACAGCGCTTCGGGCAGCGGCCGACACCAACGCCGGCCTGCACCGCGACGTCAACGAAGATCGCATTCACGTCGACGTGGCGCGAGGCCTGTTCCTGGTGATCGACGGGGTCGGCGGCCATGCGGCCGGCGGCAAAGCCGCGGATATCGCGCTGACGACGATGCGGTCGCGGCTCGAACGCGAGACGGGGACGCTCGCCGATCGCGCACGAGAAGCGATCACCCTCGCGAACAACGAGATCCATCACGCCGCAGCACTGCGTCCGGACTGGAACGGGATGGCGTGCGTTCTCACCCTGGTCATCGTCGACGAGCGGTTCGCCGTGGTCGGCCACGTTGGCGACACGCGCCTCTACAAGATCCACCACAATCGCGTCGACAAGATCACCCGCGATCATTCGCCGGTTGGCGAGCGTGAAGACTCCAACGAGCTCTCCGAGCTCGAGGCGATGCGCCATCCGCGGCGCAACGAGGTGTATCGCGACGTCGGGTCCGACCCGCACCAGCCCGACGATCCGGACTTCATCGACGTCTGCGAGATTCAGTTCGAACCGGACGCGGCGCTGCTGCTGTGCAGCGACGGGCTGACCGACCTCGTCGACTCGTCAGCGCTGTACGAGATCATCACGGGCGCAGCGGGCCAGCCCGAGTTGGTCGTCAAGGCGCTCATCGACGCCGCGAACGCAGCCGGCGGCAAGGACAACGTGAGCGCCGTTTACGTCGAAGGCGAGCGGTTCGCAGCGATCGCCGGTCGGGAGCCACGAGCAGTCGGGGAGACCACGCGGCGCGGTGTCGCCAGTCCGCCGCGTGTCGAAGACCGCGCGACGGAAAGGTATCCGCGCCGCCGACGAATGAAGGTTTCCCACGGGGCGGCCGGCGTCGCGATCGCTCTGACGGCCGCCGCAATCGCCGGGGCGCTCTTGCATCCGTGGCCGCTCGCCCCGATGTTTCAGACGCCAGCGAAGGCACCGGCCGAGGCGCGAGCGGCGACGATCGCAGTCGGTCCCGGGCAATCGATTACCGCAGCATTGGAGCGGGCGGCACCGGGATCGGTCGTGCTCGTCGCGCCGGGCGAGTACCGCGAAACGGTGACGCTGAGAAACAACGTTCGGATTGTCAGCCGGGTCCCGCGGGCCGCGACGATTCGGTTGTCCGGCACCGCGTCCGAGGGCGACGCCGCGGTCGTGGCCGCCGGAGTGGCGGGCGCCGAACTCGCCGGCTTCCGGATCGTCGGCGACGCCGCGACACCGCTCGGAACAGGTGTCCTCATCAGGGGTTCACAGGCCTCACTGGTGGACATCGAAGTCACCGGCGCTGTGAAGGCTGCGATCATCGTCGATGGCACATCGCTTGCCACTATTCTCGCAAGCGACGTTCACGACAACCCGGGCGCAGCCTTGACCATCCGCTCCGCTTCGGCGCGAATGGCCCACAATACCTTCATGCGGAACGGCACGTCGGAACGCGTCCGTCGCTCGTTCATCATCGACGAAGGCGCCGATCCGTTTTTCACCGGAAACATCTTCCAGGACGTCGGCCGCGATGGTCTTCGCGATCCGAGCGACGGCGGGCGCGCCAGGTTTGACCGCGACAACTGGTTCGTCGACGCTCAAGACGTTCGATCGCCGTCGCCTCTGATGCCGCGCGTCCGGCAGGGGCGTTGATGACGACGGTCTTTCAGCGCGTTCGCGTCGGACCGTACGAGATCGTCCACGAGATCGGACGCGGCGGCATGGCCGTCGTCTTCTTCGCCACCGACAGCCGCGACGGTCGTCGTGTCGCGCTCAAGCTGGTTCCTGCCGGAACGGACCGGGACACGCAGGAAGTGCTCGAGGCCGAGCGCTGGGGCGCGAAGCTTCAAGAGCAGCTCTGTCGGGTCAGCCAGCACGTTCCGGTCATGTACGAGCATGGCACTGCGGGCGGCTACTTCTACATCGCGATGGAATATCTCGACGGCCGGAATCTGTCGGAGATCCTCGCGGTCGGCGCGCTGCGGCCAGGCCGCGCGGTCAACATCGCCGTTCAGCTGTGTCGGTTCCTCGAGGCGGCGCACGACTTCGAGTCGACGATCGACGGACGCCAACTTCATTCGCTCCTGCACGGCGATCTGAAGCCCCGCAACATCCGGGTGCTCTGGGCCGACACCGTCAAGGTCCTCGACTTCGGCATCGCCAAGGCGCTTTCGCTCAGCCGCAAAGTGACGCGCAACGACTTCGGCAGCCTCACCTATGTGTCGCCGGAGCGCCTCGAATCGGGCGAGATCGACACCTACTCCGACTTGTGGGCCGTCGGCGTGCTGTTGTACGAGATGCTGGTCGGGGTCCAGCCGTTCCGGGCGCCGGATACGCGCCGGCTGGAGCTTCGGATCCGATCGCAGCGCCCTCCGGAACCGCTCGGCGCGGAATGTCCGCCGGCTCTGCAGGCGGTCGTCGCCAAGCTGCTCGCGCCGCGTCCGGCCGATCGCTACGGCGATGCCCGCGAAATTCGCGAAGATCTCGAGCGCGTCGTGTCGGGCCGCACTACCCAGGCCGAGCGTGAAGGCTGGCCAGCCGACCGCACGCAGGAGGATGAGCCACCGACGGCGCGCACACAGCCGCCTGCGCAGGAGGAAGACGACCGAACGCCAGGAACGCTGCGGGTCGAGCCGTCGCCGGGTGCAGCAGCGTTCTCGCCGACTCACGTCATCCTTCGTGCTGCCGAGTTTCCGGAGACGGTGACGCAGCACCGTTCGGGACGTCGATATGTGCTGGCCGCGTTTCTCGTGCTCGCGTTCTTCGGCGTCGGATACGAGCTGATGATCGCGTCGCGTGCACAACGGCTCCAGGCCGAAGTGCCGGCAGTCGAGCTCGACGGCATCGGGGGCCTCTGGGAGCGATATCACGCGCTCGGCTCCCGAAACCTGGGACTGACGACGGCCAGTCTGGAGGACACGCTGACGCGCCGCACGATGATCCTCGCCGATCGCATCATCGGCAACTATCGAACGCCGGCTCCGACTGTTCGAGAGACGCAGTGGAAGATGGCGCGTGAAGCGCTCGCGCAGGCGCTGGCGGTCAACCCCAACGAGGCTCAACTCAAGGGCGCCCTTCGCTACTGCGAAGGCCACCTGCATCGAATCAACGGCGAGGCACGGAAGACGCACAAGCAAAACGCCGAGGCGCAGCACGAATTCACCGAAGCGGTGTCCGCATTCCGAGAGGCCGCCGAACTCTGCCCCGCCTGGCCCGACCCGTTTCTCGGGTTGATGCGGACGTTCATCTACGGTCTCGAAGACGTCGATCGCGGCGCCGACGCGCTGAAGCAGGCGCAACGTCTCGGCTACACGGCGGGAGACCGCGAGACCGTGCAGCTGGCCGACGGCTATCGCTGGCGGGCGATGGCCTTTGCGCGCGCCGCCCGGACTCTGAGCGGCATGCCCGCCGAACCAGACTACCTCCTGCGATCGGCGCAGGCGTACCGGCAGGCAATCGATCTGTATTCGAGAGTCCTCGGCTACGGCGACGCGTCACGGAGCCTGCGGGTGGCCAAGCGCGGGCTCGAACAGGTTGAACACCGGCGCATTGAATTATCCGGTCCGCCGCGTACAGCGCCGCGATTGCGACTGGCGCCGCCGCCGCAGGCCGTCCAGCAATGAGCGTCACCTACACGGCCGCCGTCGACAGGGAGGCGCACCGCACCGGCCGCCGGACAGGTCGCTTCGATCGCTCGGTCGTGTCGATGGCCGCGACGTCCTGCGTCGCGATGCTGGCGATTGCGCTGGCGTACGGCGGACGCCTGATCGTGTTCGAGAGCTCCACTCGCGCCGCAGCGCCTGCACCGATCAACCTGAACACCGTCGCCGACGCGAACGCGATCGATGCGGCGATGGAAACGGTCGTCCCAGACGCGAACGACAGACGAATTGCTGCCGAGCGGCTGTTCCAGTTTCTCGGCGACGAACGACAGAAGGCGGGCGCGCTGCCGAACGTCGGCGCCATCGCCCGGCTCTTCAGTCCGGCAGATTTCGCGAAGCTGAAGCCGCTGTTCACCGTGCGAACGAGCGGCGAGTTCCGGCGGCAAGTCGTGCTGTGCGCATGCATCTACATCGTCGCGTTTCAGGCGCCAGTGCTGCTCTGGCGACGGCGCGGCATCCGGACCGATCCCGTCCTCCTCGCCGTCGTGCATCTGATCACGTCGATCGGTTTTGCCGTTCTCCTCAGCCGCGCCGATCCGCTGCGGGACAGCCTCACCTTCGTGCGCGTCACAGAGGGAACCGTCATCGGCGTCGCCGTCATGATGGCCGTTTCGCTCGTCGACTTCGCCGCCGCCGCCTTCATGTGGCTGAGCTACCTGCCGCTCATCGGCGCGTTGTCGCTGTCGCTGCTGTTGATCCTCTTCGGTTCCGGTCCGGGCACCAGCGGAGCAAAAGTCAATCTCGGTCCGGTGCAGCCGATCGAGGCGATCCGTCTGTTGCTGGCGCTGTTCCTCGCGGGATTCTTCGCGCGCCGGTGGGAAGTGCTCCGGGACGTTCGCAGCCGGATGTTTCGCAGTACGCCATGGACGCGATGGGTGAACCTGCCGCGCGCCGAGTACGTGCTGCCGGTCCTGGCCGGTGTCGGCCTCGCGCTGGTCTTCTTCTTCATCCAGAAGGACCTCGGCCCGGCGCTGTTTCTCTGCTGTGTCTTTCTCGCGGCGTACGCCGTCGCGCGCGGGCGTGTCGGCATGGCGATCGCGGGCCTCGCGCTCCTGATCCTCGGGTTCCATGTCGGCTACCGCCTGAACATCTCGCCGACGCTTGCAGCGCGCGTCGGCATGTGGCAATCGCCATGGGACAACGCCGTTCCAGGCGGCGATCAGACGACGCATGCGATCTGGGCGCTCGCCACCGGAGGATCGGTCGGAACCGGTCTTGGCCTCGGCAACACGCGCTACCTGCCGGCGGGCCACACCGACCTGATTCTCGCCGCAATCGGAGAGGAGCTCGGCGCCGCCGGCCTGCTGCTCGTCGCCGTGCTCTACGCGCTGCTCGCATGGCGCGGGTTCCGCGTCGCCCGGCTCGCGCGAAACGACTACGGCTTCTTTCTCGCGACCGCGCTCACGCTGTTTCTGATCATGCCGGTGCTGATCATGGCGTCCGGCATCCTCGGCGTGACGCCGCTCACGGGCGTGGTGACGCCGTTTCTGAGCTACGGCGGGTCGGCGATGGTCGCGAACTTCTGCGCCGTCGGCATGCTGACCGCGATACACGCCGACCGTCTTCCGTCGGGAGATCTCGAGCCGTTCCGCGTTCCGGTCATCTGGCTCGGGTCGTCGCTTGCATCCTTCGCGCTGGCCCTTCTTGCCGTGGCGCTCAACATCCAGATCGTCCGTGCCGACGACTACATCATCCGGCCCCATCTCGGCATTCAAGCCGACGGCGGCCGACGTTACGTCTACAACCCGCGTGTGCTCGACATCGTCCGGCTGATGCCGCGCGGCACGATTTACGATCGCCACGGCCTGCCGCTCGCGACCGACGACCCGCGGGTGATTGCGGAGGCACGTCCGACCTATGCGGCGCTCGGCGTGTCGCTCGACGAGGCGTGTCCGACGGCTGGCGAACGGTGCTATCCGCTCGGGGGCGCGGCGTTCCATCTCCTCGGCGATGCGCGCACGCACCTCAACTGGACCGCGTCCAATTCTTCGTACATCGAGCGCGACGAGGAGAGTCAGTTGCGCGGCTTCGACGACCATGCCGAAATCGTTCACACGATCGATTCCGCCGGCCACCCGATGCTGACGATCAGGCGCGATTACCGCGACATCCTCCCGGCATTGCGGCATCGCTACGCTCCCGACCATCCGGCGTGGACACGCTTTCGACAGCCGCACGACGTGCACCTGACGATCGATGCGAACCTTCAGCTTCGCGTCGCCGACATCGTCGCCGCCTACGCACAGAAGACCGCAGGCAAAGCTGCGGCCGTGGTGCTCGATCCGGACAGCGGCGAGCTGATGGCGAGCGCCAGTTATCCGTGGCCATCGGCGGATGGATCGAACAGCGCGGCCGAAGCGTTCCTGGATCGCGCGCGCTACGGCTTGTACCCGCCGGGGTCGGCGTTCAAGCTCGTGACGGCCGCGGCGGCGTTCCGCCAGCACATCGACCCGCGCCGCACCACGTTCACCTGCGCGCGCCTGCCTGATGGACGGGTGGGCGCGAGAATCGCCGGCTGG